>NZ_JARWNC010000038.1:0-323271 GCF_029854675.1 Akkermansia sp. N21169 | reverse complement strand
CCAGGGAACCGCCTGTGAGGAAGACTTTGTTGGCGAGGGTTTTTCCGTTGACGTCCAAGGCGCCGGTGCCCGACACGTCAATGTCGCTGTTCCCCAGGGCCGTGTTCGACCCGGCGCGCAGCGTGCCACCCGAGACCGAGACGGCGCCGGTAAAGGCGGAATTGGCATAAGAAAGCGTCTGGGTGCCTCCTGTAACGCTCAGGGAACCGTTGCCGGAGAGTTCGCCGGAGAGTTCCTTGTCGGCGCCGGAAAGTTCCAGGGCATCCTGATCGGTTGCCAGGGAGATGGAACCGGCGCCGAATCCTCCGGAAAGGACGAGTTTCGTGCCTGTCGCGTCTCCGGCCTTTCCGACCGAGACGCTGCCGGCAATGGCATTCGATTCGTTGGAGAGGGTGTAGGTCTGTCCGCCCGTAAAGTTGATGGACGAACCGGCGGCGGCGGTGACCGCCGTTCCCTGCGTGATGGCGGAGGTATTGGCGTAGGTCAGAGTGGAGCCGGCAGCCGTCAGGTTGATGGCGCCCTTCCAGACGCCGGCACCCGACAGGATGATGCCGCCGGCATTGATGTCCAGATCCGCCTGTGACGTATTGGCTCCGCTCAGAGTCAATGTCCCGCTGCCGTTCTTCAACAGGCCGACATTGGTCACAATAGACCCGGAACTGATAATCGTCCCGGAAAACTCAATTCAGCGTCCCCTGGTCGCCAGACCACAAAAGAGTTGCCGTGGCACTGTCGGCAATATTGATCGAAGCCAGGGAATCCAGCCCTCCGGAAACAAAGCCCAGGGTAGAACCGTTGTTCAGGGTCAGTGTCCCCGTTCCCAGAGCACCGGCCGTATTGGCAACCAGTTTGGCGGATCCGACGGAAATGGCTCCGTTCCATCCGGTATTGGCCAGATTCATCGTCAGGCTTCCACCCGTCAGTGATAAAGAACTACTCCCGGCAATGGTGCCGTCCGTCCCGGCATTGAAGGTATAATCCCCTCCCGTTACTTCCATGGTATTGGGCTTGACCGTTCCTACGATTGATACCGTTTTCTCGGCGGCATCATTGGTAAAGACGACTTTGTCTCCCGTATGGAAACTGGTATCCACCGAAGGAATATCGGCAGTCCAAGAAGAAGCATCATTCCTCGTTTGCCAGAGATCGGCATCTCCTGTCCAGGTCAATGTGACATCCGTCTTGTCAAAAACGACCTGGAGCATATTGCCGGCCCTCAGCTGATAGTCTATTTTGTCACGGGAATCCTCGTCAACCTCCATTCCGTAACTTGAAATTTTGGATTTATCAAATCCGCCGTCCAGCGTAAACATCTGGTAGATATAGTGTCCTGTTGTCAGGGAGACTAGTGATGAGAGATCAAAGACAACACCTGATCCAAGAGTGATGCTGCCGCCGTCCGAAACGGCATATTGCAGCGTGTCCGTATCATCCAGGACGACGATGCTGCCACCGTCCAATGACAACGTCCCCGTCAACGAACCATTGGAGGCCGATGTCGTCGTCAAGGTGGAACCGGCGATTAACGACGGGAAACTCAATTTACCGCCGTCAAGATTGAACCGGGTACCCGAACCCACCACGGGAAGAGTCGTCCCTTCTTCTGCTCCGGCAACCGTTTTGCCATTGACCGTCAGCTGTCCGTCCTGCGCCGTGAAGGTACCGTTGAACGCGGTCAAATCGCCATCAAAGATCTGGGATCCCGTCCCCGTTTTGATCACGTTGACGCCATCCGTTACCTTTCCGCTAAAGGTCAGAGCATCAGATCCGGAGTAATTGATTGTCAAATTGGAGGGAGAAGTCAAAGATGCTGATTTTTCCAACATCGCTCCCGCTTTTGCCGATCTCAGACCGGCTATCGTAACATCTGCAACCCCCAAACGAAGTTTTGTTGCGGCATTATCCAGGGAGATCAGAGCCTTGGCCGCGGCATTCTGGTGGTTGAGAACCAGTCTGAAATATTTGGTAACCTCATTATCTCCGGAATCTCCATTCGTCAGCGAGATCGTCCCAGTAAACCACTTGGAAGAATCGTCATCTACTCCGGAGATAATGAAAAGACTTTTGTTTTCATCCACGGTATACACACCGGCTTGCCTGGAAATTTCCAGATTACCGGATCCATTCAATTTGGATACGGAATAAACACGTTCCCAGGAAGGTAGTTGGAGAAGAGCTTTTTTGACGACAGCTTCGGAGGAAGGCTGGATGGTAATTCCTTGGGCAAATTCGATATTAAAAACAACTTCGCCTCCCCCCCCTACATACCCTGTTCCCAACTGTAAGGTTCCTCCCTCCGACAAATTGACGGAGCTTTGGACAATGTTTTGCTTGGAGGTAGATCCCGGGAATTTGAGCTGGAGCGTACTATTCGGTCCAATATTGACTGTTGCTCCAAGAAGGAGATTCGTTTCAGAAGTCGTGCGGTTGTCCCAAATCAATTTACCTCCGGTAATATTGACCGTCTCCACATCGACATTGATATCGGAAAGCGTGACATTGGTAGACGATTCGATCATACCTTTTCCATTGCCGACAATGTTGCCTTTAAAGGCAAAATCAGCATTCATGGTCGTACCGCCGAACACAAGCTTGCTTCCGTCCTGAAGAGTCACGACGGCATTGTCTCCGCCGAGGGTCTTGTTATTATCGCCCGTAGCCGTCAAGGTCGCTCCCGATTCAATAGTGATACCTCCTTGATAATCATCGTTGGCTCCGGAAAAAACGACTTCTCCTCCTCCCGCAATCGTCAAGTTAGCCGTACCGGCAACGCCCGTCAGGCCGCCGCTGATCGTAATCGTCCCCACCCCTCCCAGATAACCGTCGTAATCGGAACCTTGGGCTGTTGTGTCCGGTGTATATTTGTCCGTATTAAGCGTGACGGAACCTCCGATAGTCATTGCCTTGACTCCTGTCCAGGAATCCACGGTATTCAGAATACCCAGTGTTCCTCCATTCAAGGTAAGCGTAAACGCGTCGGCCGTACCCGTTGTTTTGCCGATACCGTCCTCACCCATATTAATCATGCCGCCTTCGTTGAGCACGACGGCAATTTTGGCTGCAGCATCGCGTTTGTATGCCAAATCAAGACCTTTGATGTTCACAACACCGCCTTCATTGATGTTGAGAGTAGCATTCGTTGCCGACACAACGCCGATATGGGCATTCAAAATATTCAAAACACCAGACACATTGACCGACGTTGTATAATTCCAATGCCCAAGGACAAAAGCTCCCGTTCCGGAAGTTCCATCAACAGCCCCCAGGATGTTCATCACATTGCCGGTCTTGATATTAAAAGCCGTCGTACCTGACAGGTATGCATCAGCTCCTGCATATCTTTGTATGTTCAATACCCCCCTGTCAGTTCCACCTTCTCCTCCTAAATTGAAGGTAGATCCCTTCGAATCGACTCCCAGCAAATGGAAAGCCTCCAACGTCAAGGAAGAACCGTTTTTCAGAATCAAATTGGTATCTGCAGTTTGATTGATTCGAATTTCAGAAATAATATCCGCTTTTTCATCACTACCATCCCCTAAAGTCAACGTTGTACCATTAAAGTTCAGACTCGCCAATGTTGTCGTTCCCGACTGAATGATCGTATTTTTAGAGACAACGAGTGAACCGGATCCCGTAATACTCCCGATCGTGGACGCCGTATTCAACGTCAGTGTTCCCGACCCAAGAAGGGAAAGCTGTCCCGCTTCGAGACTACCGGCAGTCTCGCCATCATTGATTGCATAAGCGGCAGAAGAGGTAAAAGTCAGAGAATCCGCAGAAAGAGCCGCTCCGTTCAGGATGATTTCATCCGTCGTCGCTTCATCGGCATCACCGTTGATCAGAAGGGAATTCATCGAATATTCCGGCTGGGACAGGGTAACGGAACCTCCATTGCGGTAATAGTATTTGTCGGCACCGGACTCACTTTCATTCACCAAAAGGTTCATTTCGGAGAAGGAGACATTATTCCCTGCATAACCACTTGCCACATACAACTTGTTGCCGGCGGATGCCGTCAAGGATCCTCGAAGAACATCCAAAGACGTCCCCGTAGCAGTCAGGGAAAACTGACTGAGATCATCGGTATTGGACAGATCGATCCGCAGGAAACCACCTGTAGCTCCGATGGTAAAATCGCCCAAATCAAGAGTTCCCGCCGAGGAATTCAAATCCATGCCGATCATTCCAGCACCCGTTACTGTCGTCGAGGCAAATGCCGATGTGGTTCCCGTGACAACAATTTGCCCTCCGGCAGTCAGAAACAGAGTCAAAGATGATGAATCGGCCGAGAGCAAATTCACTTTCACTCCCGTCGTCAAATTTCCCTGACTCATGGACAGATTGACTCCATCGACGGAAGAACTTCCCGAAAGGGTCAGATTGGAGGAGGCATTGTCGGCAACAGTAATCGTTCCGGTGAAAGCGCTCAAATCTCCCGACAGGACATGCGCCACACCCCCTGCAAGGTTCAGATTGAGGTTTTTGCCGATCTTGCCGGCGTAATTGGCAGTTCCCTTGACGGTCAGAGTATTGAAACTCCCATCCGCCGCTCCGGAAGTAACCTGGCCATCAGCCATCGTTCCCGACAAATTGACAAGAGAGGCGCTTTCAACATTGTTTCTCAATATCCCTTTGTTGGTCAATTCTACAGAAGCCATCGAAATAGCATCGGCTTCCAACTGAAGAGTAATCTCTCCTCCATCGTCCCGGCCTACCATCCAGGTTCCGGAAAAGTCATTGGCAGCATTGTTAATCCTGAAAGTTTCCGAAAGATTACCACTTAACCTCAATTGAACTGTTCCTTGCCCGGAAATTTTTCCTGAGAAAAGAGTCGATTTTGCCCCCACTGACCGGTTATGATAATGGAATCGGTTACATTGCCGTTCATCAGGATATTGCCTGCTAAATTCAGCAAACTGGAGTCCTGTTTGTAAAAGCTGCTGCCTGCCTCCAGAATCATATCGTTCAGGAACGTATTCGATCCACTATTGATAGGGTTCAGACGAAACGTGGCACCTTTTTCCACATGTACCGTCATCCCTTCCTTGCCAATCAGAATGTTTGCACTGAAATCTGTCGATCCCGTATAATTAAAATAATATTCCCCGGGACTACCCAGCGTCAACATCCCATCGAAATCCTCCAACAAACTGTGCAGATCGGGAAGATTCTCCTTATCGAACCCCATGGGAATATCCAAAGCAAGCTCCCCGCTGCCTGATACGGAATCGACTTTCAGTGTATTGAATATATTCGCACCAACACGAACAGAACCTCCCGATTCAATCGTCAGGGAAGAAGAATCTAAAACCGAAGAATTGACAAAACGTATAGTACTGCCATCCCGGACCGTCGCTCCCGCTGAAACATTGAGAGTACCTCCCGTTACATCCACAGAAAGAGGAAGGTACAATAAATCTGAAATCTCGTATGTGCCTGAACCCGATAAGACCAGGGTACCACTTGAAGTAACGGTGGTTCCATCAAACTTGATCGTGCTTGCCTGCCCCGTCACAAACGCAGCCGGTCCCGTCATATTAAGCGTTCCTCCGGAAAGAATCAATTTCCCGGATTGAAGGATAACACCGTCCGATACAACCGTTCCAGACAAAGTCAATGTCGATCCGCCTGCGTCCGCCTTGAGAACGGCTCCATTCCCCGCTCCTCCCCAGGCAAGAGTACCGGTCGTACCATCCGTCTCAGACCATAAAGCATCGGACCACGCCCCTCCCGTGGAGTCAAGAGTCCGGTACAAATAAGTTCCCTCATATGTATCGACAACCTGTATCCCCGCAATCGTTCCTCGCCCGGCACTCCTTACGTTCGTAATGGAAATGCTGCCACCGGCAATATTATCAATCTGCAAAACATTAGTTCCCAATGTCAAAGCCCCTTGATTGGCACTACGATTTCCCCAGGCTTCCGTTCCCTCAACCATCGCTCCGTCTTTGTAGGTCCAATTGGTCCCATTGATATTCTCGGCTGAAAATGTCCCTCCGTCGCCGGACATAATCAAATAGAGAGTTGAAGACAAATAGGGAACTCCGGCTATCGTGATAGTAAAGGTATCCGATGCACCAGCATCAAGATAGGTAGAGAGAAGCTTATCCGTCTCGGTCGTTTTATTGGCCGAACCCGGTCCCCATGTGTTCGTTCTTGTTGTTGAAATGGTTACCCCCGAAAGAGCTGCTCCGGCATTGTCTTTGGTGATACCCACGGGAGTATTGGCTGCGGCAGGAGTCCAATTGAACCAGTTATCGGCCTGAACGCCGACCATTCCGATTTCATCCGTTCCGCTTACGGAGGCAGAGTCTCCCGTACAGATATTGATACTGAAACCTCCGGAAGACGAAGGATCCGCACCAAAGGAAACATGGGAATAGCAAGCCATAACGGCCGCAGCTAAAAGAAGAGGTAGTCTGAGTTTCATCGCAAAAAGAAAAATACTGTTTATTTTAATTAACACTTTAATACACCGTTATCAAGAATAAACAACAACTTGGAAATAGCCTCAATGTAAGATACTACAATAACAATAAAACACCCCGTTAAAACACAATAACACAATAATTATAAGTTTGTTATTACACAACAAAATATCTCAAAAAATATCTTCCAAAATACGAACAATATAAGGCTTACAAAACTTCAATATTTTTAAAAATATCGATTTAAATGGATAAAATACAAGCATATTTCGCCCATATCAAAAATCCATATATTCCGAATCTATCAAATTGAATTTCCAAATCGAACACATGGAAATATTCATTTCATTATAAAAATCTGCAATTCAAAAACAACTTCACCTGTTGTTTAAAAAATATATATTTACATAAAATTATCCATCCATTTCAAAAAATACTATCCCCTCACCAGTTCCAGGCAACCGGCCGGAACAACTCTTCCGGTAGGCAGACTCCGCCATACCTCAAAAAAAATTGCGCCGCAGAAGATCAGTGATCCCTGCGACGCTTGAAACAAATCAAGAGCAAATCGCTCCCGCTTTTATCTTAACCCCACGGCCTTCCGAACACGATCCATCACCTTGGCCGCTTCCACACGCGCCCGTTCCGCCCCTTGGGCAAGAACTTCATCCACATAATCCGGATTGTTTTCCAACTCGGCACGCCGTTCACGAGCACGGCGGAAATACTCCCAGTAAGCGTCAAACAAGCGCTTCTTGAAGTCCCCATACCCACAACCGCCTTTCTTGAAATCATCCACCATGGAGGAATAGTCATCTGCGGATGCAAACAGCTTGTACAGTTGAAGGATAACCGATCCATCCACCGGCTTGGGATCCTCCAGAGGGGTAGAATCCGTCGGAATCCGCATCACCAGCTTGCGCAACGGTTTCTCATCTCCGAAAATGGGAAGGGTATTACCGTAACTCTTGCTCATCTTTTGACCATCCAGGCCAGGAACGACAGCCGTGCTTTCTGCAATAATCGGATCAGGCAACTTCAGCAATCCCTCGCCAAACTGTTCATTGAATTTGCCGGCCAAATCGCGAGTCACTTCTACATGCTGCTTCTGATCCTTTCCGACGGGCACCTGGTCTGAATCGTACAGAAGAATATCCGCTGCCATCAACACGGGATAAGCAAAAAGCCCATAGCTGGGGGAAAAACCCTTGGCAAGCTTATCCTTGTACGAGTGGCAACGTTCAAGAAGCCCCATCGGACAAACGCTACCGAGAATCCACGATAGTTCATTCACTTCCGGAATACTCGACTGGCGAAAAAAGACGCAACGTTCCGGGTTCAGACCGACAGACAGGAAATCCATCGCCAGACCACGGACGAACTCACGGAGTTTTTCCGGTTCATGGACAGTCGTCATTGCGTGGTAATCGGCAATGAAATAAAATGCCTCCCCCTGCTCCTGCAGGCGTACGGCCGGTTCCATGGCTCCGAAATAATTGCCAATGTGAACAATTCCGCTAGGTTGCAATCCGGTCAAAATGCGCATAACGTGGCTATCATGCTGGCTCGCGCCCCGTAGTCAAGAATTTGCTCCAGTAAAAAAAACCATTCTTTTTTTGAACATTTTCCAAAAAATCGATGTCAAATGCAATAACAGAGAACCTAGGGGAGTCTGGAAGGAGAGAGCCATGTTTCCCCCTTTATTCGGCGCTCTGTATTTCATAGGTAGTAAATAAGAGCCCCGCCGGCTTTATTTCGGCGGGGTTCTTATTTTCCCGGAGAGTTCGGTCATTCCGAATCCACGCCAAGTTTGTTCCGTCGGTAGTGATCCAGGGAAATCCGATAAAAATAGACAATTGCCAAGAGGTTAAGCATGGCACCCACGCCAAATGCCCAGTTCAAGCTCAACCATGCAAAAATCTTCCCCCCGAAAAACATTCCAGCCCCAACTCCGATATCAAAAGCCGTAAAGAACGTAGAATTCACTGCGCCCCGATGCCCGCGGTCCGCCATGTTCAGCTTCATTGTTTGAAACGTGGGGATAAAGATACCGAATCCAAAGCCGATCAGTATGGCCGATGCATAATAAATCCCCTCCAGAGGGAACAAAGCAAGCGATGCAAAGCTAAACGTCAGAATAGATAGGGAAATAACAGACAACTCCGCCACTCGACCACGATCAATCTGCCGCCCGACAATAAATCGTGAAATCAACATGCCTGCCCCCATCAAGGCATAAAACAAGCCGGCATAACGGAAGCCGTACATCTTGCCGTACAAGGCCGAATACACCGCTACGACTCCATAGGAGAAGGAAGCCATCATCACATTGACAGCCAAAGGAATACCAACACGCAGCACAAGCCGATCCAGAACACTTCCGGGCGTTTCCCGGACGGCTTCCTGACGGGGAGCTCTCGGAGCACGGATCAGAGAGGCAATCCCGGCGCCGCACAAACACAAAACCAACGATGTCCACGTAATAAATTCAAACCCGTTTTTCTGGTAGAACTCAAGACCGATCACAGGTCCCAGACACATGCCCAGCGTCATCGTCATGCCGAAGAATCCCAATCCCTCCCCACGTCGTGAAGGCGGAATGATATCGACGGCCAAAGTCGGCCCCGATGTCGTCATCCCTCCCCATATCAACCCTTGGACAAAACGTGTCAACAACACGAACAAAGCCGTCGTCGCCACAGCATAACCGGAAAAGGAGAGGGCCAGAAGAATATATACAACGATATAAATTCTTTTACGGTCCCCCGTATCGACCTTCTGGGCAAACCAGGGGCGGGATATAATGGCCGCAACCACATAAATCGACATGATCCATCCCAGCCAACCGGAAGAGACACGCAGAGTACCCGTCAAATACAAGGGAAGGACGGGAACCAGTTCAAAGAAGGCAAGACCCATCATCAAGTTGGAACAACAAGCCAGAATATAGTCGCGCGTCCACAAGGGGACTTTCTCCTCCGGGAGAGAGGTGACCACGAGCAGATCTTTAGTCCGAAACATGCGAAGTCCATACTCCACGCAGGACAAGATTCAAACCGGGATGACGTCAGTTTGCATATTTCTGGAGAAATGCAGAAACAGGCAGCGTTTTCCCTCTTTATAAAACCGGAATATCATCAAGACTTCAGGGCGGGGAATAACATTGACAGAACAGGATCTGATGGGTGAGTATTCACGAGAATTATCGTTTCCTTTCCCCATGAACCAACGTTCTTTTTCCCATGCCGTCCGCCGGGGTGCAGCCTTGATATGGCTTCTGTTGATCCTGATCGCCGGAGTTGCTATCGTCGGTTACAACATCTACCAGAGTAAACAGCAAAAAGATAAAATAGCTCATCAGGAGAAGCTCAAGAAAGAACAGGCCCTCGCCCAGAAAAAGGCTGAAGAAAAAGCACGTATCGAACGGGAACTTCTGGAAAAGGCCCGCAAAGCCAAAGAGGATAAGGAACGCAAGGAGCGCGAAAAACAGGAAGAACTCGACCGCGAGCGCAAGGAACGCGAAGAAGAAGAAGCCGCCCGTAAAAAAGCATTGGAAGAAGAACGCCGGGAACGCGAAGAGGAAGAGGCAAAAGAAAAGGCCAAACAGGAAGAGGAACGTGCCCGCAAGGAACACGAAGCCATGATGCAAAAGAAATTCCCCTTCGCTGCCAAATACGAAAAATTCCCCATCCACTCCCTGACTCGTACTCCGGAACAAATTGCTCAACTCCTCTCGTATATCGACAAAGTTTCCCTTAAAGCCAACGCGCCTTTCACCGGGAAATCCTTTACCGGCCGAGACTGGGCCACCCCCAAAGATGTCCTGAAAAAACTCCCCGACAGACTCCTCTTCAAGGTAAAGAATCCCAAGAATCAGGATCTCAATGTCCTGCTGCTCCTCAACTCACCGCAGGCAAGGCTGGATATAGCCCAATGGATCTTCCTGAAAAATGCAGACTCCCAGCTCTTCAAAAAACTGGCATCGGATCCGAAACACGGCTCCATCGTTTCCCAGTTCATGAACAATCTGAACTGGATCGAAAGTTTCGTGTATGCCGGAGCCAATCAGAAAACGGCGCAAGGGCTCGACTTCCTCGTCAATCTCGTTGCACACGACCCGCAAATTCCCACCAACCCGATGAAGCGAAAAATAGCGACGGCAATCGCTGCGGAATTCGGAAGGGCGGAATGCTACGACAAGGAAGGCAGCGATCCGTACAGCATGGCCAAAGTCCGTTACGACTACTTTTCCTCCAGCTGGCAAGAAGGAGAGCTCAATGCTACGTTTGACCAATTGCAGGATTGGGATATGCGCATCGTCTGCGGTACCCGTCCTCAAAACAGCGGCTTCGGTTCCGCCACCACTCTTAGGTGGCTCCGGGAAAACTGCACTCTTCAGGAGGGGTCCTATCCCATGGCCGCATGCCAGGTTCCCTACCGTCTGGAAAACATCTTCGGCGACAGTATCCACGGTCAGGACTATTACAAACCGTTCGAATCCATCTACCCCGAAAACTACAGCAAGCAAACGCGCGATATCGGTTCCGTCTGCGGCGGCAATGCGACTTTCGGGACGTCTTCAGCCTGCGCCAACGGCATCGCCGCCCTTACGATGGGAGAACCCGGCCATTGCGCATTTGCCATCCGCGTGAATAACAAATGGCAACGCTGTTTCTCCATCGACTGGAAGCACAGCTGCCACTGGACCGTGTGGGGAGAAACCCAATGGTCCTTCCTGGAATTGACCCAGGATTTTTTCCAAGAAGGCTACCGCGCCAACCTGTCCATGCAGATCGCCGCCCTTGGAGAAATGATGGCCGAAACCGACAATACCGCCAAGGCTCCCTACTTTTTCGAACTCGCCACCGACATCCAGCCGCTCAACTACGCCGCGTGGACATCCTATGCCAACTTCCTCAAAAAAGCCTTCCCCGACGACGTCGATAAATGGAAAAAACTCAATGAAGGCATCTGCCTCGGCATTGCCAGCAAACACCCGGAAGTCTGTGCCGTCACTCTGACCAAATACGTCTATCCGCGCCTGCTTGCCCTTCTCAAAGATGAAAAGGACAAAATCACTGCCTTCGAATCCTACATGAAGAATCTCAAGCAGCCGGAATCCGACAAATGGCCTCTAGACGAATTCCTCAAGCAACAGGCTGATAGCCTCTCGGCGTCCGATCCTGCAGTCGTCGCCTACTTCAAAACCCTTTTCGAACATCTCCTCAATAAACCCGCCTACGCAGCACAAACGCTCGCCTGGGCTCAGGAATACGAAAAATCCCTTAACGACGACACCCGTAACAAAGTTGCCGAGCTAGCCATGTCCTCCGTCGGCAATACAACCATGGACAAAGCCGATAAGGACAAATTGCAGGCCGCTGCCCTCATCGGTGCGGAAAACAGCCGCGACATCGACACATTCCAGAGTATCAGCAAACAGTATAAGGACCGTATTACCGGTTCCCTTCCGGAATTCCAGCCCTTTTCAGGAGAACTGCTCTCTTCCGGCGGATTGGTCCGCTTCAGTTCCGTCTCCCAACAGTACGGAGACCCGCTCCAACACGGAGGCATCATCGAAACAAGCGGAGGCAATTTCCATACTGACAACAAAAACGAAGAAGAATGGGCCGAAGTCATCATGCCCAAACCCGGGACACTCTCCGGTATTGTCATCGCCACAACCGGAAACAACCACGACCGCCTCCACGACTGGAAGATTGAAACCTCGATGGACGGCAACTCATGGACTCCGGCCGCTACCCTGCCTTCACCCGTCAAAGAATCCGTTATCCGCGTTGATCTCAAAGGTAAAAACACAATAGCACGCCACATTCGCGTTGTCCGCGGAGGCAAAAAAGACTTTTTCTCGTTGCGAGCTATTCTCGTCTACGGACAAAAAGCCGCCTGACCCCCTCATCCCTTTCATTCAAACTGTTCCCATCACCATGAAAACAACGGGCATACATTTCATTTCCCGGGCCGTCCTGATTCTCCTTGCCTTCTCTTGCATGTCGGCCTGGGCGGCAGAACGTGCCAAAACCTACCATGAGGCTCTGGAAAAAGCCGGAGACGAAGGAGTTCTGATCTACCTCTACGGTCCTGACTGGAACCGTCGAAGCGTCAAAATGCTGGAATCTTTCTGGCAAAAAAATGAACTCGAACGCGCTGCCGGCAACTCCGTCCTCGTCGCCCTGCCTATCTACCAGCGTCCCACGGACGAACAAAAGGCCAAACAAGAGGAAATCCAGTCAGGCTTCCCTCTACCTCCGCCCCATCGCTACCGCTCCAATCCTACCGTCGTCATGCTGGATAAAACCGGAAGGACTTATGCCATCCTCAGCGGGAATGATGACCTAGGCGACGGACTCTCCGGAAGCAAAGCCTGCCAGCTTATCCAAAAAAACAAGGCCCTCCTTGCCCAGCAACTCGAATTGATGAACAAGGCCGAACAGGCATCCGGACTCGAAAAAGCCAAATTAATCGGTCAAGCCAGCACGCTCGGCATCGATCCTCCCCACAATGCCGCCGAACAAATTCGGACACTTGATCCCAAGGATGAAAGCGGCTACGTCAGGCGCCTGAACTACGACCCCCGCAAATTTCAGGAAGAGCACAAGGATGCCAAATCCACAGAATTGGAGTCTCCTGTCCTGAAAATCGTCAACGACACAGCCTATTCCCCTCTCCAACGCCAGGAAACTTACTGCATCCTTATCGGCCAGCTTCGACGTGACGGCGCTGCTAAAAATGTCCTGCGAAAGCACCTCCTCGCCATGCAGCAGATCGATCCGAATTCCATGTACGGTAAAATCACTCCCAGCCTCCTTACTCAATGGTGTGGTGATCCGGCGCCCAAAACCACCGATAAAGATTCCGTCTCCAAGAAAAAACACCGCAAACGGGACAAATAAGCCTCTGCCTTCAGCCTTTTAGTCTCAAATCTCTCTCAACAATTCTGACAAACCCATGCATTGCCCTCCCGGAGGACAGCGGGTAGTATCGCAGTCATGCCCAAAATCCTGGAAATCCTTCAAATTGGCCATCCCGTCCTTCGCGAAATCAGTGCCCCCATCAAACGTATTGATGAATCAGTCCTGGCATTGTTAGCCAATATGAAGGCTACACTCGCCCAGGGAGGCATCGGCTTGGCGGCTCCGCAAGTCGGTCATCCCGTCCGGCTCGTCACCATCGACATCCCCGCCGAAGAAGAAAGCACCACTTTCATCGAGGTTAACGGTGAACCTAAAACGTTGAAGGACATCATGCCGCTCGACTTCATCAATCCATCCATTGAGCCCTACGGGCCTCAATCTCTTTTCACCGAAGGATGCCTCAGTATCACGGAAGTCTATGAACCCGTCAGCCGCCCCAGTCACGCCAAAGTACGGATGACACTCATGAACGGTCACGTAATCACCCTGGACTGCAATGGTCTGCTGGCCCGCTGCCTCCAGCATGAATGCGACCATCTCGACGGCATTCTCTTCACCGACCGCATCAAAGAGCAGCCTTAAAGAACGAAGAAAAAAGAATCTCTCATTCAATCCCCATTTCACGAGCCTTCCTCTTCAGCCAAGCTTCCCGTTCATTCAAAGCGTCCAGATGGGATTGGACATCGCGTACCCTCCTTGTGGAAACACCCCCGTTCAGTTCCTTGCGCACCCGGTCGAGTTCCTCCCGCGTTGAACGGCGGAGGACTTTGTAAAACATGCTCCCCGTCACGATCCCGTTCCTGCCTCCGTCCGCTCCGGTTAGCTCAATATACTTCTTCTGGAGTCTGTCGTAATTACTCACCAGGCGATTGTATTTCAGGGCGGCATACCTGTATTTCGAACGCCATTCCCGAGCATCTCCCGATCCCAGAGGACTTTCGGGAGGGGCCTCGCCAACGGCATCCATCACATCTCCCAGGGGACGCCCCACAACCGTGGGATCCAACATCTCATGATCATCCCCCATCTTTCGGTCGTCCGGAACATCCGCCCCTTCTGCGGCAGCCTTATCCCGTTGTCCGGCCAGAGCTAAATTCTCCGCAGCCAGACGTTCGCGTTCCATCTGTTCGAGTTTTAACAGAGTTTTTTCAGCCCGTTCGGCACGATCTTCCGCACTGAATCTCGTCAGCCGTTCCTGTTCCAATGCTTCCGAAAAAGTCTCCCCGGAACCCTCTGTTCCAGTCACATCGTTCCTGCTTAACCTGCCGGTCACTACCCCCATGCCAAATACGGTCACAACAAGTATCGGCCATACCCAGCGCCATCCGGCACCAGCTGAAACCGGAGAAGAAGAACGCAGATGGCGGGATGAAGAAGATTCTGGCATAGATGAAATATTTCCTACCACACCCACCGCATGCAAAGGAAGCCTATCCTCACGTCAGCACGTCAAAAAACGGAATATGCTCCACCTGCGGATCAGCAAATATACAACCAGACTCGCGCCATAGATCACAGGGACCGCAGCCAGCCACCAGAAGCTTCCTACAGGAAGAACAAACTTCAATGCCACAATCACAAACGTATGGAAGCAGAAAATAAAAAACGTTCCCCGGGAACATGTCTGCAACATCCTCCGGCAAGGCAGCCGGTCCAACAAAATCCCCATGCTCAATAAGGCCAGAATCCCGGGAACAGTCAAAGGCCCATACACGACACCACCCGCATAGGCACTATACCCGGCCAGGCAGAAGTAAAACGCAACGAGCCCAAAGTGAAACCCAATGGGCAATGCCTTCCAGTGCCCCGAAAGACCGGGGACACCTGCTGCCAGCATTCCAAGACAAAAATTACCGAACATGTGAGGCTTCGGCCAAAACTCGCCGCCCGCACCGACAGGAAGGAAACACAATCCAGCCAACGCCGCGGCTACCAGTACCCAACATGGCCCCCGAACCAGGAAAGAACCGACGATCATGAACACCGCCAAATCGCGGATAAACCACAAGGGAAGCAGTAAAGGCTCATGCCCGAGTCCAAATACGTGTGCCCATTCCGTCAGTGTTGCCGGCAGGGACTCCTCGCCAGTTACCAGCATACCAGCCAAATAAATAGCATTCCATACCAGATACGGTCCCATCAACTTCACGACCCGCCTCCCGGCATAGCCACTCCATACCTGCGGAGACGCTGCCAGTCTCGGCCCGGCAAAATACCCCGCCAGAAGCATGAAGAACGCCAAAGACGACGTCAGTGGAGAATCATTCCATGGGCACACCAGCGGAATATGCTGGATAATCACAAACAACATCGCAGGAATGCGCGCCGTATCCACCCATTCCAGGCGTTCAGTCCGTATGTCGTTCATGCAGGGCAACGTACCACACCCATCCCCGATCTGCCAAGTTCATCCCTGATCCATCCTAGGAAAGAAACCGCACAGATGCGCCAGGCCATGCCGCTATAGGTCGACGCACTCTTCCGTAATATTCTATAAATCAGAATAGAAGGACCTATAAGATATAAGGGAAAATCAGGTTTACTTCTCTTCCTCATCCAGGTCCAGGAGAGCAGACCGTGCCGGAGAATACCCTTTTTCCGCTGCCTGGGAATACAACTCCCGGGCCTTATCCGTGGATTGCGGCACGCCATTGCCATCTTTGTAGCATTCCGCCAATGCATAGAGGGCATAGGCATGTCCGGCTGCCGCGGCTTTGGCATACCATTTGGCAGCCTCCACTTTATTCTTCGGAACACCGTTGCCTGCCTCATAAAGATCTGCCAAGGCAGCCATGGCATCGGAATTGCCCTGGGATGCCAGTTTCTTGAGGCCGTCGGCCGCTTTGGCATACCACTCCCGGGCAAGAGCTTCATTCTTACGCACACCTCTTCCGTCCTCCAATGCCCAGGCATACACAAAACAAGCAAGAGGATCACTCTGGTTCGCTGCTTCTTCAACCTGCGAAAATCCACTCCACATTTTCGACCCGACCGTATAGGAAGAACCGGCATAAACAGGGAAATCGGCCCAAACCGATGACACCGCTACAAAGACAATTCCCAAAGCCAGCATTGTTTTCCCGTAATTTTTCATCATGGTGACATGGGGTAATAGTTTCCCAATGGCAACAGTATACAACACACAGTACAGGTAGTGCAACTGAAAGTGAGGCTTCGTCGCATTTGCAACAGTATGCCAAGTTATTTCACTGCAAGAAAGTTTCTTATGGCATAAATACATGGAAATATGAACGATTTTAGTTGATCTTTCGTCTTAATCGACAATATTGTTACTTCACCCATGACGAACCAGCCAGAAGACCCTTACCCTAGATGCTGGGTTGCAAGAAAATCTTACAACCCAGTTCTCGCCGCATTATTTAGTTTGATTCTTCCCGGAGCCGGACAGGCTTACAGAGGATATGTTCTCCGGGGGATAGCATGGTGCAGTATCATTCTTCTCTGTTATTCGGTTGACTTCCTTCGGCCATTGGGAGTAGGTCTTCATCTTTGGTGCATGCTGGCAGCCGCCCTTGCCGAGGCAAAGGATTAGCAGATACGCTCATCCGTAACTAGGGGATGTCCGGCGAATGCCGGATTGCCCAGGGATTCTTTCATGTCATTCTTACAAAAAGAATGCAGGAATCGTCTTGCCTTCCCGACATGTACCGCTAGAGTACTCATAATGACTTCCCTTCCCCGTTTATCACTGATTTGTGCAACAATATCCCTGTTCCTGTCCGGTCTTGATGCGGCAGAGCCGCCCCAACCTTACGGAGCTGTCCCTACGCCTCAGCAGGTAGACTGGCAGAGGATGGAATACTACGGATTCATCCACTTGGGCCTCAATACCTATACCGGTAATGAATGGGGATATGGAAATGAAAATCCCAAATTGTTCAACCCTGTTGACTTTAACGCCGATCAAATCGTCAAGCTTTTCAAACAGGCCGGCATGAAAGGCATTATTCTTACCGCCAAACATCACGACGGTTTCTGCCTCTGGCCAACGGCTACTACGAAACACAACATCACCAAGGCTACCTGGAAAAACGGCAAGGGGGATCTCGTCAAAGAACTAGCCGACGCCTGTAAAGCTAACGGTCTGAAATTCGGTACCTACATATCCCCATGGGATCGCAATCACAAGGAATACGGGAAAGAAGGCTATCTGAAAGATTACTACGGACAAATCCGTGAACTCCTCAGCGGCAAATACGGCAATATCTTTGAAA
Source organism: Akkermansia sp. N21169 (assembly GCF_029854675.1). Lineage (NCBI taxonomy): Bacteria > Pseudomonadati > Verrucomicrobiota > Verrucomicrobiia > Verrucomicrobiales > Akkermansiaceae > Akkermansia > Akkermansia sp. N21169. The sequence goes on along the minus strand of NZ_JARWNC010000038.1, from coordinate 305,673 downwards.
TCTGGTTCGACGGGGCCAATGGCGGCGACGGCTGGTACGGAGGTGCAAAAACCACGCGTAAAATTCCTCAGGATTATTATAACTTCCCGGCTATCATCAACATGATCCGCGGTCTCCAGCCCAACTGCATCATCTGGGGCGCCGGCCATGTCGGAGACGCCCGATGGGGCGGTTCCGAACGAGGACATGTCGGCTATCCGCACTGGGCTACTGAAGACACGGACAAACCGGGAAATGCGGCCCATGGCGTTCCGCACGGCAATCGCTGGGTACCCGCCGAAGGTGATACCTCCATCCGGAGCGGCTGGTTCTGGCATGAACGTTACAACAATTCCGTCAAAACGCCCGAACACCTGCTCGACGTCTGGATCAACAGTGTCGGACGGGGAGCCAATCTCATCCTCAATGTCCCTCCGGACAAACAGGGTCTCATCTACCCGTCCGATGCCCAAGCTCTTCTTGGCTTCAAAAAACTGAGGGACAAACTCTACTCCAAAGACTTCGCTCTGGGAGCCAAGGGAAAAGCCACCAACACACGTGGAAACGACAAACGATTTTCCCCCGCTAGCCTCTTCGACAACGACATAGAAACCTATTGGACAACCGATGATGGCAACAATACACCGTCCGTCGAAATCACCCTTCCCCACAAAGCCACCTTCGACATCGTCCGCCTCCGTGAACAAATCCGTCTCGGTCAGAGGGTGGAATCCTTCCGCGTCGATGCATGGGAAAACGGTACATGGAAACAAATCATCGACGGCAAAACCATAGGCAACCAAGTCATGCTTCCTACGGCCGCCCCGGTGACGACAGATAAACTGCGCCTCACCATCACGTCCAGTCCAGCCGTTCCCTGCATCTCGGAATTTTCCCTTCTGCTCCGCCCCGTTTCCTTGCCTCAACCCTCCATCACCCGTCAGGGAGACACCGTCACCATCGACGCCAAAACAACAGGAATCATCAGATTCACGACAGATGGTTCCCAACCCACCTCGCAATCCCCAATATTCAAAGAGCCTATCAGCCTGCCCAATGGCGGCATTGTTTCGGCACGAGTCTTCGACACCGAAGGTAACAGCGGACCGGACGCCACCACCCGCTTCGGCATCTCAAAAAAAGACTGGAAAGTCATCTCCGCCACGGCCGGGGCCTCTCCGGAAATGGCTATCGACGACAAACCTTCCACCTTCTGGCACACTCATGAAAACACCGGTGAAAAGAATCCACCCCAAAGCATCACCGTCGATATGGGTAAAGCCCATGCCATTTCAGCCTTCTCCTACCTCCCCCGTCAGGACAACTGTACCCATGGCATGACCGATCGGTACATCTTCGAAGTCAGCCCGGACAACAAACACTGGAAAAAAGTTGCAGAAGGCGAATTCTCCAACCTCAGGGCCAATCCCATCGAACAAATCGTTCCTATCTCCAATTTGAAGACTAAAGTCCGCTACTTCCGTTTCACCGGAACACGGGCACTGGACAAAAACCACATTTCCGCTGCGGAAATATCCCTGTTCGCCAAATAAATGCCTCCCCTCCTCCTTCTGAATGTGTCCTGCTGCCCCCTGTCATAGGACACATTCAGAAGCCGATTCTCTTGCAAATCGGAAACAAAGGAAGTAGGTTTCCCTCGCGGACAAAGCAAATTTCCGTTGATACTTCCATGAGAGAACAAACTGGAGACAAGCATGTTGAAACTGAACAGGAGCCTGTTCGCGAAACGCTTTCCAGCCATGTTCATCAATTGGAAGGGAGCCCCCAATCCGAAGCCGCCCCCCCTAAAGACGAATTCTTCGTCTTCCAACGGGAACTCGTCTCCGGCACCAAACTGGAACACTACGAAATCGACCATGTCCTCGGCAATGGAGGATTCGGCATCACCTATCTAGCCAGAGACATTTACCTCAACCGCTACGTCGTCGTTAAGGAGAACTTCCCTTCTTCCTATTCCCACCGCGACCCGTTGAGCGGCCTTATCGTGCCCAATAACCAGCACGACATTGAAAACTACAACTGGGCACTCCGCAACTTCCTCAACGAAGCCCGGACCATCGCTGAACTGGACCATCCCGGTATCGTCAAAATCCTTTCCATCTTCGAGACCAACGGCACCGCCTACTTCGCCATGGAATACATCAACGGCCTCTCCCTCGACTATCTGGGAGACCGCTTGATGACCACCGGCAAGAGATACACGGAAGACGAGATGAAAGGCCTGCTCTTCCGTCTTCTGGACATCCTGCACTACCTCCACGGCAAAGACATCTTCCACCGGGATATCAAACCGGGCAACATCCTCCTCACCCGGGAAGGCATGCCCATCCTCATTGACTTCGGCGCAGCGCGGCACGCCTCCAAACTCACCTCCCTGACCGTCCTGACAACCCACGGGTACTCCTCTCCGGAGCAAGCCCTCGGTCTCAGCAATATCGGTGCATGGAGCGATCTCTACTCACTCGGCGCCACATTTTACGCCCTCCTCACAGGCAATCCCCCGGAACGGGCGGAAGTCCGCCTCTCGGCCGACACCATGGTACCGCTTCACACCATGCCCGAACTGGCGGCATGCTACACACAGGAATTCCTGCAAAGCATCGACAAAGCCCTCATGCCTCAGGTTGAAGACCGCTACGCGAACGCCGCCCAATGGATGGAATCCCTCCATCTCACCGGCAACGACGACCTGAGTACCATCAACGTTTCTCACGAAGAACTCCGCATCGCCCGCGAAAAAAACAACTGGCTTCCCCTTATTTCAACAGACTCCCACCAGCGGCAGAGCGACACGGAACACAGCCGAAAGACAACTTCACGCTCCGGAGCCAAACTCCGCCCGTCCTTTTCCTCCATCTTCACGGGCGTTCTTATCGTTCTCATCATTGCAGTTTCCGTTTTCATCGGCGCCGACATCTTCAAGAAAGAACCCCTAGGCACCACAATCAAAGAAACCATCTCCACCATCCGCCTCGACACACCACGGGAAATGCTGAACCTCTCAGCCATCTCCATCCCGACACTCTCCATTCCTCCCGACAGCCCGTCCCTGCCCAAAAGCATCGACTCCTTCCGACTCAAATTGTCCGATACCGTCCTGGCACAATCCAATCTGCCCACCCCTAGGCCGGAAACCCTGCGCATCAGTTCCATCTACCTGAATAAAGCCGCCAATAAGCCGGACTCTCTCAAGTCCCTGAAAATGGACCAGCCTCTTTACCTCGTCATTCAGGACTCCGCCGGCAACGTTGTCGCACAATCCGACAATGCTGCTCAAATGGGACTTGTTCCTGGCAGGCTGACAGTCAACTATGTCTTTCCTGCCCTGCCGGAACTTAAAACCGAGGAAATTTACACATATTCCTTTCAAACGGTCAATGGTGAACAGATGCCAGTCCTCCTCTCCATGATGGACAACGGATTCGTCTCCAAAGAACAAATCCCCTCCTATCCTCACATCAAATTCATCTGTGCATCCCCCTCTGCCGGTCCCGATCCTGCTATTAAAACCATTGCAGAAGAAGAAGTTTTCCGTACTCTCAGCCAGCCCTGCGCCGACAGCCAAACCTCCATCAGCCTACTTCCGTCCACGAGCGAAAGCCTCACGCTCATCAAAACCATGGCTGCCATCGGCTACCCCGAGGCCCAATACAAAATGTTCCTTATTCTTTCCGGTGAATCAGAATCGGAAACCACCCTGCTGGAAGGCATCAAATGGTTGTATAAATCCGCTGTCAGCGGATATCCGGTCGCCCAGCGAAGACTCGGTTCCCTACTCCTTGGAGAAAAACGCTTCTACCCCGGACTTCCCGTCAGAACAACCCTCATCCCCCAGGACTACGCCCAAGCCGCCAGCTTCCTGCGCCTGGCCACACAGCACCACGATTCCTACGCCCTTTACATGCTCGGCTTGATGAACACCCAGGGCTGGGGAACTCCGCGGTCTCTGGAAATCGGACAAGCCATGCTCGAATGGGCCTCCCGCACCAATCCTCTTTTCAAAACGGGACACCTCGACCCCACGGCAGACATCATCGGTTTCTGGGGAACACAGTACGTCAAGCCCAACACGCCGACCGTCATGAGTTTCCCACTGACAAGCAAACAAGCCCTCAGTGACGGTTCTCTCCGTATCCTCAGCACCGGCGGCAACTCGCAATGCCAGATATCCGATGTCCACATTACGCAAAATGGCAAAATCATTTCAGCCATTGCCACTCCCTACTCCCTCTTCCCCGGCAGCCTCCCCCAAACCATCAACATCAAGATTCCACAACTTGATAACTATGAAAATCTGGCTCTGGCAATGACCATCAAAACTCCGGGTACCAGTATTGGAGCCGTTCAGCTCCTCCCTGCAACACCCGATACGGCTCAACAGGCATTGCCAACAAATTCGACAGAAAATCGTTGACATTCCTTCTTGAAAACCCTATCTTCTTTCCACCCCACGGCGGGGTAGCCAAGTGGTAAGGCGACGGTCTGCAAAATCGTTATTCGCGGGTTCGATTCCCGCTCCCGCCTCCAAATTGATTTCATTTTAAAAGCCCCTATCCATTGAGATTGGGGCTTTTTTTCTTTCTCGTTCATCCAATTCGCCAGATTCTTCAGGAAACCTGTTGAGGTTTCAATATCCCTGCTATAAAACAACATCTCCGTTTCCAGAGCATCCGCGCCCATACGGGAGCCATAGCCCACAGAAACGGAGATGAACTTACGTCAGGTAAAAAAACGATTACCCTCTACGAGAACGCCGGCTTTCCCTCGTCGCCGGCGGGGAGACCTCTTCTCCTTCGCCCTCGCCGATGCGCTTCAGCGTTTCCCTAGACTTGGTAATCATGTCCTGCTTGCGAAAAACAGCAGCAAGACGACGGATCACCGTTTTATAAAAATCGTTATATTTCAGACGAGCCATGTTTTCCTCCGCTGTCTTGAGGGTCTCACCCTCAAGACTTTCCCAACCCTTTGCCAAATCGGCATAGACGGAGGCAGCCTCCTCCCACTTTTTCTTGCCCTCGTAGGCCTTGCCTACCACCATCAGAGAAGCCGGGATGTAACCATCGGCAAACGTACCTATCTTGCCGGCCAGTACAGATGTTTTCTTGGCTTCGTCAATGGCGGAATCCCATTGTTCTCCCGCCAGTTTGACTCCGGCGCCATGAAGCGAATCCCGCACCTCCTTCAACGCAGCCCTCTTCTCCATCTGCTGTCTGTATTCGGAACGTAGGGCAGCCACTCCGTTCTTAATGCTGCCGACCTCCAGAATGCGGGGCATATCGACACCCAGTGCCAGCGCCGCACCTTCCGCCCGGCCTGCCCACAGGATAGCGGGTTCAAGCTGACCGTCCTGCAACTTGAGTTGGGCAATAGCCAGCATGATTTCCGGACAGAAACGAAGATCCTCGGAAGTGGAGGAACGGAAGCAAATTAACGCATCCTCCAACGTCTTGCACAGGGAGGCAATACCTGTCGTGCCGGGATTTTTCAATTCGGGTTCGATGTCAAGCAGAGAGATTACCCCCCATTCCGGACTGGATGTCAACTTGGCATTGATAAGGAGAGTTCTAGCCAGTTCCCTGCCCTTGCGAGGCTCTCCTCCTTCCGTCTGCCGGGTAATCTTGTCCGAAAGAAGGAAAAGCCCGGCCACTTTCCTAATAAGATCAGGCTCCTTCAACGCATTGATATCCACCTTACCGTTCAATGAGTCAATCAATGTCTGAACCTCCTTGGTAGCGCCACGCTTGCTTGCCAGGCCGACGAGGGCATCCGTCGCCTGGGCGACGGCATGAGCATCAAAAGCAGAACCGGCTTTCACAATGTCGCCATACAGGGATTCAGCATCGGCATCATCGCCATGTCCCGCCATGGAGCCGGCCACATCAAGCGCATGCTTCAACACGAGTTTCCGCTCTTCGGCAGGCAAAGAAGCCGAGGAAGCAAGATCCCGGGTCACCAATGACAACTGCAACTTGCGGAATTGGGAACGAAGACCGCGGTTTTCCAATTCGGCGGCCAGCAGGCGGGTCGCAGCCAGGCGGGCTCTCGGGTCCTTCATCCATGCCATACGATTTTCCCAATCGGTAGCCGCTTGGAGAAGTTCTTCATTCGATCCGCTCCACAACTCCATCATGGAGGATAATTTGTCCATTGCCTCCTTCTGGCTCTCGACCGTAATGTAATGAGGTTCCCTCCACTTCCGTACTGTCGTATAGCAATATTCAATTCCCCAATACACAAACCCGGCAATGACAAGCCATAGAAACAATTTGAAGAGGCGACGCCAAATGGGGCGCTTCCCCCGTAACCGGGATGGGTGGCTAACTCTGGGTCTGTAGGAACTCATGCAGTTTAATGAGTCAGATATGGAGGAAGGAATCAAGCCTTTTAACGGCGCAAGCGCCTTGATGGAGCGGAAATACGCGGGAAGCCCGCATCTTTCCAGCATGCATCCGCTTTATCCCTCATATTCAAACCATCGTAGCATTTTGCCATATTCTTGAGGTTTTCCGAGCGTTTTTCCCCCTCCATCAAAGGAATAACCGCCAAAAAGGTATCGACGGCCATCTGCCACTGCTCTTTTTCCATATGGGCGTAGGCCTTGCACAAAGCCGTTTCCATGAAGAGAGGATTCTCAGGTGTCGTCTTCAAGTAATCGAATGCCTTTGCATAGGCCTCCAGAGCTTCCGGAGTATTGCCGCTAAGATCATAGGCCATTCCCAGATTCTTGAAGACGCGCCCGAGGGAAACGGTTTCTCCGGGAAACTTCGACTCCCTCAACTGGGCTGCCTGTTTCAAATACAGCAGAGCCTTGACCGGATCCCCCTGTTCAAGATAGGCACGCCCCAGTCCTTCGCAAGACTGAACCTGGGCTTCCGGACAGGTTGTAAAATCCACCGTGCGGGAAAAACACCCGATGGCTTCGGCAGGCTTGCTGCGCAACAGGTGAGTCCAGCCGATCTGATCATAAAGACAGGGCCAGAAATTGTTTTTGACATCGACGCGCCCCATGGCAACACCTTCGGCACGGTACAGGTTGGCAAGAGCCTCCTCATAGTCTCCTTGAGAGGAACGGATGCGGGCAAGGCCGCGCAAAGCGTCCAGGGTAAAACCGATGTCGGCATCATTCTTCCGCAAATTCTGCAATCCCGTTTGAAGCATTTTCTCCGCTTCGTCCAGCCGTCCGGATTCCAGAAAAGCTTCTCCCATGCATACACGGGCGCTGCCAAGATCCGACCCTCCATTTCCATCCTGTTCCGGCCAGAGTTTGAGCGCTTCTTCAAAAAGCGCTTTGGAACGGTCGGCATTCCCGCGAGTTCGTTCGATGCGGGCCATCATGGAAAGGATACGAGCCTGAACCATGCGGCCATTTGCTCCGTCCAAGGATTTCGCCTGCGCTCGGGCAATATCCAGTACTTTAAAAGCTTCATCCTGGCGATTGTCCGCCAGCAGAGCAACGCCGGCAGCCTGAAGAGCTTTGATTTTTCTGGGGGCTTGCGCAGCCTCCGTGTATCCGGAGGCAGCTCTTTGGAAGAATGAAGCGGCTTCGACCGGGCGGTTTTCACGCATTAACAAAGAAGCCGTCAAATCGGCTCGGGGCGCCCAGCGTGCAGCATCCGGAAGAGGGGCATCCGCAGGCATCAATTCATTCAAGAGTTCCAGGGCATCATCGGTTCGTCCCTGAGTCAGCAAATCGCGCCCCAGTCCCCAGGACACGTCGCGGAGCAGAACGGGGTCGTGAATCCACGACAGGCGCTCCTTCCTGTTTTTGACAAGACTGGCCAGAGAATCGGGGCCGGAAGCAGATTCCGACATAAAACCGGCCAGATTTTTCATCGCCTTCTCATCGCTTTGGAGAATCACTTTCTGCTGGGGCGTCGCGGCCCCTTCCTCCCATCCCTGATTATATCCCATGCGGAACGTCCCATACTGCAGAGTGGCAACCACCAGAACCAATCCGCCGACAATCATCCAACGAGTACGACGGGAAAGAGGGATCAACTGTTCCATATGACCTTGCATGCAGAGGTTAAGACACCGTTTCATCCCGTGAAAATCAAGCTTAAAAAGGGTCTTCCCATAGCTTCCCATACAAGTTTTTTATCATCATTCACTTTAGGAACGTCTCTCTCGTCCAAATCCCAACTTGCTAAAAACAAAGCATTTTCCATCTTTTCTCCGGGGCTGTCCACGAGAAGGCTTGAGCCTTCCCGCGTTCGCTGGCACAATACAACCAAGCCCCTTTTCCTATGCGTTCCTTCATCGCCCAATGCTGCGTAGCCGGTATCACCGAATGGGTTGTGTGCCCCGGGGCACGCAACACGGCCCTGCTGCAAACCCTTTCCACATGTCCCGGACTAACGGTCTGGACCCACTTCGACGAACGATCCGCCTCTTTCTTTGCTCTGGGCCGCATTCAGGACACAGGGTTGCCCGTAGCCGTCATCACGACTTCCGGCACAGCCGTTGCCGAACTCTATCCCGCTATTGTAGAAGCCTACTACCAAGCCCGCCCCCTGCTCCTCATCACGGCGGACCGCCCCGCCGACTTCCGGGGCTCCGGAGCACCCCAGGCCATCGAACAAGCGGAAATGTTCGGTATTTACGCCCCTACGGTCGACATTGAAAAACCGGAGGATATCTCCGAATCGCTGGTAGAAGACACATGGGACTACCGAAGCCCCCTCCACATCAACATCTGCCTACCCGAACCCGACCTCCATCCTTCCGCCCGCGTCGAAGAATTTTATCCGGCTCCTCCTCCGGAAATCGAATACCCCCGGCCGGCTCTGGCAGACCTTGCCACCGCACTCCGTACCCGTGGAGATCGTGGCATGGCCCTCCTGATCGGCGGACTCGACCCGGACGAACAGGATGCCGTCCTCTGGCTTGCCCGCGAACTGAAAGCCCCCGTCCTCGCGGATGCTACCTCCGGCCTCCGCGAACACTTGGATGAACTCTGCCTCCGGGATGGAGACGCCGTCCTACGCGCCACCCCTCCCCCTCTCGTACTACGCCTTGGAGATGTCCCCGTCGGCCGGTTTTGGCGCGACCTGGAGGATCTGCCCGGAACCGATGTCTTCTCGATCACTCGCACGGGATTCTCCGGCCTTGCCCGTCCCTCATCCGTCATCTGCGGCAACATTGATGCCGTCATCCAGGCGCTGGGAGACATCGATGCCGCCAGTGACGGCATGAACTTGCTTCGCGAATCCCGGAAACGCGAATCCCTCATCGAAGAGGCCATCAATGCCTGCGAGACCTCGGAACCCGCCCTCATCCGTGCCATTTCCCAATATGCCTGCCTGGCCGATTCCGTTTTCCTGGGCAACTCCAACGCCATCCGGCTCTGGAACGCCTACGCCCAGCACCGCATCCCAACCTCCAATGTCCGGGCCAACCGCGGGGCAAACGGAATTGACGGCGAAGTGTCCACCTTCCTTGGCAACTCTGCCTGCATGAAAGAAAGCTGGGCCGTCATGGGCGACCTGACCGTCCTTTACGATGCCAATGCTCCTCTCCTGCTTCCGCAACTCGACCCCGGGAGGAGAATACTCGTCGTGCTCAATAACCGTGGAGGAGGAATCTTCCGGCGCCTCCCAGGAGGAAACGCCCTCAGTCCCGCCATGGAGCGCATGCTTATCCAGCCCCAGTCCGTTTCCTTCCAACACGTCGCCTCCCTCTGGGATGCCGCTTACATCCGCATCAACTCGGCGGATGAAATCGGCTTGCTCGACGAACTGCCCGAAACCGGATTCGCCATCGTCGAACTTGCCCCGGAACACTCCCAGACGGAAGCATTCTACCGCATGCTCGGACGATAAAGCCATATCACCGCTCCCTCCATCGCCACTTCCAGCCCCAATGCCTTCATGACGAATCCACATGCCAGCAAGCCCATTATCTATAAAGACAGGTACACCGGCAAAGAAATCCGGGAACAAGTCATGGCGGAAGCCGCCCTACGCTGGATCTATGGAACCACGACCGGCAAAATCGCCCTGCACGGTCTCATTAAGAGAGCCATCTTCTCCCGTCTTCTGGGCTATATGAAAAATCGTCCCTCCAGCAGGAAGGACATCAAACCGTTCATCGCCGAATACGGCATTCCCATGGAGGAATCTATCCTCCAGGCACACGAATTCGGCTCTTTCAACGAATTTTTCTACCGTCGTCTCAAACCCCAGGCCCGCCCCGTCCATCCCGACTCGGACACTGCCGTCTTCCCCGCCGACGGCCGTCACATGGGCTGGCAATGTGCCGCCGACATGCGCGGAGTCTTCATCAAGGGACAAAGCTTCGACCTTCCGGCCCTTCTCGGCAGCCGGTCTCTCGGGGAACAATATGCCGAAGGCTCCGTCATCCTCTCCCGCCTGTGTCCGACAGACTATCACCGGTTCCACTTCCCCACGGACGGAATCCCCGGGGAAGCCCGCACCATCCCCGGTCCTCTCGCCAGTGTCTCCCCATACTGTCTGCGCTGCCGCCTCTCCTGGCTTTGGACCAACAAACGAGTCCTCACCCTCGTACAAAGCGCCGAATGGGGCCAAGTAGCTATCCTCGAAGTAGGAGCTACCGGCGTCGGAGGCATCAAGCAAACCTATATTCCCGGAGAACCCGTCCGCAAAGGAGATGATAAAGGCTACTTCTACTTCGGAGGTTCCACCGTCATGACGTTCTTCGAACCGGGGCGCATCCGCCTCGCCGACGACCTCCTCGAAACCTCTTCCCGCCACATGGAACTCTTCGCCCGGCAAGGCGACATCATGGGCTTTATGACTTCCGACTAAATTCAATCAATTCTCATGGCGAAAATACTCCCTCTGCTTCCCCCTACACGGAAGAAGACGGTAGCGGGTCTTGAACGTGAACGTACATCGTATCGCGGATATTCAACAGCAGGTATTCCCGGGCATCCATCACGCAGGTCAGCAAGGCTCCTCCATCACGTTTGATCACAAACGGTTTGACGAAATTATCGCAAAACAGCCTGTTGCCGCGTCTTTGACACTTGAACAGGAAATTACCGATTCTCAGAGATACCTCTTTCGGGATTTCTTCCGGTTCGCGACCATTGCATTCCAGAAAAACAAACTTCCCGCTCTCATCCTTTCCAAAAGCTTCCACTCCATAACTCAGCCACTTCACGACAAGAAACTCATTGTCAAAATACAATACATGAAAATGCCGTGTCTCGGGTTCATCGAGAAGATACCCATTTCCTCCGAAAAGGATATATGATCTTTCCCAAATAGGGTGTTTCATCCGGACGACATATTCCCAGCAAGCCTCATCATCGCTGATTGTGTAATTGCAAAGCTTGAAACGCTCCGACAAATAAGCCTTGTGCTCACTGGAACGCATCATGGAAATTGTGGAAGCATTGATCAGGAGATGGAAGTTGTCGAATGAAGACTCGTTCCTGTCGAACAATCCATGCCGCTGCATGAGCATATCCAGAACCTGGTCTTCATTCTGCCCGAACTTGACGCCGGAATCCAAGCCATACTCTTGTGCCAATTCCGAGAGTTTTTCGCTGTCCTTCTCACAATCCGCCAATTCCTTCATCACGGCTTTTGAGAAGATGGATACATTTCCAATAACATTGCTGTTGTGACTGCCGGTTACAAGCCCGCCATAATCTGTCTTCGTCAAAGAATTTCTGCTATAAACCACGGAAGAGTAATCTGCCGGATATTTTTCATGCAATTTCACGCAATCTCCAACGTACGACAACGAATAGAAATCATCATCGTCAATCTTCACGAACAAGTCGAATTCATCCAGGTCCACATCACGGATGGGATCAATCATATTGGATAACTGATTCTTGTTGGGAAACAACCTCAAAACGAGCTTTCCACTGTCAATAAATGGCTTGAACTCATTCAACAAATACACATTAAACTGGTATTCATCCAGGCCCTTGACGGCAAAGAACACACGACAGTTCTCGTAATTCTGCATCAAAGCCCAGTACAACTGCCGCACAAGGTGCTCAAAACGGTTGTAGGAACAACAGATGATAGCAACACGGGGATGCTCCGGGAGAAATGGCTCCGCCTGGAAATCGAGATTGAGCCTGCTCAAAGCTTCGATCACGGACTCATCTTCGATTCTTGATGAGACAACCTTATCATTCCACTTGATGAAAAAGAGCCTCTCGCCCTTTCTCTCAATTTCTCCCAGAAGATAACGGTTCTCATTTCTTTTCCGGACTGCATAGGCATGACCTTCACGAACATAGCAGGAAATATCCCCGCTCGTCACTAAAGCTTCCCGGTCATAAACGCGGTAAATCATTTCCATCTCCGGCATCTTCAACCAATGAGACGTAATCACATTGTTTGATTCCAGAGGAAATCTGAATTTGTCGTGCGAAAACCGCTTATCGTCGCAATAATCCAATCCACGCTCCCGGCAATAATCATAAATCAGGAGATCGTCACATCCGCGTACCGGCAAGTGTGCCTCGACAATTTCCTTGACCCTCTTCCTGGAAATCAACAGCCCCGCACCGCCGGAAATCGTCATGCGATTGTCGTATCCGGCACTGATAACTTCTCCCCGCAATCCGACATCCTCCTCATCATCAACCAGGCGGCACAAACGCGCCAGATCGACAAAAGTATCGTCATCGCAATCGAAGATATAATCGAACTCCTTGTTTTCCAGGGCATATCGAAAGATCCTCCAATGTTTGTCGGGCAAATACTCATACTTGTCGGAACAATCCACCTCCACAAGGTCATCCTCCGCCTCCATTGGAGTATCGCTATCCGGTTTTCCATAAAAAAAGACATACTCTACATTGAGGTTCTTCTCCCGGATATCCCGGAGCCAGGTCTTCCTGAGAGTTTCACGTCGCTTCCGGTAAGCTCTGGCCGTAGCAATCGTAAGTAATATTTTTTTGTGCATCATTCACGTTTCCTATCCAATATTCCGTTTCATCACCATGCGGTACAGCCCGTCAATAGTCCGGGCTGTCGTAAACAATCAGCTTAATACATATCCCCGGAAAGGACTATTCGCTTTCTCAATAATCGGCAAAATCAATTGATAATCGTCTCGGATCTTTTCATAGGAAGGATCCATCGATACCAGTCGTAAATCCCGACGGGACGGCTCTACTTTTTCCTTGAAGCCTTCCTTCGGAATTTTCAATTTATATTCAAACGATGATATCTTGTCGTGATCCAAATGGACGATCTTTTTATTCCCGGGCGGATTTTCAACAAAACTGAAATCTACCCAATCATTCACATCAAACCCGATATTGCACAAATCCGGAGAATATAAACAATTGTCGTACCCACAGCTTATTCCACATCCGTTCATATAGATTTTCCCATCCACATACGGCGTCGTAAACCAATGGTAGGCATTAATTTTATAGGCACACGAAGGATCCTCCTCCATCCTCCTTGTTAAAATATCATAACGTTCCTCCAACCTTCCCGGAACATAGATCTGGTCACTGTCAATCTTGGCAAACACGACTTCTTTCCTGTCCAGACCCTTTAATGCCGCATTAAAGGCAAATTGAGTAAACATCCCAAAGTTTTGGAAATTGTGCTGTTTCTCCTCGTGGCGTGTCTCATAATAAGGATGACCAACAAAATAGGTTCTGAAGGGATAATAAAATAACTCGATATCGCACACCTTATCCAATTTGAATTTATTGACCGCATAGCGCACAGCATCAACCGAACCATCGTCGTTTGAACCGTCGTGATAAACAACCGCAATCCTGTCATAAAATTCATACGTCGATAATAAACAAGGTATGATCGTATCAACATTCCTGAACAACCTTAACATTCCAGCCTTTATCATAATTTTATCAATTGTTTGATGTTTAGATAAATCTATTTGTTCAACACGCTAGAAACACTTCCTATCACCATTCGAAGCAATCTTGACAAACAATGGAAAAAACGCACTATATAAAATCAATGTACACGGCACTAATATAAGCGGAAAAGTCGAACTAGCAAAGCGACCGTCAATAATTCCTAATTCTTTACAAATACCGAAAATAATGACCCCACATATATCGCCACAAAAAATAACAGAGTACCAATAAATACTTTTCGCCTTTTTCGAAAATTTAAAATCATATAATCCATATATACGAATATTAAATTTAAGGAAAACAGGAAAAGAACCATAAAAAAATAAATATAAAATAAATTTATACGGATCAAATTTAAAATCAATCATTGATATAAAATAACATAATATAAAATCAACAAAAATAAATAATACCAACTTCACTATTATTAATAATGCAAATTTCATATATTTATAATTTTATTCATAATCATACACAACAACTTGAATTATTGCACATTTGTTCTGCATCTGACCTAGATTTTCTAAAAGTTTGATCCCTGCCAATTACCTGTCCATGCCCCGGATTTGCTCTAAAAGGGAAATGTAGTGTGTTCATGGTTAATCAGGTATATAGGTCTCTATTTTTACTTATCCCGATAAAAAAATAGTACTTTATATGTTTCCTTGTCGATTAAAAAGCAGAAATTACATCCCCCTAATTTGAGTTTTTTATCATCGAAAGACTTCTTTTTTACTGTCGCAGTGATACAATTTTCTAAATCAATATTTAATTTTTTTGCTTTAATAATTCTTTTAAAAGCAATAGCATCAAACTCTGATATATTCTTGTTTACGACGATTTCTATATTTCCCCATTCTTCTTTTTCTTTTATTTTATTGCCCCAATACTCATTTAAATATTTTTTATTTCTTTACTAATTTCAGCATTGAGATCAATGCTCTTATTTGAAGAAAACGCTGGAGGAATCATAATTGCAAGTAAGACGATAGGAAAATAGATTTTTTTCATATATTTAGTAGCTGTTAATTCCAATTCTTTTAGGAATTACATTATCATTGTTGTGATTATACATTAAGACCTTTCCTAATGGTGTGCCAAGATATCCATCTATGTCATAAAAGTTTGCATAGTTGAAGTCTGCATTTGAAAATTCTTCAGTCTCATATTCCCTATCATCTAGACCATCTCCATCATTGTCTATGAAAGCCCCATGCGTGTGCCAATACGCGATTTCAAGATAGCATTTAGGACATGGCGCGTCATGGAGAATACAAGAATTAATGTTTCCTGGAGCTTCAGTATATATATATTCGGATTTCCCTTTTCTTTTGCATATCAATCCACAATATTCTTGGTCATTATTAATCGAATCTTGAGACCACTTCTGTATGGCGGCTCTCGCTGCGGATGACTGATTAGAATAAAGCCCCAAATAATCTATGTATAAAATAGGAGAATTATTGACAAATTTATAAAGATTAATATCCCCATTTTCTCCTATAGGATCTCTATTCACCCACCTTCCATCCAAAGGATTCAGGTGCCTATAATTGTAATACACCAATCTCAATGCTCGCTTATAGATTCCAAAAAGGATTGTTTTCCCCTTGGCTCCTCTTCCTCGTTTTCCTTGTACTCTTCTCGCCCCCAGGTAACACTCATCCAATTCAAAGATCCCATTACGGCAAGTATTCTCCTGTTCGCAAAGTTTTGCCAAACGTGTACGTAACATCTTAAGGATTCTATTGACTGTATTGTAATTTAGACCTGCAGGAGCAGTAATTTTAGTTGTTTTCATATCGATAAATAAACATACGAATGAGACAGCTGAATTGATACCCTGAAATCCGTGAATGGAAAATATATTCATCAAGAATATATTATATTATTGAATTTACTCAGCTAGTCATGAGACTTAAATTTTGTTTGCGTTTTTATTATTAGTTGAATTGAAAATGCAATCTACCATTTCAGTCATTATTTAAACAATTTTTCCTTTTATCAACCAATCACTGAAAGAATCAAACAACTCATTCCATTTGTCTTCTCTCTCAAATATATCAGGAATTGGATACATTTCCATATTTAACCCATTCTTTATTTTAGTCCTAAAAAAATTACCTTTTTTCATATAATAGATAAAATCAAAAACGTCCTTTTTTATAATTTCATTAGACACAAGAGAGTGCATATTATTTTCGAATTCAACATCTCTTTCCATACATCCAACATTGACTCCTATCCAATAAAGAATAAGAGTTCTAGAAAAATCTTCAATAAATAAACTCTTATCACTATCACTTGAGTTTACATATGTTTCAGAAAATTTATCTAAATATATTTTAAACATTTTCTCTATTATACAAAAATAAAATCTGATTTCCTCTCTAGAGGGATTTCCTCCATCATAACTCATTACATTTTTTTCTTTATCACTTGAAATCCAATTATCAAATTTTGAAAAATCATCAAATTTATTATTTTCCTTAAATTTATCTTTTAGCAATATATTTAAATTCTTTCCATTGTTTTCATTACCTGAAAAAAAACAATCACCACGCACAACCATATTTAGCACCGAATTTAAATTAAATATATAAAAATTACTTTTGTATTCATACGATTTATTGTAAAATTCAATTATGTTTTCTAATAAAATTTCTAAAACCTCATTTTCATCGAATTTATTAAATAAAAAATATTTTCCTTTACTGTTTTCGTCATGATTCTTAATA
Organism: Akkermansia sp. N21169; assembly: GCF_029854675.1. Lineage (NCBI taxonomy): Bacteria > Pseudomonadati > Verrucomicrobiota > Verrucomicrobiia > Verrucomicrobiales > Akkermansiaceae > Akkermansia > Akkermansia sp. N21169. Next base: position 289,083 of record NZ_JARWNC010000038.1, on the reverse strand, counting down.
TTATTAAGAATAAGATTGGGAAAAAACACCCCCCAATAATAAGCTAATCTTGACGCAGACTCGTAGAATTTTGACTCCAAATAATCTTGAGTTGAAATAAACTTTTTTTCTTGATTATAGAATAACTCGTATTTTATCGCATAGGATCCATTTACATTAGACAACAATAAAACTAAAAAAACAATAATTTTCATTATTTTATTTATCACATTCATTTTTTATTTTTTCATGGATTTGATTTGCAGCTCCCAGCATAGCATCCATCATTGTTTGAGTTAATATATCAATAAATCCCATACTTCCAGTTCCCATATCAACTTCTTTTGATCCCTTAAATTTTTTCTTAACATTTTTTCCTTTCTCACAACAACATCTTTCAATTTCCATTTCAGCTTTAACTGATTGTAATGCTACTCCCCCAGAAGATGCAGTTGCCATAGCTCCCATGATTTTAACAGGAAGCTTTATACTTCCAGCTAAACTCATAGTTGGCATCTTAATATCTTCCTTAGGATTTTCAGCTATTTTCCCCATAATATCCTTTGCACTATCTTCTGCTTCTCCTTCTATAGAATGTTCTTTACCATTCATCATAATAAATATCAAAGAAGCTTTTGTTAGTTCCATTTTTCCCACATTAGATCCATCACAATCAAGCAAACCAAGAAAATCAAAATGATTCATACAATTATTTTTTGAAAAAACATACTCATAAAATGAGCCATCCATAATTCCAAGAGGATCTCTACTCGTCCACCTTCCATCCATAGGATTCAGGTGTCGGTAATTGTAATACACCAATTCCAATTCCCTATCCATAACCTCGCTCGAAAACCCAATGTAACCTAGTGTTAGATCGCCTGTTTCATTCATGATAGCACCGTAAGGAGTATAATCGAAGCTTGCCTCAATACTACCTGTCTCGGTAATCCATTCGGTAATGTTCTTCACGAAGTCATGTGCGGCGTAATAGAAGTTTCCGTTCCTGATTTGCGCCAAAGGACGCGTGGCAACAGTTTCGGTAGGATTCCATAGAATGACGTGTTGTATTTCTGTTCCACGGATCGCGGCTGTTTGGAGGTAGCCGTTATAGTGGTACATTTCATCGAATTCCAGTTTGCCATTGCGCTTCAGAATTTTGTGCGTTCTTCTACCCATGTAGTCGTAGGTGCATTCGATCACAAGCGTACCGTCGGAACTTGAAAATCGCACGGGACGATTTTCAGCGTTATACACAACATCCCAAATTCCCGTTGTTGTCCGTATCCTTGTCTGGTTGCCGTCCGCATCGTAAGTGGGAATGAAGACTGATTCTTCTTCTGGATCAATACTGGTGTACTGGTTCAAGTTGTTGGACAAATAAGATGTTATTTGTGCAAATTCCTCCGAATTCTTCCTGTTGCCGATATTATCGTAGTCATAGTTAAAAGGAGTCTCACCCAGATTGGCCCAGGTCAGTTCGTTGAAAGAGGTATAAATAAAGCCATCCTGCCTTGTTACTCCTTCCCGTATCTGAGTTCTCTCGGTCGGTCGTCCAAGCAGGTCACATATTTGTGTCCGGTTACTGATGACGTTGCCAGCCGAATTGCGGCACATAATACCCGATAACAGATCGCGTGCAGTCTCGTAGGTATATTCCAACGAAACCGGATCCGGGAAGTCAATCGATGACACAAAATGCGAGCCCACAAGATAATTGAATTGAAATGCCCGTTCATTCTCCTGACCGGGATTGTAGATATATCGCGACAATTGCCCCAATTCGTCATATTCCGTTTTCGTTTCATAGACAAATCCTGAACTTATTCCCACTCTTTGAAGTGCATCATAAGAGATACGCCCCCATTCATCGTATTGGAGTTCATGATAGAATTCATCGTCACCCCTCAGATGCCAAAATAATGAAACCTGATTATAATCATTATAGACTAGCGTTTCATAATCCCTGTTAGAGCCTGTCGTTAATTCAACCAGTTGACCGAGGAAATTATAGGCATAGCCACGATTTGGCGTTTCATCGCTATAGGATATTCCCGTCATGTCTCCCGTTAAGGGATCGTAAGTATAGGTGATGACAATGCCCCTTGCCAGGGTCTGTGTACTCTGGCGGTTCATGGCATCGTAGGTGTACACGAGCTGGGAGTTGTCCGCGTAGGTCTTCTTCAGTTGAAGTCCCGTCGCCTCATCATACGTCCAACTGGCCGTATCTCCGTCGGTGCGGCTACTCGGATCTGTCGTGATCACGCTTCCCGGCACACGGAATGTCGTCAAACGAATCATATGATCCATCTCATCATAGCCGAAGACAGCGGGCTTGATAGCCGTGCCGTATTCCGATATCTTGCGCCCCCGGATGTCGTAGGCATAGCATGTCGTATTCCCCAGGGCATTGGTGATGCAGGATGGCAGATCAAAACGCTCATCATATCCTGTCACCGTGACAGCTCCCGCCGCATCTGTCACCTTGATCGTCCTCCCAGCCAGATCGCTTTCCGTCACGGTCGTGTTTCCGCGTCCATCCGTACGGGAAATCGTCATGCCGGTCGTTGTATAGCTCCTGCTCTGCGATGTCTCAATACCGACATTGTCGGTTGCCTGTCGAATCCAGCCATCAACGACCACCGAACACGCCACCAAGGTCGACGTCGGAATCTTGAGATATTGCATTCGCTGGGTTGGGGCGGCGTATTCCGACCACTCTTCCGTAATTTTTCCATAGATATCCTTCGTTTCCTTCCTGCTTTCCAGAGTCGGGCTTAAGGAAGAAACGAGTTTCGAGACAGTTTCAACCAATGGATCCCCGTTCTGGTTGTAGGTAGTCGTCGAAATCGAATCATAAACCCCATCCGCACGGGATTCGTATGTCCGGGAAGTTTGTTCTACCCGGGAGTTCTGGGGGGTGGGAACATCCTCCAGAGCTAATGTCCGTTTGGAAACTTCCCCCATCACATCGTACTCGTACAGCGTGGGTGCCATCTGCCCCGTCCGGCTTCGCACGAGCTGCCCCAGGGCATTGTAGCTATGCTCCGTCACAATCCACCCTCCCTGCGTATTGGCCCGTTCCTCACGGATCGTTTCTCCGAGGCCATTCCTGGTGGTACGCGACACGGCTACCCATTGGCCGCTGGACGTCTTCGCCGATACCGTCGTCCGGATACCATCCGCAACGACTTCATAACCGTAGCGAAGGTTTCTCTGCCCCGTGCCGCTTTCCTCCCATGGAGTTCCGTCGGGATTGGCGATCGTGATCAAGGTCGCCCCGGACGGAGCCGTCCGAGTCGTGATTCGCTGCGCTTCATTGTATGCCCAGGTTGTCGTCCTCCCCAAGACATCCGTAGAATAAATTACCCTCCCGATTCCGTCGTAGCTTCTTGCCTTCCGAGTCGTCATCGCTCCGACATCCCGGCGTTCCTCACGAATACGCCCCGCCGCATCGCGCATGTAGGATACAATCGTTTCCGGCGTCGTTTCTGTAGCAGCCCGAATCGTTTCGATCAGTTGGCGTGCCGTATTGTAACCGTACGATGTCATCACACCATCTTCATCGATCTTGCGCAAGGGGCCGCAACACATCCATTCGGCGGTCGATTCACGCCCATTGCCGAGCGTCTTCCGAGTTACATTGTGTTCGAAATCATACTCGTAATCGGCTGTCGCCTTGAGCTTCCAGCCCGTTGCAACAAACACATAATTTTCTTCACGAATGGTATCCCCATTGGCGGCAATATAGAGGACTCTGCGTTCGCTGCGTCCGGAAACAACTTGCCCATTGACAGCCGTTTCCATCGTTTCCTTCCAAACAGCCCCGTATTGCAAGGCGCGTTCGTATGAGTAACGCCTTTGAACACCATTGTGATCCTGCTCCAGCTTCACACGTCCGCAAGCATAGGAACACGCCGCCAATTCTCCATAGGTCTCGCGAATTGAGACGCGGGGACCAGTCACCCCCAGCCCCGTTTGCGTCACCGTCGTGCGGTTCACTTGCGGAGAGTCGCTATAACTGTATGACTTGCGGGACAATTCCGTTTCTTTTCCATCTTCCGAACGAATCAATTCAACCGTCAACAAGGGGCGGCAGTCATTGAAGCGCAGATTCGCATACGTCGTCCGAATCACCTTCTCGTCAGAGCCAGAACTCCATGGAGAGGCTTCCAAAACAACCCGCCCCTGCTCATCGTACTCGTAGCGCGTGTAGCCTCCATCGGATTTGATTTCCAGTGAAGGGCGGAATTGTGCATTGTGGATCCATGTCGTCGTCCTGGAAGCGGACGAGCCATAGCCCTCCGTCCGGCTGACCGTCAGCCAGCCTCCGGCGGAATTCTTCTTCACCGTACGGACACAGGAAACAGGAGCCACATCGTCGATGCCGCGGACAGTTCTGATCTCTTCCCACATGCCGCCTGGAAGGTAATTGCGGGCAAAGGTCTTGATGATGCGATCATCTCCCTCTCCTGTCGTAACCGTCACCAGGCCATCCTCAACTCGGCGAAGCACTTGCGTCGCCGGTTGCCCCGCGCGCTGATTGATGATTTTCATCATTTTGGCGGAGCCATCCTGCCAGCACTCATAGGAATAGGTCTTGAATGGAGTGCCGGATGCCGAACGCCCCGTACGGACATCGCCAGTAACCTGATTCGCGGGATAGTGGTTGATGACAAGCTTGTTGAAACTGCGTTCCAGCAGGAACAACCCCTGCGTGGAACTCCAGATGGAAGTGACTTCTCCGTCGGTATCGCGCGTCACCTGAAGCCGTTCGGCGTATTCATCTGCCGTGACAACCGCTCCGGAACTCGTCGTGGTGGAGACCACCTTGCCTGTTTCCGCGGAAAAACGGCGTTTGGAACCATCTGCCATCACCTGGCAAAGATAAGCAGGGTTATCATTCGTGCAGGGTGTCAGATCGCTGTTGAGAAGCTGGACGAGCGAAGTATCCCGACGGGAAATTCCCTGGCGTTCCGCCCGGTCGGACTGAGGAGCAGCCTTGTAGTACAGGCAACGACCGGAAGCCTTGAAAATCGTTACCTGACGGGAAAAGGCATCAAAACTCGCCGTCCATTCCATCTGACTGTCAAAACGGAAAGGAATGGCAGGAGCATCCGGTTCAGAACTGCGTCCCGCCCTGAAAGAAGAAGGATTGGATGGGTTGGGAGTCCCGCCAACCTTGCCGGAACTTTCGCAATTATCCGGCTCATCACCGTCTTCAATGGGGAGAGTCTGCCCCGTATCGCCATCACCATCTTCACAATCCTCATCATCACAATCGCATGGCTGACAGTCATCGTCATCCGGAGGAGGATCACTTGAGGAAGAAGAACTACTGCTGCTTGACGACGAACTGGAGCTGCTGGACTCGCTGCTACTTGATGAAGAGCTCGAACTACTCGACGAACTCGAACTGCTCGATTCACTACTGCTGCTACCGGACGAGCTCGAACTGCTTGATTCACTACTACTACCGGACGAACTCGAACCGCTCGACTCACTACTGCTGCTACCGGACGAGCTCGAACCGCTCGATTCACTGCTGCTACCGGACGAACTAGAACAGCTCGATTCACTACTGCTGCTACCGGACGAGCTCGAACCGCTCGATTCACTGCTGCTACTGGACGAACTAGAACCGCTCGATTCACTGCTGCTACCGGACGAACTCGAACCGCTCGATTCACTGCTGCTGCTACCGGACGAGCTCGAACCACTCGATTCACTGCTGCTGCTACCGGACGAACTCGAACCACTCGATTCACTGCTTCTGCTACCGGACGAACTCGAACCGCTCGATTCACTGCTGCTACTACCGGACGAACTCGAACCACTCGATTCACTACTGCTGCTAGACGAACTCGAACCGCTCGACGAACTGCTACTCGACGATGATGAACCACTACTACCCGATGAGCTGGAACTACTGCTTCCAGGACCTCCTCCAGACGAACTGGAGCTACTACTACTGCTTGACGATGATCCATCCTGGCTGATAAAGCAACGTCCTCTGACGGCGCGTTCCGTATTAAAATCAGCCTCGTCATCGAAGGCTTGAATAATCCATTCTCCCGATCGATCCGGTCCCTCATTGAGGCCGCAAATCACCGGAATCCTCCCCCCCGGGCATTCTTCACTAGAATAATACAAAGGTACTGCCCAAGGATATGTTCCTACATCTTCCCGGGCGATGCGGAAATGAAGGGCATTCGTAGAAACACTGAAATAGTGCTCCGAATCCCCAATCTCTGTAAATTCATAATAGATTGGTTTGATGGTAATAAACAGAGGCTCTTTTTCTGAAGAGGCGTCGGATGGAGAAAAATTGGACGGGGTCATTGATGTAAGATGGTTAAAATCAGGAAAACACAACAAATCAAACCCCTTCCGGGACTATACCTACTCCCACACACAAATCACATGAAGTCAAGAGATAAAATTTATTTTCCAAAATTTCAGAATTACACGCAAATCCCAAAACACATTTTTATCCCGGCGAAATATACTCGTCCCTATTGGGGCACAAAAAAACCGGCGGGGAGAACCGCCGGTTGACTATTTGATGATAGATTGGGTAAGAGGGGACATACCTTTATTCGGAAGCCTTGTCTTCCTCTTTCTTTGCGTTTTCGGATTGCTCTGCAATCATGGAGGCTATTCTGCGTCTATCGGCGGACTCCCGTTGAGTCCTGCTCATGAATAGCTTGTTATTTCTCTTAATCATGTGTCTGTATGTTCTCATGGTTTGTTTTAATGTCAACAGTTTCCTGCGTGACCGTTTCGTCACATCGTGAAAACCGCTTGTTCAAGGAAGCGCCCCGTCTGGAATTGACTCCGGACGGGGCGCAGCCTGAAAGGAATGGAGATCAATTTCAGGCGGTTGCCGCCTCGTAGCGGGCCTCGACGTCGTCCCAGTTGATGAGCTTGACGAAGTTTTCGATATAAGCTGCTCTGTTGTTCTGATGCAACAGATAATAGGCGTGTTCCCAGACGTCGCATGCCAGCAGAGGCACCAGTCCGGGGATTTCCAGATTCTGGTGTTTTTCCGCACCGCAGACGACGAGTTCCCGTGAAACAGGATCAATGCCAAGAATAGCCCAGCCGGAACCTTCCACACCGGCGGCAGCGGCTTTGAACACCGTCAGCATGGCAGACAGGGAGCCGAACTTCGCTTCGATGGCAGCAGCCAGAGGACCAGCGGGCGCCGCTTTCGGGGTGGGCGTTATGTTCGTCCAGAAGATCGTATGCAAGGCATGTCCCGAGGTATGGAAGGACAAGTTACGCACCGTGGGGGTTGTCAACGCGGCATCCGCCGTTCCATCGGCAATTTCCTTGAGTTTGGCGGCAGCGGCATTGGCACCGGCGACGTAGGCTGCATGGTGCTTGTCGTGGTGGAGCCGTACGGTGGCTTCGTCCATCAGAGGTTCCAGCGCATCATAGGCATACGGAAGAGGAGGCAGAACATACTTGCCATCGGCATAACCGATATGCGAGGGGGACTGAAGCGGATTATTCATGATGATCGTTTATAGTTTGGTGTTTGTTAAATTCCGGAGTCTCTCGACAGCTTTCGGGAGGCTATGGTAGCCCCGCCTCTCGCCGTTTGCGAGGTATCCATGAGGTGAACTTAGGAGATGAGACAGCCCGATATCAAAAAAGGTTCAATTATAATGGGACTAATTTTTCTTTTCTTCATCTTCCAGGTCTTTCCGTATCTCATGGAGAAGGTACGATTTTGGAGTTCATGTCCATCGTTGATATGATACAAACGGGGCATGGAAGAAAAACAGTACCGCCCGAACACTGCCGCCATTATCGTCAACCCGCAAGGACTCCTCCTGATTTGCGAACGGACAAAAGAAGACGGCGCATGGCAATTCCCCCAAGGAGGCATTGACGAAGGAGAAAATGCACTGGAAGCAGTCAGCCGTGAAATATGGGAAGAAGTCGGATTCCTGCCCGAACACTATAGAATCGAGTCCGGACGGACAGGCTACCGGTACGACTATCCCGACGCGGTCCTCGACAAAATCAAGGCTAAACGCGGCAAGCCCTATGTCGGACAGGAACAAACCTACTTCCTCTGCCGCCTCATGGAAGACGCCCCGGAACCCAGTCTCGACCAGCGAGAATTCAAGGCTTACCGCTGGATCAAACCGGAAGAATTCGACTTTTCCTGGTTGCCGCCGTTCAAACGGGACGTATACCGGGAAGTCATGGATAATTTCTTTTTCCATCCGGAAGAAGCGGATCCCGTCTGACCGGCACGAATTGTTTTCCTTCCGCGTATTGCGTCATTTCCCGTCCGGAGAAAGGTGTATGCTTGCATGTTGGGAGTGTTTTGCATACTTTCCTCCCTACCTTGTGGGTTGCTCTCTCCAAAGGGTCTGATTAAATTTTCCCGCCATATCAATGATTAAGTGGATTCTCACCAAAATAGTCGGTTCTAAAAACCAGCGCGAAATCAAGAAACTGCGCCCCATCGTGGACCGTATCGTCAATATCGAACGCGAGTGGCAAGGCCAGCATATCGACCAACAATTTCTAATCGACAAGACGCGGGAATGGCAGTCCTACCTGCACAGGTTCCTGCCGATGGCCATCCCTCCCCTGCGCTTGGTGGAATCCGCCGATAAAGAGCAACTGACAGACATCGCCAAGATGCTCAATGACCGGTTCGACCTCCTCAAACCGGATTTTCCCAACCTTCCCCGGGTGGAATCCACCCCTGATTCGATCGAAGCCGCCAAGAAGGTATGGAGGGAACTGACGCCCGAATTCGCCAAATTGCGCGAAAAATACCTCAACAAAATCCTTCCGGAAGCATTCGCCGTCGCCAAGGCCGGAGCCCGTCAATTGTGCGGACTCACCAAATCGGTCTGCGGCCAGGAACAGACTTGGGACATGGTCCACTTCAATGTCCAGTTGCTCGGCGGCATCTCCCTCCACCGCGGGTATATTTCTGAAATGGCCACCGGTGAAGGCAAGACGCTTGTCGCCACCCTGCCCGTCTACCTGAATGCCCTGACCGGTATGGGCGTTCACGTCGTCACGGTCAACGATTACCTCGCCCGCCGTGACTCCGAATGGATGGGCACTTTGTTCGAGTACCTCGGCCTGACGGTCGGCTGTATCCAGAGCATGATGCCTTCCCACCTGCGACGCGAACAATACAACTGTGACATCACATACGGTACAAACGCCGAATTCGGGTTCGACTACCTGCGCGACAACGGCATGGCTTCCTCCGCAGAAGAACAGGTGCAGCGCGGCCACTACTTCGCCATTATCGACGAAGTGGACTCCATCCTCATTGACGAAGCCCGGACGCCGCTCATCATCTCCGGTCCCTCCGTCATTACACGCGAACAGCAGTACGATGCCCTCTGCCCCGCAGTCTCCAAAGTTGTCAAGGCACAGACGGAACTTTGCAACGAATTGATGGCCCAGGCCATGGAACTGGCCAAAAACGGACAGAACGAGGAAGCCGGACGCTGCCTGCTTAAAGTCAAGCTCGGCCAGCCTCGCAACCGTGCTTTCATGCGCGCCATGGAAGAACCGGAATACCGCCGCATGATGGAGAAGTACGAGCTCTTCCTCTACCAGGATACCCGCAAGAAAGAGCTTTATCGCCTCAAGGAAGAACTCTTCTTTTCCGTCGAAGAAAAAACCCACGACGCCGATCTGATGGAAAAGGGGCGCAAGCTCATTTCACCGGACGATCCCCAGGCTTTCATCCTGCCCGACATCGGTACCGCCATCGCGGAAATGGATGAAGATCCCCGTCTCACGGAACAGGACAAGGCCCGCAAGAAGCGCGAACTTTACCAACGCCTCGACGAAACCGGACAGCGCCTTCACACCACTTCCCAGCTCCTCAAAGCCTACTGCATTTACGAAAAAGACGTCGAATACGTCGTCAAAGAAGGCAAGGTCATCATTGTTGACCAGAACACGGGCCGCGAAATGCCCGGGCGCCGTTGGTCCGACGGTCTCCACCAAGCCGTCGAAGCCAAGGAAGGGTTGGAAATCGAACGCGAAAACCAGACCTACGCCACCATCACCATTCAAAACTACTTCCGCCTTTACAAAAAGCTCGCCGGCATGACGGGCACAGCAGAAACGGAAGCTGCGGAATTCCACGACATCTACAAACTGGACGTCCTTCCCATCCCGACGAACAAACCCTGCGTGCGCAAGGACTCCAACGACCTCATCTTCAAGACGCGCCGTGAGAAATTCAATGCCGTCGTCGCCAAGATTCAGGAACTCCACGGCAAGGGACAGCCCATCCTCATCGGTACGGCCAGCGTAGACGCTTCCGAAACGCTTTCCCGCATGCTCAAACGCGTGAAGATCCCGCATGAAGTGCTCAATGCCAAAAACCACCAGAGGGAAGCCGAAATCATCTCTCAGGCAGGCAAAAAGGGAGCAGTCACCGTTTCCACCAACATGGCCGGCCGCGGTACCGACATCAAGCTGGGCGAAGGAGTAAACGAATTGGGCGGTCTTTTCGTACTCGGTACGGAACGCCACGAATCTCGCCGTATCGATCGCCAGTTGCGCGGACGTTGCGCCCGCCAGGGCGACCCCGGCGCCTCCCAGTTCTTCATCTCGTTTGAGGACGACCTGATGCGCAACTTCGGTGCGGCCGAACGCATGACCAAGATGATGGAACGCTTCGGCGTCCAGGACGGGGAAGCCCTTGAACACGGATGGCTCAACAAAACCGTCGAAAACGCCCAGAAGCGAGTCGAACAGCGCAACTACATGTGGCGCAAACACGTCCTCGACTACGACGACGTCATGAACAAGCAGAGAGAAGTCGTCTATGGCTTCCGCAACGATGTCCTCATCACTGAAGATCCGCGGGCTATCATCTACGACGTCCTCGAAGAGGCAGTCATGGACAAGGTTCAGTTCTACATGGTCGTGGACAGAGACGAACAGCCCAACCCCGACGAACTCCTCTCCTGGGTCAACTCCACCTTCCCACTGGCGCTCACCGACGAGCAAGCCGGCTTCACGACAAAGACCCCTGAAGAATGCGCGAAGTTCATCATTGAAAAAGTCAAAGTCGTTTATGAACAGAAACTGGAACATGAACGGGCCGAATACCTCGACCACATGGAACGCCAAACGGTTCTAACGTCCATCGACAAACTTTGGCAGGAACACCTCTACAACATGGACTCCCTGCGCGAAGGCGTGCGTCTCCGGGCCCAGGGCCAGAAAGATCCGCTCATCGAATATAAAAAGGAAGCCTACGACATGTTCGTAACGCTGATGGACAACATCAACCAGGCCGTCCTGAAAAACATGTTCAGCAGCACGACCAACCTTGATGCCTTCGAAGAGTTCCTTGCCAGCCTTCCCCAGTCCACGTCCGAAAGCGAAGACGACGGGGAGCCGAACCTCACATTCGACGGCATGCCGGCCAACCTTCTGGAAGCCCTGCGCGAACAGGTCTCCTCTGCCAAAGCCATGCGCAATGCCACGCCGGAACGCACTCCCGCCCCCCCCAGGCGCGAAGCCCCGGCCAGCCACCCTATGCCCGTGATGCCTGACGGTATGCCCATCTCCATTTCCGCTTCGTCGTCCGAAATGGATCCCGTACTTGTGCGCCAGGATACGAAGGTTGAACTGATTACCCGTAAACCCACGGTCAATATCCGCCGCAAGGGCGACACCCAGCCCCAGACCGCCGGCGATACGCCCGCTCCGGCAGCAGCAGCCGGCAACGCGGAACCGTCCCTGACCGTCGGTTCCATGGATTCCGGAAGCGTCCTCGGCACATACGAGAACTCCGGAGAAACTCTGACTCGTTAAGATACCTACCTTGACAGCACCTCCGGAAGGCGATCATCAAAGCCTGCGGAGGTGTTTTTCTCGCCTACTTCTCTTTCCCAGACAACTTCCCTCCCCCCCCAACAAGAGCCCTATGCCCGTCCCGAATGTCCGATCCGTATTGGAGTACGTACCGTACTTCCGGGGGAAGCTCTTTGTCGTTCACGTCGCCCAGGATCTGCTCAATTCGGAAGAACTTGTCGATGCCCTGCTTGACCTGGACGTCCTCCACGAAATCGGCGTCCGCCTGATACTCGTCGCCGAAGGCAGCGACGCTTCGCGCCTTTATGCTGAAACCCGCGTCTGTGAAATGCGATCTGCGGCCGTCGAAGCGCCTCTCTCCGCAGGAGAACTCGTCATCGGACGGGTTGAAGAAATCCTCAACCGCCGCCAGATCCCTGTCGTCGCATCAGGCTGCGACCAGACATTCGACGAAGGTACCGTCCGCATGGCTTCTGCCCTGAAAGCCAACAAATTCATCGCCCTTCTGGACGACGAACGGGTTCCTACGCGGAACAAGGCCCCCATTCACGCCATTCTGGAGAGCGAAGTCGCCGACATCCGAGGAGAAATCTCCTACAAGGAACTTCTGCTCGAAGCGGCGGAAGTCTGCCGCCGCGGTATCCAGCGCGTCCACCTTCTCGACGGTCGTAATCGCGGCGTCCTTGTAGATGAACTTTTCTCCGAAGAAGGCGTCGGCACCATGGTTCACTCGGACTCCTACCGGGAAATCCGCCCGCTTCATGAAGAAGACATCCCCGAACTGCTTTCCATGATCGCCCGTTCCGTCATTCAAGACCAGCTCGTCGACCGCAGTTACGAAGACATTCACGAACGCCTCAAGGATTACTACGTCCTCACCCTTGACGACAGTATCATAGGCTGCGTAGCCGTTTATCCGTATCCCGAGCAAAAATCCGCCGAACTCGGTTGCCTGTATATCAAACAGAGCCATGAAGGCCACGGCTACGGCAAGGCTTTGTGCGCCTTTGCGGAACAAAAGGCCCGGGAACTGGGCATGCATTTTATCTTCGCTCTCTCGCAAAGTGCCGTCTATTACTTCCGGGACCGCCTCCACTACGCGGAATACTCCCGCGATACTCTCCCGAACCACCGCCGCATGGTGCTGGAATTGAGCGGACGCCACTCCGGAGTCTTCGGGCGGGAATTGGACTGATACAACGCCCACCAAGGAGCATCGTCAGACTTCACCCGTTCCATCATTAGTTCGGACTAAATTTTATTTAGCTAATTGAAAGGTTTGATGTACATCACAAATTATTGACAAGCATGAGTTTATACGATAGCCTATTTTCATAGGCTTGGTTTTTACCATTCCTCTTGCGAGGAAAAAGTTGACATAATGTTAGTTTCGGCTAACTTTGTGTTTCACCTGAACAATTAACCATGCCCCAAATGCACATCAACCTACCCCTCCTTGCAGTAGCCGGATTCGCTCTTTGTTCCTATTCCCTGGCAGACGAAGATCCATCGACTCCGGGAGCTCTTCTGAACGATCTTGATATGATCGGTTCCGAATACGGAGATGACTCCGTTCCCTTCCCCCACGATCCCGTCAGCGATTGGCTGACCGATTTCCATACCAATCTTGCCAAATCCCGTATCCAGTATTTCATCGAACAATCATACAGCCGTTCATGGTTTGGCCATGCGGCGGAAGGTTCCCCTTCCGGGCAAAACTGGTACAAGCTGCATGCCCACGTCGGCTTGAACCTCGTCACTTCCGAAAGGCACCAGGGTACTTGGATCAAGGCGGAAGTATCCGGGTCGAGCGCTTTGGATCCTCGCTCAAGGGAAACAACCATGGACGATACCCTCGGCAGCCTCAGCAATACCGACTGCGACATCTACCGTGACGACTTCTACTACATGCCCGAATTACTGCTGTCCCAGGGATTTGACGACGGACGGAGCGTCCTGATGCTGGGCGTTGTCAACCAAACGAATTATATCGACACTAATTCCTACGCCAACACATCGTTCGGTCAATTCACGGCCGGACCTTTCGTGAACAATCTTGTCCTGCCCCTCGGAGAAAGCAATTTCGGATTCATGCTCCAACGCCAGATGGGAGACCAGTGGATCATCCAGCTCGGAGGAAACATGCTGGATTGCGAATCCGGCCAGAATCCGTTCCGCCGTACGACAGGTAAAGCCTTCAACCTGATCGGGGAAATTTCCTGGACCTGTGAAGATGTCATGGGCATAGGCCGCGGCACGCATCGACTGGAACCGTTCATGTTCCATTCCGACGGAGAAAATCATGCCGGTATCGGGTACAATGCCGAACAAGACCTCGGGAAGAGCCCCTTTGCCGTCTTTTTCCGTGCAGGCTGGAGCTGTGCCAGTTCTGACAATCCCGGTGGAGCCATGGCACAGGTTTCCGGAGGATTGATCGTCAAAAAGCCCTTTTCAATCATCACCGGTTTGAATGAGGCAGATTCCAACTACCTGGGCCTTGCCCTGGCCGTCGTCAAACCGGAAGCCGGTATTCTTGAATCCGACGAAAGCGATGAACGGATCAAGCCGCACAATCGTGAAATCACCTTCCAGTGTGTTTATTGTTGTGCCGTTACCCCCTACTTCTTCATCGAACCATCCTATCAGCTCACAAGGCATCCAGCCATGAGGCGGGATAGAAGTGTCGCCAGCGTTTTTTCAATTCAAGGGATTCTCTCTTTCTAAGACACCGCTGCACAGTGTTGTTCACGGGCTTGATTAAAAGAAAGCCCGTCGCAACACACGCCCGCCGGCTGCAGGCATATTTCGCGAAGAGGCCATTTCACAACACCATCCAACACAGATCATGCCACTTTCCATGCTTAACATCGGCGACATCCGCCAAGTCAACAAAATCCACGGCAAGGACGAAACCCGCCGCTTCCTCGAAAACCTGGGATTCGTCTCCGGCAGTATCGTCTCCGTCATCTCCGAGAACAATGGCAGCCTCATTGTCAAAGTCAAAGGTACCCGCATCGCTCTCAGCAAAGTGCTTGCCGGAAAGATTTTTGTCGATTGATCCTGTGCCTTTGTTCCACAATCTTATGAATACACTCAGCAAAACCCTAAGAGACACCCGTATCGGGGAAACCGTTACGGTTGCAAAACTATCGGGAGAAAGCGCCATCAAACGCCGCATTATGGACATGGGAGTCACCAAAGGAACCACCATCTTCGTGCGTAAAGTAGCACCTCTCGGTGACCCGATCGAAGTGACCGTGCGCGGCTACGAACTCTCCATCCGCAAAGCGGAAGCCAAACACATCCACTTGCAATAACCCGCCTTCCCCCCCTGCTTGCATCCTCAACATCCACCAACGGACAACACCTATGAGTAAAATCACAATCGCTCTCGCCGGTAATCCGAATTGCGGTAAAACGACTCTTTTCAACGCATTGACGGGCGCAAGCCAATACGTCGGCAACTGGCCCGGCGTTACCGTCGAAAAGAAGGAAGGCAGACTGAAAGGCCACAAGGATATCCTGATCCAGGACCTCCCAGGCATCTATTCTCTCTCTCCCTACACGCTGGAAGAAATCGTCAGCCGGGATTATCTGGTCTCCGACAATCCGTCCCTGATCATCAACCTCATCGACGGCAGCAACCTTGAGAGAAACCTCTATCTCACGACCCAGCTATGCGAACTGGGCATTCCGGTCATCATCGCCTTGAACATGATCGATATCGTCCGGAAGCGCGGCGACAAGATTGATACGGAAAAACTCGGCAAGGCTCTCGGTTGCGAAGTCATTGAAATCAGCGCCTTGAAAGGCACGGGCGTCAAGGAACTCACCGACAAGGTTGTCTCAGATATTACCGGCAGATCCCTGGCAGCGCCGCATCCTCTCCCCTTCCCGCCCCACATTGAAAAAGCTCTGGAAGAAATTTCGTCAGTCATTGCCTCCTACTGCCCTCGGGAAAAAAGCAAATGGTTTGCAGTCAAAGTCTTTGAACGAGACAAGAAAATCATGGAAGAACTGCCTCTCACCCCCCACGAAAAGGCAGTCATTGACGACATCATCGGAAAAACGGAAAAGAAGTACGACGATGACGGAGAATCCATCATCACCGGGGAACGCTACAATGCCATTGCAGACATCGTTTCGAACGTTGTGGTCAAAGCCAGGCAAAGCGGCATGACCACAAGCGACAAAATCGACCGCATCATCACCAACCGCTGGTTCGGGCTGCCCATCTTCGCCGTCGTCATGTGGGCCGTCTATTACATCTCCATCCAGACCATCGGCGCCTACGGTACGGACTGGGCCAACGATACTCTTTTCGGAGAACTTATCCCGGAGTGGACAAGCTCATTCCTGGAAAGCGTCGCATGCGCCGAATGGCTGCAAAGCCTGATTCTGGACGGCATCATCGCAGGTGTCGGTGCCGTCCTCGGTTTCCTGCCTCAAATGGCAGTCCTGTTCCTTTGCCTCGGTATTCTGGAAGACTGCGGATACATGTCGCGCGTCGCATTTATCATGGATCGCATTTTCCGCAAATTCGGGCTTTCCGGCAAATCATTCATCCCGATGCTCGTTTCGATGGGTTGCGGCGTTCCCGGAGTCATGGCAACGCGCACGATTGAAAATGAAAAAGACCGCCGCATGACAATCATGGTAACCACCTTCATTCCATGCGGAGCCAAGACCCCCATCATCGCTTTGATCGCGGGAGCATTCTTTCCGGACTCATCCTGGGTGGCACCCAGCGCCTACTTCATCGGCATAGGCGCCATTATTCTCTCCGGACTCATCTTGAAGAAAACAGCCATGTTCGCCGGAGATCCCAGCCCATTCGTCATGGAACTGCCCCTCTACCACATCCCGGCATGGAAAAATGTCATCGTCCATGCCTGGGAACGTTGCAAAGCCTTTGTCAAGAAGGCAGGGAGCATCATCTTCCTCGCCAGCGCCCTCATCTGGTTCCTTTCCAGCTACAATTGGAAAATGGATTCCGTCGAAGAAAACGACAGCATGCTGGCAAACCTCGGCAATGCAGCCGCCCCCGTCTTTTCGCCGCTCGGCTGGGGGGATTGGAAACCGACCGTCGCTACCGTTACCGGCTTAATCGCCAAGGAAAACGTTGTCGGCACTTTTGGTGTCCTCTATGCCGATGCAGGATCCTCTGAATTCGCGGAAAAAGACGGAGAGGGAGAAATACCGGCCGCCGCTCCGGAAACGGAACATCAAGCCGGAGAAGCCGTGGCCGATGCCGCTCCGGAAGAAGACATTGATGAAGAAGAACAGGAAATCCAGGAAACGGGTTCCAAACTCGCCCGGGCAGGAGCCTTCACGACCATCACCGCCTTCTCATTCATGATCTTCAACCTGCTCTGCGCTCCCTGTTTTGCCGCCATAGGAGCCATCCGCCGCGAAATGAACAGCGCCAAATGGACCTGGTTCGCCATAGGCTACATGTGCCTGTTAGCCTATGTCCTCGCCTTCCTGATCAATCAGTTCGGCACATGGCTTTATGAAGGGAGCGGATTCGGAGCCGGACAGGTACTCGCCTTCGCCGTGCTGGCATCCATCATCTGGCTTCTCGTCAAAAAGCCCTCCCGGGCCGGCGAATAACACCACCTTCATTCTCATCACAACACAACTATATGGCTACATACATCATCGGAGCTCTCCTGCTACTTGCTTTCGCCTTCGCCATTTACAAAACATTTTGTAAAAAAGGCGGTTCTTGCGGAGGATGCAGCGGATGCGGGGAAACATGCCCATGCAATTCCGAAAAGGATTCATCCAAATGTTGCTGCTCCGGCAAGGACAAACATCACTGCCACCATCACTAGGAAACGGCTCTTCATTCTGCCTTCTTGATTGACCCCATTCAAAGGGCCGTACCTCAAAGAGAGCGGCCCTTTTTGTATTCTGGGAGGAAGACAACAAACATACGGCAAAGCTTCCACACAATTCGTCTGATGCAAACTCGCATCCCACGGATTTCTACTCCCCACCCCATTCGGCAAAGCCGATCGGATCCGCATCCAAAGCGGAATCCATTTTCCGGTTCCAAGGTCTATATCCTCTTTAAAGGAAGTAAGAGAACAAGAAAAAGGGCTGTCTCCCGCCGGTCTACAAAACCTTGGAAGACAGCCCGTAAAAAATGAAAGGGATTTCGTTTACCTGGGAACAAGCTTGGCTATACCGGAAGTTCCGTGACCTTCGCTCTGGTTCCCCACCAAACCAGCATATTCATACCGGTAATTCCAATTGGTAATTGTACCAAGAATCGTACCCTGCTGTTGCTCGGTAAACGTTATGGAACAATCAACTTCCCAGGTACTCGTCGTCGGGTTGGAAGCAGGATCGGGTGTAAACCATCCAATGGAAAGCACCGCAGTATCCTTCCCGGTCTTAACATAAGTAACCTGAGCCGTGAACATAGTACCCGTATTAACCCCCGTCTGAAGGGATCCGCCGGAACCATAGACATTCAACAATCCGGGAGAAACGCCCGAAATCGGATCGGAAGGGTCAATCTGAAGAACATAGGAACCGATATTGTCCGGCGCCAATCCACGCTCTTCAGTACCACTACCGCCACAGCCGACAAGAGTCGTCACAGCTGCTCCGGCACACAAAAAGGAGAGAATTCTTTTGAGAGAAAAGGTGATCATAAGTTAAGGAGACTATATCGGTGATTATGGTTGAACTTGTCCTCATGTCAATCCAATTTGAAATTATTAACCATCTCTTTACAAATTAGAGTTCCTTCGGTCCATTTCCCTTCTGTCCAGCGTCCGGCGACAACACCTCGCCTCCTCTCTATTCCAACCGTCTTTTATCAATTGCTGATGATCACGTTTTATAAAATTTTAATAAAAATTTACATTTCCTGCTTGCGATCATCCCGGAACCACATTACCTTACGTGAACCAACTACCTGGAATCTCACGATGAAATCACACCAGACCTCACCAGCCAAGGGCGACATCCCTGTTTCGGAAGAAGCCAATAAACTTGCTGATTTCGTGATCTTTACGCAGCGTTCATGCATCTTGAACCTCTCCCCCCAACTGACGGACAGTCGTGTCTCCTATCCCCAGTTTTTCCTTCTGACCTACCTGGATAACGAGGACTTCCTCACCATGTCCAATATCGCAAAAAAAATGGGACACTCTACCGCGGCTGCTACCGGCATGGTCGACAAACTGGAAGAAATGGGTTACATCGCCCGGACCCAGGCCGCCAATGATCGCCGCAAAATCATGGTCCAAATCACGGAATCCGGCAAAGAACTCGTCGCCCGCATGCGGCAAAACATCGCCCATGACTTGGCCAACATCATGCAAAAGCAGGATGCCGACTCCCTCAGGCACCTGGCGCCCACCCAGAAAATGATAAGGAAACGCATCAATCCCCGTTTCTAATCTTCTCCCTTCCCACCTTTCCATATTCCCTTACCGGGTTCCGGACGATCTGATCCGGAACCCGGTTTTTTGTATGCCGGGATACATGGCATGCAAGCAAAAAGTCTGCCCCTCCATCACAGGAGGGGCAGACTTGAAAGGTTCGTTGGAACTCTCCATACCGGCGAAAACTCCGGCATGGACAGGAAGGAAGAATCAGTCCTCGATGGAGAACTGCCGATCCAGCACTTCCATGATTTCCTTGGCGGCAGCCGGAATGTTGGTACCCGGGCCGAAGATGGCCACCGCACCGTGTTCCTTCAGGTAATCATAGTCCTGGGCGGGGATAACGCCGCCGCAGAAGACCTGGATGTCTGGACGACCCTGCTTGGCGAGTTCTTCCACCAGCTGCGGGAGAAGCGTCTTGTGCCCGGCGGCCAGAGAACTCATGCCCACGATATGGACGTCGTTTTCAATAGCCATCTTGGCCGTTTCTTCCGGAGTCTGGAAGAGCGGACCTACGTCAACGTCAAAACCGAGGTCGGCATAGGCGGAAGAAACCACCTTGGCTCCGCGGTCGTGACCGTCCTGCCCCATCTTGGCGACGAGAATGCGGGGACGGCGCCCTTCGCGTTCGGCGAAGGTGTTCGTCATCTTGCGCACTTCCTCCACCAGGGGATCGTTTCCATATGCTGTACCGTACACGCCAGTAATAAGTTTGATTGGTGCTTTATGACGCCCGAAATGTTCTTCCAGAGCGGAGGAGATTTCACCAAGGGAGGCACGGGCCTTGGCCGCCTTGATGGAGAGGTCGAGCAGATTGCCTTCACCGGTGCGGGCGCAGTCGGAAAGAGCCTTCAGGGCAGCCTCGCAGGCGGCGCTGTCGCGTTCGCTGCGGAGCTTGTGCAGGCGGGCAATCTGGGCATCGCGGACGGCGGAATTGTCCACTTCGAGGATGTCCATCTTTTCTTCCTGTTCCAGACGGTACTTGTTGACGCCGATGATCGGTTCCTTGCCGGAATCGATGGCGGCCTGGCGGCGGGCGGCCGCTTCTTCGATACGCATCTTGGGCAGACCGGTTTCAATGGCCTTGGCCATGCCGCCGAGGGCTTCCACTTCCTGAATATGAGCCCATCCCTTGCGGATAAGTTCGTTCGTCAGGTATTCCACATAGTAGGAACCGCCCCACGGGTCGATGACCTTGCAGATCGTCGTTTCGTCCTGCAGGAAGAGCTGGGTGTTACGTGCGATGCGGGCCGAGAAGTCGGTAGGCAGGGCAATAGCTTCGTCCAGCGAGTTGGTATGCAGGGACTGTGTGTGACCGCAGGAAGCAGCAAGGGCTTCGATGCAGGTACGCGTCACGTTGTTGAACGGATCCTGTTCCGTCAGGGACCAGCCCGACGTCTGGGAGTGCGTGCGCAGAGCCAGGGACTTCGGATTCTTCGGGTTGAACTGCTTGATGATCTTGGCCCACAGGACACGCGCGGCGCGCATCTTGGCCACTTCCATGAAGTAGTTCTTGCCCTGAGCCCAGAAGAAGGACAGGCGGGGGGCAAAGGCATCAATGTCGATCCCGGCCTGAATCCCCGTACGGACGTACTGGAGGCCGTCGGCCAGCGTGTAGGCCATTTCCAGGTCGGCGGTGGCGCCGGCTTCCTGCATGTGATAGCCGGAAATGGAAATGGAGTTGAACTTCGGCATGAACTTCGAAGTGAATTCGAAGATGTCGGCGATGATGCGCATGGAGGGATCCGGAGGATAAATGTACGTATTACGTACCATGTATTCCTTCAGAATGTCGTTCTGGATCGTACCGGAAAGCTGGTCGAGCGTACAGCCTTGTTCCTGGGCGGCCACAATGTAGAAGGCCAGCACGGGAAGGACGGCTCCGTTCATTGTCATGGAGACGGACATCTTGTCCAGCGGAATTCCCTTGAAAAGGATTTCCATATCCAGGATGGAGTCTACGGCAACACCAGCCTTGCCGACATCACCAACGACGCGCGGGTGGTCGGAATCGTACCCGCGGTGCGTTGCAAGGTCGAATGCGATGGAAAGCCCCTTCTGACCGGCGGCCAGGTTGCGGCGATAGAACGCGTTGGATTCTTCAGCGGTCGAGAAACCGGCGTACTGGCGCACCGTCCAGGGACGGGCAACGTACATCGTGGCATACGGACCGCGAAGGTTCGGGGCAATGCCGGCCGTAAAGTCGAGGTGGAGGCAATCGTCGTACACGTCCTTGGTGTAAACCGGATCGACGGCGATCTGTTCGTTGGTTATCCAGGATTCTTCCTGATTAGCCGGGTGCGGTGTGCCAACCTTGATTTCAGGGAAGTTGGCAGACGCAAAATCTGGGATATTGCTCATGATATGAAATAAAGGTTGGGGTTAAAGGCCGATTTTGTTCTGGATGGTTTCAAGTGTCGTGTAACAGTTGGCTCGGACGTGGATGAAGACATCCACCCCAGCTTCCTTGAAGGACTCCACATAATCGGCGGGATACCCGGCGAGGGCAACCATCATATCGGGACGAAGCGCCCGGAGAGCCTTGCAGAAGGCCGGGACAATTTCGGGATAGGTGTCGTCCGTCGAGCAGATCACACACACGCTGCATCCGCTTTCGGCGGTAGCCTTGGCGGCTTCTTCCGGAGTCTGGAATCCGGCGGGATAGACAACGTCGAGACCGCCTGCGCGCAGGAAGTCGCGGGAGAAGTCGGCACGGGCCTTGTGCTGGCGCAACGGCCCCATATTGGCAAAGAACACCATCGGACGGGAACCCTTGGCTTCCACCCAGGCATCAGCCTTGGCCAGAAGGGATTCAAAACGCTCGGCAAGGCGGCGCACAGGCAGAGGTTCGATTTCCAACGGACCGCCGCACTTGCAGTCGACGCCGGCGCATAGAGCCTTGTTGATCAGGCAGGTGGAGAATCCTTCTTCGGCCGCCTGAGCCACGGATTTCACACACATGCTAACTTCCGGGAGGGCGGGATTTTCACTCTTGCAGCAGTGGCCCTTGGCAGCGCAGGCCAGGGGTTCGGTCACTTCAAGCTTTTTCTCGTCCAGGTTCACGTACTGGTTGACGCCGACAATGGACTGACGGCGCTGGTCGGCCATTTCGTAGCGCTTGGCGGCCGTGGCGTTCACGCGCTTCTGTACCGTACCGGCTTGAAGGGCCTTGATGATGCCGCCTTCCTGTTCGATGGAACGGAACATGTCCCAGACTTTCCGGGCCACTTCGTTCGTCAGGCTTTCGATGTACCAGGAGCCGCCGGCCGGATCCACAACCTTGTCCAGATTGCACTCGCCCAGCAGAATCAACTGCGTATTGCGGGCAATGCGGCGGGAGAACTCGTCCGGCATGCGGACGGCGCAATCGAAAGGCAGGATGTCCAAGCTATCCACTCCGCCCAGGAAGGCGGAGAATGCCTGGGACGTGCCGCGCAGCATGTTGACCCACGGATCCACCTTGGAAATCGTCCAGAAGGAGGAACGGGCATGCAGCTTGATCTTGGCGGCTTCTTCACTGCCGCCGCAGCTCTTGACAACGGAAGCCCAGAGTTCGCGGAGAGCGCGGATCTTGGCCACTTCAAGGAAAAGATTAGCTCCGATGCCAACGGTAAAACGCATGTGGGAGGCGGCATCGTCGATGGAAATGCCGCGTTCTTCCATGGCGCGCAGATAGGCGACCGCCGTGGAAAGCATGGCACTCAATTCTTCGATGGCGGAAGCGCCGGAATCGCTATAGGGAAGACCACTCACGCCGATCGTCTGGAATCCGGGAGCATTGGCGACGGCCCACTTGGTCATGGCTGCCATCTGGTCGTAATAGGCGCAAATACCCTTGCCGCCGCAAAGCGACCCCTTGCCCACGGTCTTGCCGACCGGATCATACAGCACACCGCCCGTCAGCTTGGCTACATCGTAGCCGCCAGCCTTATAGGTATTGAGGAACATGGCAAGAACGCCCAATCCGCAGGAGCCCGGCGTGATGTACACGGGCAGAGAGTCGAGCACGACATCCTTGAGCGCGGTATTCCAATCGGCCTGCTTGCGGAGCTTTAAGCCGCACTTGCAGTTCAACTGGATGTTGACGGCGGTCTGTCCGCGCATCAGATCGTGAAGGAGCCGACTGTTGAAATCTTCGGCATTGGCGGCAGGAATTCCCTGGGCCACTTCACACTCTTTTTCCACATAACCGAGGGGTCTTGTGCCTCGACGGTACGGGAACTGGCCGGCGGCCTCTCCGTTGTCCTGCACATCGCCCCGGTTGTAAATCGGGTTGAGCGTAATGCCTTCCACAAGTTTGGTGAAAAGCTTTTTATCAAAATCAGCACCTTTCAAGGCAGCGATGGCTGCGTCACGCCATTCGGCGTAGGTTGCTGGGGCGAATTCTCCGAAATCAATATCCGGATTGTTTGGCGTATTTCCCTGTTGCATGGCGAAGTCAATTGGGTCTCGGCCTACCTTGGGCTGCTTGCAAACAAACAGCGTGTGCATGAACGGCCGAACATAATGCACGGCATGATTTTCCTCCTGAACGTCCCTAAAGTCCAGCCAGAAATGACACACGGCGGGACATTTATCCTCTTGACGGGGTATTTTGGGCTAAAGAACGCTCCTCATACAACATATGCCACCCTTGGGAAAACATGTCCTTTTCTTCATGAACGGAAATCCCGTCGGCAAGGTCTCAACTTCAGGAACGCACAACGTGCGGCTCCATTGTCATCACACCGCATTTCAATCATGGGAAAATCAATACTGGCATCCGCCCTCAGTCTGTTTGTTCCCGGCCTGGGTCAGCTCTACAAAGGGCATTTCATCCAGGCCGTCATCTGGTTCCTCATCGTTTCCGGCGCCTATGTGACCATGACGTGGTTCCTCTTCCTGCCGATCCCCATCGGCCTGCACCTCTTATGCATCCTCCAGGCCTTCTTCATGCCCCGGAATTCCTGACCTCCTTCCATCCGCTTGTCTTCCTTCCCCGCCCGGACACGCGCACCGATCTTTTTCCGCAGGCCTCAACCCCGGAAACGGTGAATAGACTTGTCTCTCAGAAAGACTTTCCGTATGAAAAAAAGAGCCATGAGCAACTTTGCCCCTTTTGATGAAAAGATGCGGAACGTCGGACTGAGCGACGCCGCCATCGGAGCGTTCCGCCGATGCTACGAATCCCTGGCCGCCAACCACAGCGGCATGATTCCCGAAAAAGCCATCGCCCCGGCGGACAACATCGACGCGTGGGACGGGATTATCTCCTCCACCGCTCCGGCCGACGCCAATCTGATCGCTCAAACCGTCTGCATCAAACTCAATGGAGGGCTCGGCACAAGCATGGGCTTGCAAAAAGCCAAAAGCCTGCTGACTGTCAAAGGACAGGACACCTTCCTCGATATCATCGTCCGGCAGATCAAGCACCTCCGCTCCATTTCCGGTACTCCTGTCCGTCTCTTGTTAATGGACTCGTTCTCCACCAGCAAAGAAACCCTCGACTACCTCTCCAAATACGCTTCCGACGGACTCGACAACCCGCAGGAAGTGGAACTCATGCAAAACAGGGTCCCCAAAATCCTTGCCGATACGCTGGAACCGGCAGTCTGGCCGGCCAATCCCGACCTCGAATGGTGCCCTCCCGGCCATGGTGACCTCTACCCTGCCCTGCTCGGTTCCGGCTGGCTGGACCGTCTCCTCGCCCAAGGCGTCAAGTACGCCTTCATTTCCAACTCGGACAACCTCGGCGCCCAGCTTGACCTCAACTTCCTGCGCTGGTTTGCCGAATCCGGGGCCCCCTTCGTCATGGAAGTCACCCGCCGCACGGAAGCCGACAAGAAGGGCGGCCACCTGGCCGTCCGCAAGTCGGACAACCGGCTCATCCTCCGTGAAGTCGCCCAGTGCCCGGACGAAGACATTCCCTCCTTCCAGGACATCGACCGCCACCGCTACTTCAACACCAATACTCTGTGGATCCGCCTGGACACGCTCAAGGATATCCTCAACGCCAACGGCGGCGTCCTGCCCCTGCCCATGATCCGCAACAGCAAAACGATCGATCCCCGCGACGCCTCCTCCCCCAAAGTCTTCCAGCTCGAAGTAGCCATGGGAGCCGGCATCGAATGCTTCCCGGGGGCACGCGCCGTCGACGTCCCCAGATCGCGGTTCTTCCCCGTCAAAACGTGTTCGGACCTTCTGCTGCTCCGTTCCGACGCCGTCATCATCGACAAAACGGGCAAAGTCTCTCTGCATCCCTCCCGCAACAGCACCGCCCCCATTGTCGATCTGGACGGCAAACTTTATAAACTCGTGGACTCGCTGGACGCCCTCGGGCTCCCATCGCTCCTCCATGCCGGCAAAGTCACCATCCGGGGTGCATTCCACTTCGAACCCGGCTGCACCCTCCAGGGGGACGTCGATCTCGTCAACGAATCTTCCACTACGGAAACCCTCCGTCCGGGTGTTTACGGAGAATAACCTCCCCCCTCTCCCTCAATTCCTCCCCCTCCGGCCTCCGGACACCGCCTCCGGGGGCCGTACCCCTCATCCCCTTCCCCACATGGTCAGACCGGAAAAACTCGAAGCCCTCAAACAACGCATGGCCGAACTGGGCATCCGGGAAGACGACCTCGAAGAAAAATTCGTCCGCGGTACAGGCAACGGAGGGCAAAAAGTCAACAAAACCAACAACTGCGTCTTCCTCCGGCATATCCCCAGCGGCATCGCCGTCAAATGCCACATGGAGCGCTCCCGGGAAATCAACCGCTTCCTGGCCCGCCGCGAATTATGCGACGCCTACGAAGGAGTCATCAAGGGAGAACGCACCGCCAAACGGCAGGCAATCGAAAAACTCCGCCGCCAAAAACGTCGCAAATCCCGCCGCCAGCGCCAGCGCACCCTTGCCGACAAACACCATCATTCGTCAATCAAATCAATCCGCCGCCAGCCCGTGGACAACGATTGACACACTTCCCTCCTTATCAACATTAAGGAGCCCTATCCCATCTCATCCGCGTCTCCCTGAGACTGCATCTCTCTTTTAATTTGCAGGTAGGCCGGCATATTCAAAAACGCCCTGGAAAAATCAATTCGATCTTAGCTCGAAACGCGTTCCCAGGTTTGATGCCTATACATTTTTCCTGAAGCGAACCATTCAAAACCCCGTCAGGAGAGCCCCCCGATTTGACGGATCCGCATCCCCCCCTCTCGTACAGGGTTCATCTCCGCTCCAGATAAAAAGGAGAACGTTCGCAACCGATTTACGAAATCTTGGTATTCAAAGCCAAATTTTCAACATCAAGCACGAGAAAAAGACTTTAATTATACATTTTTGTAATTATTGGCATCAATCAGGATCAAATTTTTATAAAGACCGGGAAATTTGTAAAATCTTCGAATTGGAATAAATACTATGTAGACGATTGTGTTTTTTATTGTTACAAATACCAACAAACCACTAATAACACATCATCGATATATTGTTATATAAACTTCATGCAGATTATTTAATTCATTAATTATTATTTAAGTATTTTCATCTGTATAATAACCCAGAAATGTCTCCATATAATCTATTGCGAATGATATAAGATTCAAAGATCGCATAGCGGATTTAGAATCCGTTGTCAAGATTATTTCAAGCCATATACATGATGATAAAAGATGTTTATTTAATGGATGTTATAGAATTTTTCAGGAAAGAGACATGGAATTCCTCTGTTCCATCTCAGAATCTGTTTTCTTGAATTCATATATTTAACATGAAATAATAAACGCGTGTTTATTAAATTGTAATAAGCTTATTATATGCACGTTATGCGTATCTATAAATTGTTATTTTTTATAAGAAATGCCAGTAAGCAATAACGGATTCTAAATCCGTTCTTGTGAAAAAAACATTTTGTAACTTATGAAAATCCGTTTGCCCCTTTCCCTCCGAGCAGTCCTTCTCGCGTGTATGAGCGCAGGGGCTTCCGTCACCGCCTATTCCGCCACCCTGACATGGTATGGAGAATACACGAATCCGGACAACCCGCCTACGTTCATCCAGAAATGGTGGCAAGGGGATGCATTTACGGGTTCGCCAACCAATCTTCAACCTGGTGACAACACGTCCTTCGGAAACGTCAATCCATCCAACGACACACCCCGACAAGGACAGCAGACCGTCGAATTCGTCGAAAAACAAAATTATGGAGAATTTCTCCTGGACAGTAATCTCGAATGGATAATTACCACCGCAGGATCAACATGGACATCCGTCAGCATTAAGGACACGGGTACAGAAGTCACTTTCACGGATGGCATTGAGACAAGTGGAAATCTAACGGCTACGGGGAATACGACAATTTTGGGGGATGCTGTCGTCGGAGGCACGTTGACCCAAGCCAGCGGTACTCTGAGCGCCAAGAATTTAAGAGCAGGCTCACTGGGCACCATTAACAGAATCAATTTGTCGGGCATGTTGACGACAAGCTTCTGGGGCCTCGCTTCCGGAGGTACGATTACGGCTTCTTCCTTCAACGGAGGAGAGGGTAGCGCCGACCTGAAGTTAACTCAATCCACGACCCTGATTCTCACCGGTAACGAAGCTGTTTCCCTGGACTCGCTTACGATAGACAAAGGCAGTTCCCTGAGTTATGCCGCCGACCTGGACGTCGCCAATGCTTTCACAGTCTCCGGCACACTGACGGATCAAGATCACACGATCACCGTTGCCAACGGTCCATCTAGCATCACAGGTACCGTTGAAGCAGGTTCCCTCACTATTTCCAACGGTACGCTGACCACCGGCACAAATACAAAGATCAATCTCACCGGCCAACTCAGCCTCGCCGACTGGACACTCGGGGCGGGTACGATTACGGCGAAATCCCTTTCAGCCGATGGAGTATCCACGCTCGTACTCGCAGGCACGAAGCTAACCCTTACGGGATCATACGAAAATCTCACATGGGGTTCTCTCTCCATCTCCAGCCAAGGTTGGCTCAATACGAATGCAACGCCATCGCTCCCCCAGACTATCACGATCAACGGCGACCTGTCGATTGCATCAGGCAGCACCTGGGATGCAAGAGGGACACAGACGGGAGCCAAAGGACACAACATCATTGTCTCCGGTGACGCCAGCATTTTGGGCAAAATCTGGGGCAACAGCCTGACCCTGAACGGAGATTTGACAACCGGTTCGGACACGACCATCGGCCTTACAGAAAGCCTCAGTGCCAATTCATGGACGCTCGGCCAAGGTACGATTATAGCAAAATCGCTGACGACAAATAATACCTCCGCCCTCATTCTCAACGGCACAAGTCTGACCCTATCGGGTATTGACTCCATGGATCTTCTTTCGCTCGCAATCGAATCAAACAGTACCTTCTCGACTCAATCCGATCTCGCCATTGTCAACGGCATAACCGTCGCCGGCACGCTCAAGTCCCCCAACCGCGCTATCACCGTTACCAACGGTCCATCTAGCATCACAGGTACCGTTGAAGCAGGTTCCCTCACTATTTCCAACGGTACGCTGACCACCGACGCGGACACAAAGATCAACCTCTCCGGTCAGCTCAGCCTCGCCGACTGGACACTCGGGAAGGGTTCGATCACGGCAAACACGTTAGGAACGACAGCTACATCCGTCCTTCAATTGACTGGAACAAAGCTGCAGCTCTCGGGGAACTTAGGGAATTTCGCTTCTTTGACGCTTCTGGATGGGGCTACATTGAAAGTAGGTCAACTTCAAGTTCCAAACGATGCCAAGGTAACCGTAACCATTGGAGCAAACAGTTCCGTCTACGGAGGCACCGTCAACATCACAGGAACACTACACAACGACGGCGAGATCAGTTCCAGCGGCCCCCTCAAAGTGTTTGGTAACGTAGAGGGCAGCGGCCTCATTTCGGGCCAAAATAATATCGTCCAACTGGGTTTGGATGATAATTCTTCTACTACACTCATCGGAAACGGCTCCATTCAATCCAGCAAGTCCCTCACCGTTTATGGCGATCTATCGCTGGGAATAGGAAGCAACGACACCAAGAAACTCCACCAGGCAGCAACCGCAGGAGGCGATATCACCGTCACGGGGACACTTGAGACTCAAGGTATAGTGTCCTCAGCCCAAGGCAACATCCAGGTTACGGGCGCCACTACTCTGACGGGCGACAATGCGTCTCTCATTGCGACAAGTCAGACTGCTGACAAGGGGGCTATCACCACCGGTGCACTCGACATCCGGAACAAGGGCGAAGTTCATGCCGACAAGGCCATCACCATCAACGGTGATTTGCAGAACAATGGGACAATTCTATCCAATACGGGAGACATCGTGATTAACGGTACGGTAGCACTGGGCGCCGACGCCATCCTTCGTTCGGGAGACGTCTATGAGGGGCCGGATACCGTTATTGAACAAGGCGGCGACATCACAATCACGAGCGATACCACACTTGGAGCAGGAAGCGTCCTCTCCGCCGCGAACGGTACACTTACCCTCGGCGGTACGCTCACAACCACAGGTTCAAATCAGCACAACGTTACCATCGTCGCCCACACGCTGAAGACAAACAACCCCCAGTTAGGCGATCTTTCCCTGCTCTACACAGATCTGACTCTCACCGACAAGAGAATCTACACTGAAGAAGAAGGGGAAACCCATCCCGCTCCGGCCGATCTCACCTTCAATAACATTGACCTCGACGGCTCGACCTTCACAACGTATTCGGGCATCACGGCCAATAATGTGACCCTGAAGAACGGTTCGACGCTGGAATCTTTCAAGGAAAACTACTTCTTCAACGGTTCGGATGCCGACAAGCCTCTGGGCTATCAGAACTACATCCCCGGTCAGGCCGATCTCTCGATCGACTTCTTGTCCGTCTCCGGAACCAACAACGTCCTGACCTCCTACGGCAACATACTCCTGAAACAAACAGGTTCTTCGGCAACAGATTCTCTGGTGCTGGCAAGCACCGACGTCACCGCCTGGGGATGGCTGCATCTCTCCAACGGAGGCCTCACGCTCGGTGACGACACCAACGCAGCCCATGTACAGGCGGCCGGTACCAAAGACGGCGGCACCTATACCGAAGCCATCACCATCAAGGGCGATTTGACGGTCAACAAGGACAGTTCCCTGACGGCCCAAAGCCATAACGGAACCGAGAACGACAAATCGAAAATTTCCGTCGGCGGCAATGTCGATTTTTTTGCTGCGCCCGAAGGAGGCAATTCCATTTTCGCGACGAACGACATCGTCATTGGCGGAAATGTAATCGGTCATACAGGCGGCAAGATGGAGGGTGGTCAAAGAACCTTCAGCGACGACGGGATCAAAATCGGAGGCTATGCCAACCTCGACGCCGCATGGATCACCTCCGGAAAACAAATTACCGTGAATGGCGCGGAACACATTAACGGTGTCAAATGGACGTTTCATGGGGATTACGATTCAAATAATCCCGACGGAGTCGGTCAGGTACAAGAAACGACTTTCGATAACGTTGCCGCTCTCGTCCGCAACCGGGGAAGACTCATCGCCGGGAGCGGAAGTCTGACGGTCAGCAAGGGAAAACTGGTCGTCCTCGACGGCAGCACGGTCACAGCCTCCTCCGACATCACCGTACTCGACGACAACATCGAAATCCGCAACGACGCACAACCGGCTGGAAATCTAATCGTCACGGCAGGCGGTACGATCAGCACTCATCATGACATGATCGTCGCCGGAGACAACATCCAAGTCAATGCCACGAACATTTACGTTTTCGACAATGCCTCCAATCCCAGTCAGGGAACTTTGTTCATTCACGGCGACAACGTCACCGTCAGCGCGCAGAGTGACACGAACAACGCCGAAGCGCGCGCGTGGAAACTGGCGATGCACGGCGTCGGCAACGGTCAGGCCAACTTCATCATCGGCAACGGCGGACTGCGAGTCGACAACGAGACCTTCATCGCCTCCGCCTCGAATATCGAATCCACGGGTTCCATCACCTTCAACGGCACCACGAAGATGACGGACGGCACCGTCTTTTCCCGGAAGGACATCAACATCACTTCGGCAGCACCCGATACCGGGCTTACGATGACGGGCGGCATCCTCAACGCCACGGGAACACTCAAAATAGCCACGGCCCAGGCAGAAGTCACAGGCGGCGATTTGAAGGCGGATGTTCTCGACCTGAACCAGCACACATCGATCTCGAAGTCCACGTTGACGGTCGGCCAGACGACTAAAATTTCCGCAAACGGCAAAGACGCCGACTCCGTCACACTCACCGACATTACAGGCGACCTCGGTTTCGTCAATATTTCGGGTTCGGGAGAAAAGGCCGTAGACAACATAGTCAACATATCCCAGACCAGTTATACCGATACGGGACAGACCTTGATGATGAACGGCATGGATATCTCCAACGCGTCCGTGACCGTCAAGGCTTCCATAACCGGTCATACTACTCCCTGGTGGGAATTCGGCACTCATGGCGACCGTCTCGCCACAACGACACTGCACAACAACGGTTACCTGACGCTCGATTCCGGCGTCATCTGGCAGGGCAACATCGATCTGCAGGATAACAGCACCCTGATGCTCGGCGGCGCCACAATCACCGGCAACCTGTCGGCGGAAGGAACCAGTACGAGTGGCAACTACTCCATCAATCTCGACGTGACGGACGGAGGCACCGTCAAGGGCGACGTCAATCTGAAGGGGCTGAATATCACAGGGAATACTTCAAATAAAGTCCAAGTCCTGGGCTTTGTCGACATCAGCGAATCCTCTCCCACCGTCGATATAGCCATGACGTATTTCAATATGGCCGGCGTCCGGTGGAACGGAGGTACCCATTTGATCGAAAAAGATCTGCCGGAAGACGGAAGCACCACCATTTTCATCGTCGAAAACGGCGCGTCCGTCACTTTGGGCACCTCGGGCGCAGGGGGGGCTCAAGCTCATCTTAACGGCGATGTGCGGTTGCGCTACGGCGTCTTGAATCTCGTCAACGTCAAGGGCGAAGCCGCGTCGGGCACCATCTACTTCGAAGACAGCTCAAGCCTGGAAAGCAAAATCCAGCGTACCCTGTCAGTCAGTACCGACGCGAGAGCGAACGATATCATCATGCTGGCCGACGGCACGATTTACGTCGCTCCCGGCAATACGTTGACGGTAGCGGGCAAATTGCGCGGCGACGCCGACCTGACCCTGACGGGAGGCGGCAATAAAGTTTTCAACCATAAGTTGACGGGAGGCGACAAGGATTATACGGGAGACATCCTGTGGCAGGCGGGCGACATCTATCTCGGCGACAGCCAGTCCATCGGCACGACGGGAACGCTGACCATTCTGTCCACAAACAATTCGATGCTCAATCTGATCAGCCAAAGGCCCACCGGCACGGAGACGATCGTCTTGAACAAGGACATTGAATTCCTCAAGACCCAAACGGACAATAACCTGAACATCACGACGAATACCAATCTCACGCTGACGGGCAAGATCACCGGCGACAGGCTGGACAAAACGGGCCAGGCGGAACTCGACATGACGGCTGCCGCCGTGACGATCGACAGCCTCTATGTCAGAAGCGGTCACGTCATCGACAAGAACGCTCTTGGCAACGGCAGCCACTACAACAACGTGACCTCCTCCGGCTACGGCCTGTTCCTGGCCTCGAACGGCGAATACGGCAACCTGAATGCCGCCGCGAGAGAAACCAATCCCGATACTCATGCCGTCGCCAAAGGCGACATCAAAATCTCCAATGGCGAGTTGTTCGGCAATATCAACTCCGGCTACATCGCCTCGGGAGGCGTCAACGATACGTTCGGCTCCGTCGATCTGTCGAATATGCAGTCGATGGCAAACCATACGGGCAATATCGTCAACGAAGGCAACCTGTACATCACCGACAACAGCAGGATCGAGATGAAGGGGACGTTCACCTCGCCCCAAGGCCGCTTGTTCATCAAGGACAGTTCCGTCACCATGACGGGCGACATTACGGCCACGCGTCCCCCCGCCCCGGAAGAAGGCAAGGAGGATCCCCTCAAGAACAAGGGAGGCTTCTTCGTCATGCAGAATTCCACGCTCGCCACCACGACCGGCGGAATGGACATCACGGGCATTGCCAAATCCGTCGGCTGGCAGGACAACACGTTCACGTTCGACGATGCCGAATTCTTCGGCAACACGCTCTCGTCCTACAAGGACATGAAGATCAATCTCGAGTTCACGACGGGTACGGTCGGCGGAGCGGATGCCAGGAAAAACACCTTCACGTCGCAATACGGCACATTGACCTTCACCGGTTACGATAGCAAGAAAGGACTTGCCTTCAACAACAACGAACTGACGGCACAAAAGGCGGCGGACATCACGCTCGACTTCGGCGGAACCATTTCCGGCAACATTTTCACATCGGTCAAAGGCGTCGACACGGATACTGCAGCCGCGCTGACCATACGCGGCCTGGAGAATGAGGCCCATCAAAAACTCGCGTTCGAAAACAACGCATTCTCGTCGTACGACTCCATCGAACTGGCCGGCACGCTTCTTATCAAATCGTTCAGCAACAACGTGCTGACATCGGGCCAGGGCAACTATTCCCTGCAAGGAGACATCACCTTCAACACGGCCATCACGGGCACAGGCAACGTCAACAATGTCATCCTGGCGAGCGATACGTTCACGAACAACGCAGTCCTCGAACTCGGCAGAAGTTCGTCCATCAGCGCGAAAAAATGGCTTGTCAATAGCAACGCGACCATTGTCGACGGCGGCGCCATTATCACAGCGGCAGTCGGCGGCCAGACCATTTTCAACAACGGGAACATCACTCTCACGTTGAATGGGGGCACGAGCCACCAGCTTGACAACCTGACGATGAACGCGGGTACGCTCAATCTGAGCGGAGGAGCGCAGGTCTCCATTTCCAATATGGACACCGGTTTGAAAACAGGAGAGAAGGCAGGAACCCTTTCCCTTGCCAAAGGAAGTAAGCTGACGGTCGGCAACATGTCGCGCCTCGCCAACCTGAAGATTGATGACGCCTCTCTTATGGAAGTGAACCAGGGCAACGTCACGATCGAAAAACTTACGATGCACACCGGCGGCAAGATGACCTTGACGAGCGGAGATCTCGACGTCACGGAAGCTATCGGAGACGGTAATTTCAACGGAACAATCGAAGCCCGGAACGGCAATATCACCTTCGAAAAAGCCGTCAATCTCGGCCTGACCGGCCAGTTGACCGTGAAGGCGATTTCCAACGGCAGCGAGTTCACCAACTCGGCAAACATGGTTCTGGGCAAGGACTCGGCCATCACCGCCTATACCTGGAAAGTCAACGCCGCCGCCACGCTCAACCAGCCTTCCAGCCTTCTGCTCCAAAAACTCGAACTCAACGCGAACTTGACGGTCAATGGAACCGGCACGCTAACGGGAGGCTCCTGTTCCTTCGGTCACACCCAGCTTGCCTCCGGCACGACGCTGACCATCAACAACATCTCTTCGGGCTCCGGCACGACACTCAGAACGGCCGATTTCACCGATTCACAACATGCCGCTTCCGTCGTCCTTACCAATTCGAAAATCTCTTCGGACGACGTCACCATCCACGGTAATTTGACCATCCAGGGGAACCATGACAACCACTCCTTCCTAAGCACGACCAACGGTCTCTCCGTCGACAGCGGTCAAATTTCCATTGTTCATGCAGACCTGATATCCCAGATGGGGCTGTTGACGCTTCAGGGATCTTCCGTCAACCTTGATTATGCCAAACTGGACGCCCAGACGGGAATCATCATTAGCGGCACACAAGAAAGCGACAAAGTCAATCTGACCAATGTCCAAATCACGGCGGGCAGCGGCGACATTACCCTCGGAGGAACGTGGACAAAATTCGACACGGTGGAGATCAACGCTCTTTCGCACCGGATCGCCTTCACGGGCACGGTGGGTACTGAGAATCACCAGCTCGACAATCTCCGTCTCACAGCCGATACGCTCATCTGGCAAACACAGAACGAGCAGACAGTATTCGGTCAATCCAGTTCCTTCTCCATTACCAATACGCAAATCACCTCGGGCCACCAGATCACGTTGGACGGCGGAACAGACGAGTCCATCAAATTCGGCAGCATGGGCAAACTTGCCGTCGAAGGCGATTCCTCGCTAATCATCAGGAATGGCCTCCTCGCCACCTCGGGCATAGCGATCGGAACGGGCCATCTGACACTGGAATCGGGTTCCACGATCACGAACACGGGCGATCTTTCGGCTTCCTCATCGGCGATACTTCTGGAAGGCAGTTCGATTCTCGACATCGCCGGTTCCTTCTCCCAGAACGGCGGAACCCTGAGTCTACAAGAAAACAGGACTACTCTTTCGGCAACAGGCGGCCTGTTGCTGTCGGGAAATGCCCTCTTCTTCATGTCTGACAACGCAAAGGTCCAAAGCAGCATCACGCTCAACGACTCCGTTACCGCAACGTTAGACCAAGTGGCCATCGAAGGCACCCTCACGAACAAGAGCATCAGCCTGCTCAGCCTCAACGACACAACTATCACCGGCGACATGCAGTTGCTGGCCGACTCCAAAACAGTTGTCACGGGCCAATTTACCGCCCAACAGGCCACAGGAAGGCCCTGGAGCAACGTCACCAGCGAAGGAGAACTCGAAATCGGCGACACCTCTCCGGATGTACAGGGTGCGGAGTTCAACGCCAATATTACCCTTCACTCGGGAACACTAACACTCAATAACATCAAGACTTTCGGCGGTACCGTTACAATGTCGGGCAGTTCGTCCAGCCGCCTGATGGACGTGATCTGCGATCTGAGCTCTCTCAATCTCAACATCGCCATGGATGCCAACGCAACGGTCAACATCCGGTCGGCGCTGTCCGTCGGCACCCTGACCGGCAACCGCCAATTGACGCTGACGGAAAGCGCAACGGATGCCAGGATGATCCTGACCGAAGAAAACAGTAATTTCGCCGGCAACATCGACTGGCAGGGTTCGATCATTGAGCTTCAACAAAACGATGCACTCGGCACAACGGGTACCCTGACCGCTACGGGCGAACGTACCCTGGTTGTCACGGGCACGACGGAGCATGCGAAGAACATCACGATGACCGACCAGACGGGCATCCTGCACATTCTTGCCGACAGCGGCACCGTGGGGCAACCTGTCAACTTTACGGGTACCATCCTCAACTCCGGCTCCCTCGTGAAAGACGGTTCCGGCGTCATTCAGCTCAACCGTATAGCCAACGGTTACTCAACACGCCTCAACGGCATATCCGTTCAGGATGGTACACTCGTCCTCAATCAGGTCTCCTACATTTCGGGATTGGCTTCCGTCGCCAAAGGCGAACTCATTTTCGACAATGTCGTCCAGACGACGAAACTCAGCACCATGGCGATGTCGGGGGAAGATTCGAAGATCACCATTCAAAATCAATCGAAGATCCTCACAAATTCCAGCGTTGAGTTGTCCACGGGCAATTTGTCAATGGATAGTTCGACCATGTCCGTCAATGGAGAAGCGACGTTAGACGGCACGATCAATCTGTCGTTTGACAACCTCTCGTCGTTGCAAGCCCAGGGCAACCTGACGCTCGGTGGCTCAGGAAAGATCAGTATTCACGACTCTCTCCTCACCAGCCAGGGCAGCCTGACATACAACGGTTCCGGAGCATTCGAACTCGTCAATTCAACCCTCAGCACCCAGGGATTGCTGACTTTTGAAGGAAGCGCCGGCAATACCCCGTTCACCTTGTCCGGTGTTACCCTTCAGGCGACCGATTCCGTCATTTTCAACCACAAGTCGGAACTTCTCTCCGAAAACTCCGGTCAGAAAAACACCATCACGGCCAACAATCTGGCTATCAATGCAGATCTGAACATTCAAAACGCTGCGCTCGACATCTACAACAACACGACACTCAGAGCCGACTTCCACGTCCTGAACTCCAGCGGCAACTCCAGTCTCGGAAACATCCAGCTCAATACGCACGACATGTCGCTGGAAGGCCTCGGTGTGGCTCCGGACAAACTATTCAACCTCGTCGGCTCGGTATCCGACACGCAGGAAGGCGCCGGTTCCCTCTCGTTGACCTATACGGCACTTCGTGGTGATGTCACGCTGACCAAAGATACGTTGAACGTCTCCAACAGCGCGGTCATCTCGGGTACGGTGACCATGAACGGAGGTCAGTTGAACATTGATCGACACAACGAATTCCGAGACCTCTACCTCAGCGGCGACATCGGCATGAACCTCCTTCGGGGAGCGCCGGAAAGCGACAGCTATCTGATCGCTCAAAACACGTATCTAACCGGCGGTTCGACAACAATCGGCGAGGGAGTTCATCTGAACACCGCCATGTGGATTCAAGGCGGAGCTTCGCTGACTCTATCGGGCACGGTCGGAGTGGGCGTGACATCAGACGGTGATAGAACCTCCGGCGGCGTCACGATCCAGAACGGCTCGCTCTCGCTCACAAACGGCGCTGAAATCGCGGGCACGCTAACCTTCTCGGACGCTTCCGGCCTGACACGCCGCCTGACCGTCCAGGGAGTCGATCCCTCGTCGGAAGATACGGTCAATACATCCATCAGTGCCATCGACATCATTTCCGACGCCCATATCGAAGTCGGACGAAACGCGATCCTGACCGTCAACGGCATGGGACCGGACTCGGGCAGTTCGCCCGCCTCGCTCACCAAAACGGGAGCGGGCACGATGAGCATTCAAGGATTGGGCCGCATCGGCGAACTGCTCGTGACAGAAGGTCTTTTCCAGACGGATAACTTCCATAGTATCACGTTCACGGGCAACGTTACCGTCGACGGCCTCAGCGAACTTGCCGGTTTCGAAATTGATGGCCCCAGGGTTTCCCTGACAAACGATACGGTCGAAGGCATGTTGATTGCCAGGAATAACGGGAAGATTGAGGTTACAGGCACCACTCTGGAACAGGGAATCAGCATCTCGGCAGCCAGCCGGATCGACTTGCATCATACAATAATGGAAGAGGCGGGCACGACTTCCTTCACTCTTGCCCAGGATGGGATCCTGAATATTGACGATAAGAGCGACATCGCCTTCGTCGGTTCCGCAATACTGGCCGGTACATTCACGATGAAGGATTCGCACTTTACTGTTCGTAACGGGACCATCAGCTTCCTTGATGAAAACGGCAGAAGCAACATAAACGACAGCTATATCCAGACGGCAACCGTAACGGTCGCTCATCAGAGCACGCAAGCCCACTTCATCAACACCAGCTTCCTCATCTCGGAACAGACAGACGTCCGCGGCCTCATGTGCCTCCAGGCAACAAGCGATCCTGACGATTCGGGATCATTCGACTTCGGTACGCTCGGCAACGTGAACGTCAAAAACGGAGGCCAACTTTACCTGGGTGTCGACGACCTCACCGGCAACACAAACGGCAGATCCTTTACGCTCAGAAGCAACATTACGCTCGCCAGCAACGGAGAGGCAACACACAACTTCCTCCATCTCGGCAACGGTACGCTCGACGGCGACGTGGCGTCCCTCGGCTCGACGAACGAACTCTCCATGGGCGACACGACCATCACGGGTACTCTGACGGTGGAAGGCGGCGTTCTAACTCTGGCCGGTGACAATGAAGTGAAGCAACAGGCCATGATCGGCGCCGACACGACGATCCAAGCAGACTCCACCTTCACCACCGGCATCTCCACGACGATAACGGGTGGCAATCTGGATATTCAGGGGACTTTGAATTCCGCCCTCATTCTGGAAGGAGGCAATGCTTCTCTGAACTCCGATACGGCCTCTCTCAATGGTGATCTGCGCATCGCAAACGGTACCTTCACCTATGAGAAAGCCAAACAAGATACATCTCTGGTCAACATCATGTTCGCCGGCCATATGTCGTACGAAAACCGTACGTTGTCCGTCGACAACGACTGGCATGTCGGCAACGTGACGGCCACGACAAACGGAACCATCAAACTCAACGGCACGGACGATCACGATGTTACCTTCACCATTGATGGCGCACTGGCAGGCGAAGGGCCTCTGCACATTACCGGCAAGGGGAACATGGTCTACAACCACACCAGTTCCTACTCGGGAGACATCTATTACACAGCCATCGGCAATTCTTACATGTATGAGAGCGACGTACTTGGGAAGACGGGAACCGTCTATTTCCAAATCGACGAATCTCTGATCACTTCGCCTGATAAGGACAAGCAGCCCTTCGTGTACTACCAGGGTACGCACTCCAAAAACGCCGTTGTCGAAAATGCGAACATGTGCACGATCGGAGATACCGTCTGGGACGGCAACTTCTACCAGAAATCGATGTACAAGAAGGGCCAATACGACCTGACCTTCTCGCAGCACAGCTCAACGCTCGGGTCGGCCACCATCGTCGAAGGCAGGCTCATCAGTCTGGGCACCAATACCTTCAGCGACTTGACGGCCCAAACACTGGACGAATGGGTTGAATCCACCGACGAAAACGCTTCCGACCACTATGCCGTCATCATCCTGAACCAAGGCGATAACCTCAACGGTTCGCTGACGACGGGGAAAAAATCGACAATCGAATTCCGAGGTCTGAAGGCCACAAGCGTCACGGGCATTACAAACGCGGGAACAATCAATCTTCTCAACGGTACCGAAATCCAGGTCGGTAACAACGATATCGAGTCGGGACATGATCCCGATGTCAAATCGACATTCTCGTCGACGGGGTGCATTCAGTTGCAGGATGCCATCTTCTGGGCCTTCCTCGACATCTCGCTAGGCAAAGTCACGACTCTTGCGAACAACCATCTCTCAACGTTCAGCGCCAACAGTCTGTCTATCGACGGACAAAGCGGAGCGGAACTCTCCATGGGCATAGGAAGCAACACGGTCAATATCACGAAAGACCTGTCGTTGAGCAGCAACGCCCGGGCTGATATAAGCGGGACATTGCTCGTCGGAGGTAAAACCGATCTGTCAGGCGGTTCCATTCTTGACCTGAATGTGATGGGTGAAAACCGCAGCACTCTGGGTAGCGTCACCATTTCCGGCACAGCCTCGGAACTCAATCTCCATGGTTCTTCGCAGAGTATCAGCGCGATTTCCATGAATATCGGCGACGGCGGCCACCTTCAGCTCGATCAAGTTCAGCTCGTCCTCAATTCCGGCACGGGCAGCATGAACCTCATCGGGAATCGGGAAGACGACGTTCAGAACTATGCATCGCTCGTCACGTTCACCAATGCCGGCGTGCAGGGAAATCTGAATATTGACGACCATAACAAGATCGATCTGAACGGTCTCACGTCGATTACCGGCAACATGAGTATCGGAGACGGAGCCATTCTCGCTCTGACGGGGAACGGTTCTCTCAATCTCGGAGGAAACGTCTCCATCCAGGGGGGCCTCATCGTTCAGCAAAATACGATGATGGCAGCAACCTCCCTCAACATCCGGTCTCTCACAACTCCGTATGAAAGCCTCGTCAATGGCTATCTGAACATCGACAACAACACTTCGATCTCGAATTCGAACCTAAAACTGGATACGGACGAAGATAGTCACAACTTCGGCGGCCTGGGCCAGACGCTCGTCGAGAACGGCTCGACGCTGACGATTCAAAGTTCCCGGCATGACCTCCGCGCCATCATCAAGGGTGACGTCACGCTCGACGGCAACGGCAACCTGTTCGCACTGACGAACGTCAATCTGACGGGCAATGTAGCCATGTCGGGCGATGCGGATCATAATGCCATCAACATGACGGATGCCACGATTACGGGCGACCTGACGCTTACCGGGGGTACCTTCAACTCCAGAGGAACCAATCGCGTCGGCACGGCTACGGTCGGCGGTTCCGCCGTCTTCCGGATCGTAGACGGCACATTCAAAGCCGATAACGTGCGCCTCCAGGACAACGTGAAGATGACCATTTCCGACCAGCTCGACGCCGGACTCATCCTCGACGGTACGGGTGTTCAGGTCACAATGGCCTCGGATCGGGACGGCACGGAAGCCCACGGTGGATTCGCCATCACGGGCGGTCTCACCATCAACAAGGGGCTGTTCACTCTGGACAAAGGCGCCATCTACGGCAGGATTATCATGAATGGCAGTTCGGCGGACGATGCCCACATCCATGTCTTGCACGACACGGAATTCTCGATGGCTAACATTCTCGACATGCAGAACTTCGGCACGATCGATGTTAGCCAGGAAGCAACGCTCACGCTCAAAGGTGCTCTGTCGAACAAAGGAACGCTCATCATGACGGGAGACGGCAACTTCGTCTTTACCGCTTCGAGCATGCACTCCGGCAACACCGAGTTCAGCGGTACGGGCCACCTCGTCCTCGATGCCGCCGACGCACTCGGCAAGAGCGGATCGCTCTTTCTGACCCAGTTGCCGCCTAGCGGCGAAACGGCAGGAAAAGCCTACGTCGATGTCCACGCAGACCAAAATAAAAACATCGTCTCCAACAGCCCTGTCGTCTGGATGACAGCCATTACCGGCATCACCGACACAGCGGTTCACTGGAACGGTATCATGAACCTGACGGATTTCCGCCTGACGGACCAAAACGGTACCCAGAGCAATCTGGAGCTGATGACGGCCGGATCCGACATCAAGCATCTCACGATCACCAACAGTATCTTCAACAGTAGCCACGGAGGTAACTCCTTCGGCAACATCGACCTGACGCAAAAAGGATCTCTCACGCTGAGCACGGGTGACACCGTATCGGGTGTCATGACTTCCACGGAGTCGACGATCACGCTCAACGGTGTGACGACAATCATGGAGGCGCTGTACAACAACGGTACGCTCAATCTGATCAACCAGTCACACATCGAAATCTCCAAGGATCTCATTTCGACAGGTACACTCAACATCGACTCCAGCTACCTGAGCGTCGCCGAGTTAACTACGTTGGGAGAAACGACACTCAAGAACGCCACGCTCGAAGGTCTTTCCAAAATGGAAATCGACGGTTCCATGGTAACGGATCAGGGCAACCTCACCTCGAATCTCAACGCAGGCAATTTGACCGTTGCCGGCGAAGGCAGCTTCGCTTTGAACGCAGGAATCACGATCGTCACCGTCAAACAAGATTTCACGATGGAAAAAGAATCCAAGGATTCTTCGATCACCGGCAACCTGCTCGTCGGCGGCAAGCTGTCGCTTGAGGGCGGCATGCTGACCTTGAAGGAACTCGGCGAAAAATCCAGCTCGCTCGGCACGGTGAACGTCACGGGTAAAGGGCTCTCAATCTCAGCCGACGGCATGTCGCAGCGGACGGTCAACGCCCTCTCGATGGAGATCGCCAAAGAATCATCGTTCTCGTTGAATAACATCAACCTCAGACTCAACGACGGCAGCGGAACACTCCTTCTCCACGTCGGCGATGACAGCGAAACGGGAGCAAGAGTCACCCTGGAAAATAGCCGCATCACCGGCAACCTGACGATGGAGGGTCACAAGACGATTACCCTTCAGGATACTATGGCAATCTCGGGACTCTTCACCGTCGACGGATCGCTCACGCTGAACGGAGCCGGTTCGATGAATGTCGGCAGCCTGGCCCTCGCAAACAACAGTTCCGAACTAACACTTGAGAGCGCCATCCGCGTTTCGGGTACAACGACGTTCAACGGCGGCACCATCACGATGAAGACCGGAGAGTTGGCCCATAATTTCGGCACGCTCGGTACGGCCGTACTCGACCTGGGTTCGACCCTCACCGTGACGGGCGCCAGTACCGATGAGGCCAAGAAGGCCATTTTGGCCGGAGACATCAGCCTGACCACGGGACGTAACAACCTGACGCTGACCAATACCATCCTGAACGGCAACCTCACCGTTGCCGACAACAAAGATAATACGCTAACGATGAGCGATGCCGATATCAACGGCACACTGACTCTCGAAGGCGGCACGTTCAATGTGAGCGGAGGTATCAATACGGCCAAGGAAATCTCCATGAGGCAACACGCTAACATGGTAGTCGCCGAGGGAGCAACGTTCCGTGCTACGACGACAGTCGTCAATGTCGACGCTTCGCTCACCATCGAGGGTAAGATGGACGGCAACGTCCGCATCGACGGAGGCACGGTCACGATGGGAGAGAAGAGCTCCAATCCGACAACAACCAGTCTGGAAGGCAACATGACCGTGACCAAGGGCGACTTCAATTACTACTCCGGCCTGATCGGAGGCAAAGTCATTCTGAACGGCGCTTCCACCGGCGAAGCCGTCGTCCACATCATGCGAGACAGCACGACGACGAATAGTAACATCCTCGATATACAGAACTACGGTACGTTCGATCTGCAAGCCGACATGAATTTCCTGGGAACCTTCTCCGGAGCGGGCACGCTGACTGTGGAAGGCAAGGGCAACCTGACGCTTTCCCAGAACAGCCAATATGTCGGCAACATTTTCTACAGCGCCGGAACATTGACCCTGAACGCGCAAAATGCACTGGGAGCAAGCGGCAACCTGGTT
This sequence comes from Akkermansia sp. N21169, assembly GCF_029854675.1. Taxonomy (NCBI): domain Bacteria; kingdom Pseudomonadati; phylum Verrucomicrobiota; class Verrucomicrobiia; order Verrucomicrobiales; family Akkermansiaceae; genus Akkermansia; species Akkermansia sp. N21169. Next base: position 245,337 of record NZ_JARWNC010000038.1, on the reverse strand, counting down.
CTGACAGAAGATCATGCTTCCATCGTCACGGCAGCCGACCAGAACAAAAACGTAACCGGCAAGAACCTGGAGATGACAGTCGATACGGCCGATCACTCCGCCGCCACCTGGCACGGAGTATTCCAACTCGGTTCCCTCGACAAAAAAGGCTCCTCTTCTCTCGTCCTCGGAAGTACAGGTTCTTCTATCGACCTCCTGTCTGTTTCGGAAGGCAACCTGACGAGTTCCGGTGCCGACAGCTTCCAGCAAGTCACCGTCAACGGTGAGGGCAAGGCAGCCTCCGTCTCGTTGAGCGGCAAGGACAAAATCGCTACTTCCCTGACGACGAACGGCCAAAACGACACCATCACGCTGACCGGCCTGACCGCCGATGTCCGGCGCGTCTCCAATGTCGGGAAGCTCATCCTGCAGGAAAAGACTGCGCTCACGACGGATAGCGCCGATCAGTTTGGACAAGACAGCCAATTGTTGATTTCCGGAGCCAGCTCGTTCAATGTGCTCAGTGACTTCGACCTCTACAATGCCACCCTCGACAACGGGACGCTGATCTCTACCGGAACCCTGACCCTGAAAGGAGCGGTGCAATCATCCGCCAGCGAACTCAGCGCTTCCTCAATCAAGGCCAATCAGATGGTTCTAAACCAAAACGCCAGTCTGGACTTCTCCACCGGGGTCAATTCCGTGTTGCTCACGGGGCTGTTCTCGCTGGAAACAGGGAGCGAAGCCACAATCACGGGTTCTCTGGAAGCCCAAAATATTGAGATCAACAAAGACAGTTCGTTGACGCTAACGGCTTCCGGCTCAAAAACCAGCAATTTGGGAAAAGTGACAGTCGACGGTACGCTCTCTCTGAATGGCGGACAGACGATTCGGACAATTGAAGCAAACGACATTACGGTAACTGGAGCCGGCTTCTTGTCACTCGAGAACGCCATTCTCTCACTCGCCGGAGGCAAGGGAACACTTCTTCTGTACGGAGGCAACAACGAACAGCCAGAACGCGCCAGCTTCAACACAGCGACGATTGCGGGTAATGTCATAACCATGGGTAACCAGCTTATTCGGACAACGGATCCGACAACGATTACCGGAAGCCTGATGGTCAACGACAATCTTGAGCTTCAAGGCAGCGGCGGTCTCAACGTACAGGGAGACGCCGACATTTCAGACCAAAGCAGCCTGATGATCCAATCGCCGACAACGCTGGCAGCCGGAACCCTGAGCATCGGAGAAGAAGAAGGAACGAACGCATCCGTCTCCATCATGGGATCGCTGAACACCCGGACGATCAATGTCGTCAACGGTTCTCTGAATTTCTTGAACGACACCGGCACTCCGCACGACTTCGGCTCCATCGGGCAGACGACCTTGAATGCCAGAGGTCACTTCACCGCGAAGGGCAACGATCAGTCCGACACGCTCAGCGGCAATCTTCTTCTCGCCAGCGGCGCGAAGAGCGAAGACGATGCCTGGACCAGCGCAATTCTCGAGAACCTGACGTTCAAAGGAAACATCACGCTCTCCGAAGACTACAACCACCTCGATCTGACGCAGGTGAATGTGAAGGGCGATGTCGTTGTCGCCGGCAACAACAACACGTTCAACATGGCATCTTCCGCAATCGACGGCCTTCTGGACGTCTCCGGCGGTAAATTCACCATCACAGGAACGAACACTGCCGATACGGCCACCATCAGCGGCAAGGCCCAGGTCACCATTTCCGACGGCGCTTCGCTGAAGGTCCGGGAAACGGTCGTCAAGCCCGAGGGCCGACTTGATGTCAACGGCACGCTCGACAGTTCCGTGCTGCTCGACGGCACGGGAGCGATGCTTGTCCTTGGCTCCGACAACAACGCCAACGTCACGGGCAACGTGACGATCATCGGCGGAGAAGCCATCCTCAACAGCACGGACGAAACTCCCATCGGAGGCAATTTGACGTTCAACGGAGTCTCGGCCGACAACGCCCTGCTGACGATCAAGAACGACTGGAACTTCGGCAACGCGGTCATCATGAACGGTGCGGGCACGATTGACCTCGAAGCAGGCACGACGACGACGATCGACGGCATCCTGAGCGGTTCGGGCGAACTGCGCGTGAAGGGCGGAGGCAACCTGAGCTTCACCGGGAACAGCAACCATACGGGCACGATCTACTACGGTTCGACAGGGTCCCTGTCGTTGCTGACGGACAACGCTCTCGGTTCCGAAGGCACGCTCTTCATCGGCATGCCAGGCAAGTTTACCGAAGATACTGTCACTCTCATCGTCAAGGGAGACCAGGGTAAAAACCTTCAGGGCCACAATGTCGCCATGGACATTCAGGACGACTCCACATTCTGGAACGCCCAGATCCTCCTTGATTCCCTGACGGTCCAAAACGGTCACCTGAAGCTTGGGGACTATCGTTCCGACATTGGGTCTCTGACGGTTGCAAGCGGCGAGTTCAGTAGCGTCGGCGGCAACTCCTTCGGAGATGTCACCCTGAACGGCGGCAATGCCTCGTTCACGAAAGGCTCGATCAGTGGCAGCCTGGTCATTGAGAATGGCCACCAGGCTAAACTCTCCCAGATGAATTCCGGCATCACCACCACCAATGTCGTCAACAACGGTACATTGACGCTGGACGACCACACGGCAATCTCGGTCTCCAAGAGCTTCACCTCGACGGGGCTTCTGGAAATTACGGGCAACAGCTCACTAACTGTGGTAACGGATATGGAAGTCGCCAACACCCGGTTGACCAACGGTTCCATTGAAACAAACGGCTTAATGACGATCAACGGCGACCTTGCCGCTATGGACGGGAACGTTTCTTCGTCCCTGACAGCCAGGAACATGATGGTCGGCAAGGACGGCAACCTCAACCTGTCGATCGGCTCCAACTCGGTTACCGTTTCCGACACGCTTCTCATCACAGCCGGTACGAACAGTATTTCCGGCAGTGTTGCCGCGGACTCCATCACTGTCACGGATGGCACGACGGACATCTCCGGCAACGTGATTGCCGGAACGGGTCTCTCGGTATCCGGCGGCGACCTGTCGATCAAGGTACAGGGCAATACCCTGTCGTCGCTCGGCGTCGTCTCCCTGGAAGGAGGCAAGGTGAAGCTCGCCGGCAGCGACGAAGCACATCGCACGATCAACGCATTTTCCGTCAATATCGCCACCAACAACGGTACGGGTTCCTACGGCACCCTGACTCTTGACAACGTCCATCTGACGCTCGACGGAGGCAGCGGCAGCCTGTTGCTCGACGGAGGCCTCCTCTCGTTCAGTAACAACAGCGTTCTCAACGGTCACCTCGATATCCTCGGCAGCAACACGCTAAGTCTGACCGACAAGACAACGGTCACGGGCAACGTGCACCTTGCCCAGAATGCGAGTGACACCCAGAATACGTTGGATGTCTACGGACGGGATAGCAGCTTGTCCAGACTGACCATCGGCGGCACGCTGACTATCGACCAAGGCACTACGCTTCAAGGCCATAACATCACCCTCGACGTCAAGGGAACGAGTACCGTAAGCGGTTCGCTGGTTCTCGAAACGAAAAGCATAAATAATGCTCTCGGCGGTCATGCAGCAGCTGGCGTCGTTGCCTCCTTCAACAACCTCGGCAACATGACAGTACGCGACGGCGGCAACGTTTCGCTGATCGGCGACAAGAACGCAACGATCGTCTTCGATGACTCCTCGACGTTTAACGGAACCGGCTACACGGGTTCTCTGACGCTCATCAACCAGCCGGACACGGCTAACAAACTGACGCTCGACCACGTCTTCCTGACGGCGGCAAGCGGCGGTTCCTGCCAAGTCGAACTGGCCGCCGGCGGGACTGCCAACGAACTGACGATGGATTCGTCGTACATTGACGGCAATCTGATGGTTTCGAACGGCAGACTGAACCTGCTGGGCGACAACTTCGCCAAGAACGCCTATATCAGCGGCAACGTCGAAATGAACGACAAGACCGGCACGCTGACCGTAGACAATGCCATCGTGCAGGAACACGGCCATATCGTGATCGGCACCACGGAAGGCGGTACCCCCAAACTCGACGGTACCCTCTGGCTAATGGAAAACGGCGACGCCATCCTGAACGCATCGGGCTCGATCACGAAGGATCTAATCGTTTCGCATGGTACATTCACCTACAACGGCGGCGTGCTGCACGGCAACGTCATGCTGCAGGGAACGACCGTTCATGAAGCCATGATCGTTCTCAACAGCGACTGGAACGGAATGGACAACGATCTCAAGGTGCATGCCCTGAATATGGGTGGCATGGGTACGATCAACCTCAACGGTCTGACGATGACGATCATGGGAGGCCTCGCCGACAGCATGAACGACAAGCTCATCGGTATGGGATTATCGGGCATGGGCGACCTGAGATTCATCGACAATTCGACCGGCGGAGCCAAGGGAACGCTCGTCTTCGACGCCACGGGTACGCACTCCGGCGACATCTACGCGGCAGACGGCATTTCGCTCATCCTGAACCAGTCGGATGCCCTCGGCATCTCCGGCTCCCTGCGCACGGCGGGAACCCTCTACATGGAAGCCGCCGCCGACCAGCACAAGGATATGCTCGCCGCTTCTTCCGAAGGCACCCGGAGCATCGTCAACCTCGACGTCACGAAATCCGATACTCCGCTCAACTGGTACGGCGAAATCCGCCTCGACGAATTGAACGTCACCGGCAGTCTGAATCTGGCGCACTCCAACTCCATCGGTTCCCTAAGCGTAACGGACGGTCTCGTGACGACCACGGGACCTGGAGGCAGCAGCTTCGGCAATGTCGCGGCGCATGCGACAGACGGTCATACAGGCGGCATCACTCTGCACCAGAACGACAATGTCTCCGGTTTTATCACCACCGGTACAGACTCGACCGTTACTCTCGACGGTCTCCACTCCTCCAATGTCACGTACATTGAGAACACCGGAACGCTCGTACTCGACAACGGAGCAATGATCAATGTCAACAAGGGCAAGGATACGGATGTGGTCTCGACGGGTACAATCTCACTCGGCAATAGCAGCATGCTGGCATCCGGCAATAACATGGACGTCACCGATGTCACCGGAACCAATTCGACCTTGCATGCCGGGGGAGACATGAAAATCTCGGGTAATCTGTCGATGACGGGCAACAGCCATGTGACGTCCGACGGTGACATCGCCATCGCCGGCACGGCGAACAACGTCTCAGTCGAGGGAAGCCTGGAAGCGGACGGCAACCTCAAGATCGAAAGCAACGGCAACACGGTCACCGGATCGATGCAGGTCAAGGGTGATCTGGCAATCGATAAGGGCGATCTTACCTTCGTCGCCACCGGTTCCAACAGCTCGCTGGGCGACATTTCAATCACGGGATCGACCGAAGACCAGGGAGAACTGGTTCTCGGTCACGCAGGAGGTGAAGTCGAAGATGTCCTGCATCGCAAAACGATCACGGCCGACTCGGCCACCGTGCATTCAAACGGCTCCCTCACCGTCGACAACGTCAACCTGAAGTTCAACGATGAATCGGGCCTCGTGCTCGAGGGCAGCGACGAAGGCCGGGCACATGCGGCAATTAACAATAGCATGATTCAGGGTAACGTCACAGCCAACGGAATCTTTACCGACCTATCCCTGAACAATGCCTCGATCACGGGCAACCTCACGGTCAATGGCGGCGATTTCACCATCGAAGGAACGAACAAGGTCGGCGGCACATCCACGATCCAGAAAAACGCCAACGTCACGATCAAGGACGGAGCTACGCTCGAATCGGGCGTCGTCTCCCTCGCGCCCTCGGGCGACTTGACCGTCGAAGAAGGAGGAAGCCTGAAGAGCTCCATCTCGTTCGACGCAAAACCCGAAGGCTGGACGGGTGGCACCACGACGAAAGTTACCTTCGAAGGCGAACAAACCATCGGTGGCACGAGCCAGGCCTACAAGGTATTCGTCAATGCCGACGGTACCCTTCAGTCCGATAAGGGCGGGAAGCTCACCATTGCAGGTTCCAACACCCTGCAGGGAACGAGTCACACGCTAACGCTCGACACCGTGGATGAAGACAGCTCCATCACCATCGCCGGCAGCAATACGGACTTCGGCTCCGATGTCGTCCTGTCCGGCCAAGGCCAGTTGATTCTTGCCGCCAGCAATGCGCTCGGCACGAATGGAGCGCTCGTCGTCGAACACGAATCGACGCTCATCATGGACAATAACCGCGACGGTTTCGGTTCGCTCGCCATGGACAAAAACGTTTCCGGCGGAGGTTCTCTGACTGTCGTCGCCAACAACAACACGATCTTCGGAGGTAACCTCGATCTCGCCGAATTGAACAAGACGCAAGGCAACGACAACGATACGAAGCTGACGCTCTCCGGTTCCGGCTCGGTCGGTACTCTGAACCTCAAGGACGGTTCGATCGACGTCGCAGGCAGCACGGCAGACTATGTGATGGATCGCGTGAATGTTGACGAAAACACGATCCTCTCTATCCGCGACAAGGCAAACCTCCATGGTAAGGACGAGACCTCCCTGCTGACGGCCAACGGTACTGTCAACGTCACGGAAGCCGCACTGGGCATGAATGTCCTGATCGGCGGCAGCGCAGCGAAAGTCAATCTGAACGACAACGCCACCGTCAACGGCAACCTCGATCTGCAATCGGGTAATCTGACGATCGCAGGTACGAACGTTGCGTTCGGCGATAACGTCAAACTGAGTCTCACGGGTAACGCGGAAGACCAGCGTACCATCAACGTGATGCGCGATGTCGACTTCTTCGGTCAACTCGATGTGCTGGCGGACGGAACACTGGATGTCTCGCCGCTGCGCAACTTCACGCTCGCCGGCAAGCTTGCGGGCGACTCCAAACTGACGCTCACCAACCGCGGAACGGTCACGTTGAAACAGTCGAACACCGATTTCCACGGCATCCTGAACCTCATGGGCGGCGCTACGCTGGTCGGAGAGCAGGCCCAGGCTTTCGGTGACGGCACGGTCGACATCGCAGCCTGGACCGAAGATTCGTCCCTTAGCTCCGCCATCGTCATCGGTACGAAGGACACGGAAGGTACGCTCGTCTTTAACAATGACATCCATATCGCCGAATCCGCCAAGGAAGGCAAAACTACCGCCGTCACGCTCGAAACACTCGCCGATACCGAATGGCGCGGCGAACTGACGGGCAAAGGCAGAATCGACAAGACGGGCGACGGAGACCTGATCCTGGCCTCGGCCAATGTTCCGGAAACCCCCAACGACGTTGACGAAAATGTGAGTAAGGCGACGGAAACCTCCAACGACAAGGCAGTGGACGCCGTCCCCCATGCCGTCGACCTCAACATCAAGAATGGAGGGCTCGTTCTCAACCGCCTCTTCAGCGGCAATGTGGAACTCCAGCAGAATACGATACTGTCCGGTTCGTACGGTTCGGGAACAAACTATGGCATGGAGATCATGGGCAATCTGACGGCCCAGCACGGTTCAACAATTGAAGTCGGACACATTCCTTCCCAGGGAAGTTCCGATTACTCAACACTGAACATTGGAGGAGACCTGAAGATGAACTACGGCAGCACCTACATCGTAGATATGGATCTCGCCAACGTCGGCCATGCCGATCTGATCCACGTCGCAGGAGACGCCGAACTCACCGGTACAACGATCCAGGTACGAACCGACGATCCCGGCCACGAACACGAAAAAGCACTGGACGACGGTTCGCGCTGGACGGTTTTGACCACGGACGGAACGGTCTCTCACGGCATCCTCAAGATCGACCACGACCTGTACTACCATAACCTGACGGTTGAATACGGCAACGACGACAGAGTGGACCTGGTGCTGAACCTCAACTACAAGGGGCTCAACCAGATCAACAATACCGTAGTCAACAACAACACATTCATTTCCAACGTCATCGAATATATTGAAAACAATAATTCCGGTGGTGAAATGGACAAAGTAATCGACAATCTGAATAATCTGACCAACCGCGACGAAATCAAGGACGCCATTGACCAGATCGGCGGAGTCTGCCTGACTCCTCTCATGCAGATGCAGATCGCGCGTTCGGACAACCACATGCGTATTATGCGCACTGCTTCCGCGAGCACGGCGTGGAAGGCAGACACAAAGATTCCGAACATGCAAGTATGGGCGCACACCTCCGGAGATCATTCCGAACTCCACGGAGACGGCAACGGTTCCGGTTACAATCGCAATGCCTGGGGAGGAACGGTCGGTATCGAACGGACCTCGGCCAAGAACCAGATTCACTCGGGTATAGCCTTTACCTATGACTGGGAAGATTGGACGAGCATGGGCAATAAGAACAGGAACAACACCGGTTATCTGGATCTCTATTTCGCCAAGGACGTACACCGCTGGCATCACTATGCGCTCGCCGGCATAAGTCAGACGGATCTGTCAACAGACCGCAACATCGCTTTTGGCAACTATCGCAACAAAGCCGAAGGAGATACGACGGCCTACAATGTCTATCTCAACTACGAAGTCGCCTTTGACTTCGATATTGAGGAACGTTCCGTCCTGCAGTTTGTCGGAGATGTCCAGACAGGCTACAGCACGATCGACGGCTACACGGAACACGGTCCGATCGGCAATGCAGGCTTGAATGTACAAGGACAACACGCCCTGATGCTGAAACTGGGTGCAGGTGCTCGCTACAACAGAACCTTCAAGTCATTCTTTGACGACGCACCCGATGCCCACTACGGTTTGAAGGCCATGTTTACTTACGATGCAGCCAGCACCGGTGCTGATACCGATGCCAGCTTCATCAGCGAACCCGCGATGCGCTTCAACATGAAACCGTCTAACATGTCGCGTTACGGAGGTCTCTTCGGATTGGATGTAACGATACCCTATGACCAGAATACCTCATTCTTCATGGGTGGAACCTACGAAGTGAAGAGCAGCAGCAATAATGCCACGGCAAACTTCGGAGTCATCTATACATTCTAAAGCGATTCGTCCCATGAAACACAGACTTTGAAAATTCGCGGTATCCGACTTCGTTGTCCAAAACAGCGAATGATCCGAAAAGACCTGAATAAAGTCTGAAACAAGGGGCTGCCTCACGAAGGATTGCAAAATCCGAAAGAGGCAGCCCCTTCCCTTTAGAATCGACTGAGGGGGAAATGGCATCCTCCTTGATGGGTTTATCCCGGTAGGCCAGTCAAAGAGCATAATATCCCTTGCCTTACAGTAACTAGAAGGTCTATTTTGAAACTATAGGCATAGCTGGCAGCCTTATCCTGAAGAGTGCCTCCATCAAAAAAAACACAGTATCATCATGAAAGTAAACATCACGAGAAGATCCTGGATCAAATCCACAACCGCAACACTGGCCTTGCTGGCGGCGGATCGCATGCTGCTGCCTGCCTGCGCCGCGGATAGCAAGGAAGTAAAAACGGACCACGAACCGTCGAAAGTCTGGATGACGAAGAAAATCTCACCCGCTTCTCTCATTGCTATCTACAAGGCTCTGGAGCATCCGGCGCAAGGGCGCGTCGCCGTCAAAATCAGCACGGGTGAACCCGGAGGCCATCACTTCCTGCAACCCGCCCTCATCAAGGATCTCGTTCACCATGTCAATGGTACAATTGTGGAATGCAACACAGCCTATGCCGGCAGACGCTCCCGCACTGAAGACCACCTGCAGGCGGCGAAGGAGCATGGATTCCTCGACATAGCCCAGGTCGATATCATGGACGCCGAGGGAGAAATCAAACTCCCGGTCAGGGATATGAAACACATCAAACACAACCTCGTCGGATCGCATCTGAAGAATTATGATTTCATGATCAATCTGGCTCATTTCAAAGGACATGCCATGGGGGGCTTCGGCGGAGTGCTCAAAAACCAGTCAATCGGCGTAGCTTCCGCCAACGGTAAGGCCTACATTCACTCCGCAGGCAAGACAGCGGATGTTTCTCAACTCTGGGATAATCTCGGAGAGCAGGACGCCTTCCTCGAATCCATGGCCGCAGCCGCCCAATCTGTCGCAGACTATTTCGGAGAGAAGATTCTCTATATCAACGTCGTGAACAACCTTTCCGTCGACTGCGATTGCGATGCCCACCCGCACGCTCCCGAAATGAAAGACATCGGTATTTTAGCTTCAACCGATCCGGTCGCCCTTGACCAGGCATGCCTTGATCTCGTCTTTGCAGTTACCCCTAGCGAGGGAGACGACAACAGGCCTCTCATCGAACGTATCGAAAGCAAACATGGTCGTCACACCGTGGACTACGCTGAACAAATCGGTCTTGGCAGCCGGAATTACGATTTGGTGATGCTCGAATAGCCGAGCATGCGGCTTGGGCATGATACGACCATGTTGAATCTCCGGGCGGCCAGTTCATTCAGCCAGAACATCCATTCCTCCCCTTCCCCGCCCCATTCGCGTGCATGCAGATGGGGGATTGGAGATCTTTGCAGAAAGCGTCCAGAGAAAATTGATGGAATTGCATATCCAATTCCACCCCAACAAACCAAGAAGTCCTCATTTGAACGGGAAGGTTGAGAGATCGCAAAAAACCGACAGAATCGAATTGTCTCACAAGAGGGAGGACTTTTGAGAACCCGTCTTTCTCATTTTTCACGATTTTTTTCAAAAATCAAAGGGACTGCCTCTTTTTAGTGAGACAGCCCCTTCTGTACTTTATCTCTTGTTGTTACGGACTTTCCGGACGCTCTCAGAACGAGTAGCTCAACATAGCTCCGGCGGCGACGGTAAAATCTTTGATCGCACGGGATCCATAGAGTTCCGAGCCGTCTTTACGAGCACCGTTGCCGGACCAAATGGCACTGACGAAGGGACTGAATGTGAGATTCTTCGTCACGGAATACGGCAATTGCAGATTCAGAGAATAGGACTGCGAGCCGTTGGACATGCCAGGCGTTTTGGCATCGAAATAGCTGGCTGTGGACCAATATGTACCGGAAATAATGCCGGACAGACGCTGAGTCAGTTGTTTTTTGTAACCGACGGAAGCATCGAACCACCAGCCCGTCATTCCTGAGAAGGAATAGTGCGCGTTGGCACCCACAAACCATCCGTCCTGGCCGATGCCATTAATGTCATAACGGAATCCACCATTGAATTCCTGACTGACGGAGTGGTTTCCTTCCGCTTGGGAAATGATACCGGGGAGACCTCCCTGGAACAAGCCGTAACCGAGGCGAGCGGTTACATAGTTGTTCAGTTTGTTTTCGACACCGAGATTGAAGTCGAATTCATTGTCCTGAACAATATCTTTGTCCCAAATGGCTTTGTAGCCGAAATCCGCGGTAATATCGGTTGTTCTGGACACTTTGTAACGAGTATCCAAGGAAATCGGAGTCATGTTCTCACCATCAGACGTGGAAAGGACAAGTCCACGGAAATCATAGTTGGAGGAATAGCCAACATTCAGAGCACCACTAAACACCTTGGGAGCCGGTGGTACCGAAAGAGGCACGACAGGAGCAGCGGTCCCGGCCAAAGCAACGCTGGTCAGGGAAGCTACTGCAAGAGCGGCGGAGATGATATGTTTCTTTTGCATAATCGTTACAGGTTTGTATTGTTGTTAATCTAAAACGGTATGGAGCAATCTCCGAGAAGAGCACTTCCATACCGTTTATTATGAGGGAGTGCTATCGGGTTAGATCAACCCCGTTCCGGTTTCGTTCAAAAGCAAGAACCAAAATGTGACAGTATCTACACAATTTTCCTCTCGTACTCTTACGAAAAAAGGCGCCCTTCGGTCAAGAAGGGCGCCTGTAAAAATATGTGTTTCCTATTTAGAACGAGTAGGTAAGGCCGGCTCCTCCAACCAACGTAAAATTACGGTAAACATTGGAGCCATAATAGTCCCATCCCTTGGTCTTCATCGCACCGTTACCAAGCCATACCGTACTGACAAACGGGGTGAAGGTCAGATGCTTGCAGAGCTGATAGGGCAGTTCCAGTTTAAGGGCAAAGGACTGGGAACCATTGGCCATCCACGGCATCTGTGCATCGAAATAACTGGCCGTCGACCACCATGTACCGGACAGGATAGCAGCCAGTTTCTCCGAGATTTGTTTCTTGTAGCCGGCAGTAACGTCAAACCACCATCCGGTCACACCGTTAAAGGAATAATGGGCATTGGCTCCAACAAATACTCCCTTGGCGCCAACCGCACCAAAATCGTATTGGAAGCCTCCCATGAATTCCTGGGTTACGGAATGATTGTCCTTCCAACCCTTGGAAACCAAGCCGGGGAAACCACCCTGGTAAAGGTCGTATCCCAGACGTGTCGTCAGTCCCTTGGTGCATTTGGTCTCTACACCCAAATTAACGTTGAATTCATTGTCCTGCAGAATATCCTTGTCCCAAAGAGCCTTGTATCCCAAGCCGGCAGTCAGGTCGGTTTTGTCCGTCAGGCGGGTACGAGTATCAAGCTTGATCGGGGTCATGTTCTCTCCATCGGACGTCCTCAGGATCAAGCCTCGGAAGTCGTAATTGGACGAATACCCTACTGTCAAGTCACCGCTGAATATCTTCTGGGGCGCCGGAGCCGGAACGGGAACAACTGGAGCTTTCGGAAGCTCAATGCATTTCGTTCCTGCGAAGGCAGAGCTCGACAGAGCTGCTACCGCCAATGCTGCGGATAAAACATGTTTCGCTTGCATAATCGTTTTTTGTTTCGTTGTTGGTTATTGCAGATAAAAGCCTCCATCAGAACATTCCACCCCAGGGGGAGGATACCGATTCGAGCTCTTGATTGTCTTTTACGACAAAATCGTAACATTTGTAAAGGTAAATAATAAAATTTACCTAAATATTTCTATAAATATCTTACTGTAAAAAGATATACATCATCGGAGTCCAAACATTTCCACCGCAAATTTCCACATTTTCTCTGCTTTTCCTCGCCAAGGAAGAGGAAATTCGAGCACTTTCACCCTTTCCCCGCCCAACCGGGAACACAAACGGGGAGACGGATTGACCAGAATTTTCCACTTGGCAGCAAGCAACATGGGCAAATCGGCGGAACTATCGGAATAAGCAAAAACATCTTCCTCATCCACACAATCTTCCGAGAGGAGTTTCATGGCGCGGAGGCGCTCTACCTTGCGTTCTCCCTTGTTGTTGCCACCCGGCATGGATGGGAAAAAGGGGACTCGTTCTCCAATCTCGATAGATGTGGAGAGGACATCGTCAAAGCCCAGGCGCACCGCGATGGCATCCGCATAAAATCCCGGAGAGGCGGTCGCCATGATACATAGGTCTCCGTGCATGCGGTGTGCATCCAACCGTTTTTTCATCTCCGGGTAGATAAGAGTCCCCGCTACTTCATCGGCAAACGCCATGGCTAATTCCTCCAGCTTGGTTCGGGGCATCCTCCACAGATATCCCAGGAATATCCGTTTCATCCTGCCATCCCCCCAAAGACGCAACGCAGCCAGAGGCAGGCAACAAAAGAAAGGCAGGAACAACAGTCTCCTCCAAGGGAACCGGCGGCACACATATCCGGCAAACAAAACCTGGGTATCCCAAGCCAGCAATGTTCCATCCATGTCAAACAGAGCCAGACGGCGACCTTCCATACGATTTTCATCCATGCCGCTGTTATGCTACAGGAGGATGCTTCTCCAGACAAATAGAAAAGACCGTCCCGCACAGAACGGGACGGCCTCTTGAAAAATCGTTTTTGAACTGATTAACGGGAATAGAATTCCACGATCATCTGTTCGTTGACGATAGGTGCGATTTCTTCCTTGGAAGGAACGCGCGCTACCTTGCCGGTCAACTTGTCCTTGTCGCATTCAAGCCAGTCGGGAACCACAATCATCTGCGTAAGGTCAAGATTACGGGTAACGAGCTGCTGAGAGGAAGACTTGGCAGAAACGCTGATTACGTCTCCGGGGCGGCAATTGTAGGAAGCAACATTCACGCGATGGCCATTCACGAAGATGTGACCGTGGCTGACGATCTGTCGAGCGCCGGCACGAGTATTGCTGAAACCAAGGCGGTAAACGATGTTGTCCAAGCGGAGTTCCAGAAGCTGAAGCAGGATATCGCCGGTCACGCCACGACGGCGGGAGGCTTCCTGGTAGTATTTGCGGAACTGTCCTTCAAGTACTCCGTACTGGAAACGAAGCTTCTGCTTTTCAGCAAGCATCGTTCCGTAATCGGATTTCTTCTTGCGCCCAGCGCGCATGCCGTGCTGTCCCGGGGGGAACGGGCGGCGTTCGAGAGACTTGCTGGAGCCAAAAAGAGCTACGCCGAAACGACGGGAGACTTTATCGCGGGGTCCTGTATAACGAGCCATGATATGTAATCTAAAGTATGATAAATTCTAATGTACTCAACGTATCCGGATTAGACGCGACGAGCCTTGGGAGGACGGCAACCGTTGTGGGGAATCGGCGTCACATCCTTGATGGAAGTGATTTCGATGCCAAGGGTCTGGACGGCACGAACGGCGGATTCACGGCCGGAGCCGGGTCCCTTAACGCGGACTTCAGCTTCGCGCAAGCCATGGCTCATCGCCTGGCGGCAGGCATCCTGGCAGACAACCTGACCAGCGTAAGCCGTGCTCTTGCGGGAGCCTTTGAAGCCCATCTTGCCGGCAGAGGACCAGCCGATCACATTACCGCGTTCGTCAGTGACGCTGACAACGGTGTTATTGAAGGTGGAGGAAACGTGAACGATCCCTCTGGAAATGTTCTTGCTGCCCTTGGCCTTAAGGATTTTGACCTGGTCGGCAGAGTCGCCCAATCCGATTTCTGCGAAAATATCGCGGCGGGCTTCAGGTTTCTTTTCTTCGGCGGCGGGAGCCGGTGCGGGAGTAGCAGCAACATCCGTTTCTGCGGCTACAACGGGAGCCACGGGCTGTTCTGCAGTGTCATTGATGATTTCTTCAGCCATTGGAGGAAAACTTTAGTGATTAAATAATAATGTCTGCGGTTTACTTCTTCTTGGCCTGTGCACCGACGGTCTTCTTCTTGCCCTTGCGAGTACGGGCATTCGTGCTGGTACGCTGACCGCGCACGGGAAGGCCGCGACGATGGCGAATGCCACGGTAGCAGTTAATGGAGGTAAGGCGCTTGAGGTCAGCCTGCTTGTCACGACGAAGGTCACCTTCAATGAGGATGCCGGTGGACGTGATGGCCTGAACAATTTTGGTAAGTTGTTCATCCGTGAGCTGTCCCGTACGAATGTCGGGGTCGATTCCTGCTTGTTCCAGGATCTTCTTAGCGGTCTGGCGGCCAATACCGTAAATGTACGGCAAGGCTGCTTCGATGCGCTTTTCATTAGGTATTTCTGTACCGAAAAGGCGTGCCATGATGGTCTAATTTTGCTTGCGGTTAATAAGTTTACGCACCAAGCGCAAACTTGTCGGAGAAAGATTGTTACCAAATCACAGTACAATGACAAGCCTAAAACTGCCCTTCCCTATTTTTTCGGGGTCATTGGTACTTCCATGCAACAATCGATTTACGGAAAGATCTCACGGAAAAAAGTTTTTTCCCCCCTCGCAAACCAGTTGATTTCACGAGGAGGGGAGGCAAAATACTGTTACAACACGAATCTTCGATCAAAGATCATGCCTTCCACGGAATTATTTGAAAATTACTTCATGGATGGATTGGCCCGGCTGGGGATTTGTCGAAATCAGGCGGACAGCCTTAATCCCGCCCTTGCCCGTGAAAGTAGTAACGGCCTGATTCGGGACACTGCCCATGGTTTTGCTCCATGAGCCGTTGGATGCCTGTACCTGGAATTTGTAGGTGGCCGTCCCCACAATAATGACCTTGGTCGCCGCAGGATAATCCGTATTTTCCACAGTCACGTCAAAAGGTACGTCCGCACGATAGACTGTTGTCAAATTGCCATCCATGACGGCAGATTTGTTGTGGGTCATATTACGGGGAGGGACATCGAACTTGAACATGTTCAGTTTGATATCTTGAGTCTGAGATACTTTATTCCTCAATTGAAGGGATTTGATCCCCTTGGGAAGTCCCGGTCCCTTGGTCACAAAAGCCTTGTTCTGGTATGGTTCCAGTTTCAAAACGACCGGAGATGCAGACGAAACGGTTTCCACGCTAACTTCCGCCCACTGGGGCAGATTGCCGTTGTCCAGATTCACTTCCATCCACGTCGCATCAACCGGTTCCGGCAGAGCCAATGTAATGGAATCTCCCTTCTTCATGGAATGGACCTCCATAACCTTATTGATTCCTATCATTTTATCGGTTTCCTGAACAGAGAGTGATGACAGGCCCGGGACCGTTGAAGAAGCCATAGCCGGCAGCGGACAATTCACGGCGAACTCTCTGATAGCAGTCCAAACCGTATTACCCTTTTTGTCGGGGTTGACAAAATTGGGTTCGATAACACGATAACGCAAAGCCCTGGCCTGGACGGGAACCGTACTCTGCCAAAAAACCTGCCTGCCTGTGGTTTCCTTGCCCAGAGGCACCCATTTTTTCATATCCCTGCTGGCTTCGAGCTGCCCCTTGGCAACAAAGTCCGAGTCCTTATCATTCCTGCCCATCGTCAGAAGAACATTTTTGACCGGAACATTCTGTCCAAAATCCAGGCAATACCAGTCTCCGGGCTTTTGGTAGGAACCCGAGTGCCAGAACGTTTCGGATTTGCCATCCATCATGCGTTCAGAGTCAGCGTCAGAACCTCCGGAAACGGAGAATATACCATGCATCGGCTTTCTGCCCGTCAAGGCCGTGAATTGTTCATCCGCTGCCATTTGGACAAGTTCCCGGGCCAGCGGAGTCATCACCAAAGCCCCTGTGGAAAGGCCTTTTCGCAAAAACTTCCCATCCGCCACCTGCTTATAATCATCCGGAATTCTGCCCATTTCATCCAGAGCAGAAACGGATTTTGCCAAATCGTTGATAGAATCGTTTTGCAGAGCGTTAATCGCGCCCATTCCGGCTATTCCCAATTGCCTGAACGCTTTCACCCAGGGCTGGATCTCATGAAGCAAGTCCGGGTTCTCCTTGGAATTCAGCAGAACATCGGCCGACTTGGCAATCTTTTCATATTCGCCGTAAACAGCCCCCTGAACCATGCCCTGCCTATTCCCGGATTTCAAATCTTCTTTGAGTTTGGCCACAGCCGGAGCAATATCGACGGATTCCTCCCGCCGCATCCCATGTCCCGAAGGGCCGATGTCGGAATTGTGGTCGGCAAAGGTCTGTATGGCTTCATGCGTCTGAGGATAGAGACGTTTAATACTATCCTTCCACGTCTTGTCCGAATCGTAGCCTTTAACATTCCACGCATAGTTGCCGATGCCGAAAATCCCGATTTTGGATGCTTCCGGTCTATCCATGGGGTTGGAAACAAAACCGCTCATGGTTTTCTCGATTCCATCATCCTGGCTCAGCCCATAGACACGTCCCATGAGAAGCTTGTCATGACAATAATCCGTCACTGGAAAATTCCACCAGATATAGACGGGACGTCCGAGATGGCCAGTTACCCACTCCTGGCCCTCTGTCGTAATATCGTGAACCACTGAATTGCCGGTCCACATGATTTGAGCGGAAGGTTCCATTTTCCCCAACTCCGACAAATTGTTCGCATTTGTCCAGGATCTGTTGTAACCCGATGGACAAAAGATCAGAGGGGCTACATCACCTTTTTTGTTAATAAAATCCTTATAGACAAGGCTGACAAGTTCAACCTGCTTGTCAATGCGGGCAGCTTCCCCTCCTACATCGTCAAAGAAAAGACCGAACGAACGAACTCCCAGATCATACATCCATTCCAATTTCTGCAACACATTCTTCCTGTCTTCATCCGTCCATTTGATACTGAATCCGGGATGGAGAGCCCACACGAAATTGACATGGTTCCGTTTGGCGGTCTCGACAAGTTCTCTGATTTCGGCGGCTTCCTTGGCAGGATAAGGTTGGCGCCAGTGGTGGGAATGGTATTGATCGTCCTTGGGAGCATAGATGTAGGTATTCATCTTGTTCCGCCCGTAAAACTCAAGTTGCTTCTTTCTGGCCTCATGGCTCCAGTACATGCCGTAAAACCCTTCCACAGTACCACGGTTCAGGACGTCGGGCCAGTCGATGATATCGCATTCGGCCAATTCCCCAAGAGCTGCGATATCGTTCAACTCTTTACCGGCAAAAGGATCATTCTGAGCATATTTCCCTTTTTCAATTCCCTTCAGCAACTGAGACAGCGTCTGTTTGGCATAAAAAATTCCTAAATCATCGTGCGCGGCAACAGTAACCAATCCCGGTTTAACAGTCAGTCGATAAGCCCCCTGGATTTTTGGGACATCCTTTAATTGAGGAGCATTCGGCGTTTTTTTCCCATGAACGATCTGGACCTTAGCCGCCTTCACAAACTGGCCCGTAAATCCGGCCTTTTGCGGAGTGGGATAGACATCGGGTCCAGAAACGGACATCGCAGGAAGCGATACGGATAACGCCATGAGAAAAGCAGGGAGATGGAGTACACGCATGCTACTAGTGTATCCGAACGTCTCTCAGGGTATCAAGACGAAAACATCTCAGCACATCTCTTCTTCTCACGCCTTTTCCCGGCGTACGTTTATAATGAAGCACAACGAGCTTCCAGCCTTCCGGGGCTACTTCGCATTTTTTTCTGCTTCGTAAAGCTCTTTCGTCTGATAGAAGCGGACATAATCAACGAGAAATTTGACAGGATATCCCGCACCGTCTCCAGGAGCTTTTTCACACCATTCCCCTCCGACTGCAGAATTGAGAATCAAGTAGAAGGGAGTCCTGAAGGGATTGCCGGCGCCTCCCGGGTATTCAGTCTGTCCCAAGTCGATGGATTTTACCAACTTGTCATCCACCATCAGACGGATGGCATCCGGTGTCCATTCCATCACATAGAGGTGGAAATCATCCGGCAAGTGGGGGATTTTGACCGTTCCGCCTTTGGATACGTCTTGAAGTGAAACCCCGTCACGGCTCATATGGAAGGTCGAATAGACAGTATTCGGCTCTTGGGAAATATTTTCCATCATGTCGATCTCACCATTGGCCGGCCACGACCATTGGTTCTTTCCCAAAAGCCAGATAGCAGGCCAAATCCCCTTGGCTTTGGGGAGTTTGGCCCGCACTTCCAACCTGCCGTAATGGAACAGCCGGGTGTCCTTGGTCGTCACTGAACCGGAGGTATAAGGCATGTATTCCGTTTGCTGGATCCAACCTTTCCCCGAGGGATTGAAATGGATATTCTTAAAGCGCTCGAACCGTGTTTCGAGCACCAGATACCCCTTTTCCACCCGGATATTTTCACGCCGCCCCGTGTAGGTTTGCTGGGAACCGGCATTGCGGATCACTCCCAATTCCGGTTTCCATTTCGTAGTATCCAGACTATTGCCATTAAATTCATCATTCCAGATGAGAGTCCATCCTCCAGGCAACTTTCGAGGAGGAGCTGCATCCGAAAATGTTCCGAAAACGGCAACAGTAAAAAGACAAAGAATAATTCCGGAAGCTTTCATGGAAGGATTTTCGAGGGTTCCTCAAATTGATTTTTATTTGTCTCTACTGCTCCACTGCTCGGGAGAGCCTAGATGTTCTTTGAAGAAGTCCGTCAAATAGCCGGACGTAAGAATTTCCGATGTAATGAAGGGCTTGGGCTGACCCGGTACGTACAGGACATTGACGGGAACACTGGAGCGGTTTAATTCCTTCAATGCACTGTCAATGTTCGGATTCGGTCTGGTTTTATCCGCACGGAGCAGCACAATGCCATATTCCGCCATCATCTTTTTGACATCCTCCGTATAGGCCATTTTTTTATTAACCTGACACGTCAAACACCAGCGTGCGGTAAAGTCGACAAAAACCGGATGTCCTGCATTTAAGGCTTCTTGAACGGCTTCCGGAGACCATGTTCCCCATTCCGAGGTATTCACATTCACCGCAGGCACATCAGCCGGAGAGGCATCATCCTGATGAATCGGCATAGAGAACCAAATGCCGGTTGCAGCAACGATGATGGCGACCGCTCCGCCAATCAGACGCGTCCGCTTACTCTTGTACATCGGACACCATCTTCCATAGATCCAGCCGGAAGTACAGAAAGCAACAAGTCCGATCATGGCATTCAACAACAGACTGGAATCCGTGAAAAAGCCCATATACGTCCACAACAGCCAGGCAGCGGCAGCAAAAAGGAAAAAGGACAACCCCTGCTTGAAGGACTCCATCCAGGCACCGGGTTTCGGCAAATATTTCACCAACCCGGGGAACGCGCCAAGAATCACATAGGGGAAAGCCATCCCAAGCCCCATGCAGGTAAAGGCCAGCCACATGCCTAGAGAAGGCAATGCCAAAGCCGGAGCAATGGCTGTCCCGAGGAACGGTGCGCTGCACGGAGTCGCCACGACGGTCGCCAGCACTCCAGACCAGAATGAACCGGCGTAGCCCTTGCGGTTTTGCAAGTCATTGCCGACAGCTGTCGCCCCAACTCCGATTTCAAAGATACCGAACATGCTCATGCCCAAAATCAGCATCAACAGCATCAGGGAATAAATCACCCACGGCTCTTCCATCCAGAATGCCCAGTTAATCGTTTGTCCGGTTCCCTCCAGCCCGGATTTCAATACAATGAGAAGCAATGTAATTGCCCAGAACGACGCTACCACGCCAACGACAAACGCCATGGCATGGGTAAACACTTTGCGGCGTTCTCCCCCACCCAATTGGACAAAGCTAAGCACCTTCAAGCCCAATACGGGGAAAACACACGGCATCAGATTCAAAATCAAACCTCCCAGGAAGAGCAAACCGCAGATTACCAATAATCCGGGATCATCTTCCCCGGCAGGAGCGGCAATCCCCCGGGCATTGGCTGCAATCGGAGATACAGCAGAATTCCCGGAAGCAGGAATCTGTTGTTCCGCAATTGCCTCCCCCCGAGCATTTGAAACAGAGGGCGCATCAACCAAGACTCCTTCACCATCAATTGCCAAAACCCCCTTGAGAGAGGAAACCGGAAGAAGAGCCCCATCTTCACCCTCATTGGAATTAGGATAGAGGGAATCTTTATTCATATTCCTCTCCATTTCCAACGTGTAGCTGCCGTCAGCATTTTTCTTCCATACCTGCTCTGCCGTCGGCATGATCTCTCCCGTCAGAGAAAAGAAATAAACAGGTTTTCCCTCCGGAAGAGTGACATTTGCCGCTAACTTCACACACAGGAAAATCTTCTGACCATCAACGGAACAGGTCGCCTGCAGTCCGCGAGCCCAAACCGGAGGCTCAAGACCGACAATGCCTTTGACCAGAGAAGAGGCATCGGACGATTCACGACCATCGCCCCGGCTGAGAGAAAGAGTCAATTCCTTTGATTCCGGCGACAAACATTGGCCGTCGCGGCAGGCCTGCCATGTCATCTCCACAGACAAATCCACCTTGTCCGGAGCATCGGCACCCGGAGTCACAACGAAAGCGGCACGAGGAGAGGAATAACCATAGAACACGCCCAAGTCAGATGCAGAACGAGTGGGCACAGCCCAGAACGGCCCTTTAATATCGAACCCCGGCACAGGCTTCATCACAGCCTCCACGGGCAGACCTACCGTCCCGGGATTTGTAAAATAGGCGTGCCAAGCATCGGCAAGTTTGATTTCAGAGACAACGACAAAAGGTTTGTCACTGTAAGACTCTACCGTCGCTCCGATTTTCACTCCAGCCATAGGGGAGTCACCCCCATCCTGCATTCCCTCCATGCCCGGTAAGCTCATTCCTCCCGGCAACCCGGCGCCAAGTCCGGCACCGTCAGCGCCGCTGTATCCGCAACATAGGAGCGTTAACAAAACGATCCATTTTTTAAAAAACAATTTCATGAACCGTTTTTAGCAGAATTACCACCTTTGACAATCTTTTGAGAGTTGCACAAGCCCGCGGAGGGTATAGAATAGTGACATGGTCAAAACAATTACACGCTATGAAGGCAACCTTCGGTGTTCTGCGGTTCACGAACCTTCCGGAGCACAGGTTTACACGGATGCCCCCCTCGACAATCATGGCAAGGGAGAAAGCTTCTCCCCAACTGATCTCGTCGGAGCCGCCCTTGCCGGTTGTATGAGTACCATCATGGGTATCGTCGCCGAAAGAAAAGGACTTCCGATTGAAGGCATGACGGTAGAAGTAGGCAAACACATGAATGCCGATCCCCGTCGCATCGGTAAACTGGAAGTCACCATCACCGTACCGCTGCCACCCGACCATCCTGATCGCAGTGCCTTGGAAAACGCCGCTCTGACCTGTCCGGTCAAAAAGAGCCTTCATCCCGACATCGACATCCCGATCACCTGGAACTGGATCGGTTGATATCATAGCCGCGATTTTATCATCCAGAGCCGTTTCCCCTCCTTTTCCGAGGGAAACGGTTCTGTTTTTTCCATTGTTTCCATGGATGCCCGAACGAAAAAACCTCTGCCGATAAAGAGGAAAAAGCCGCCCACGCCATTCATGGACACAGAAATATGTTTTTGGACTCGCCTAGAGGCAAGCCAAAGTCTAGGATAGTTTCACACAGTCCTCTTCACATGTCCGGTAAATTGACCTACAAGCAATCGGGAGTGGATACGAAAGAAGCCGCCTCATTCGTATCCGCCATCAGTGCACACGTTAAGCGTACTCAAAAACACCGCAAATTGCACCAGGCTTTCGGCCTGTTTGCCGCTGCCTACGATCTGAGTTCCTACAAGGAACCGGTAATCGTAACCGGATGCGATGGCGTAGGTACCAAAACGGAAATTCTCTTCGAAATGGACATGCCCGAAACGGCAGGCAAAGACCTCGTTGCCATGAACGTCAACGACATCCTGACGACCGGAGGCGATCCTCTGCTCTTCCTCGACTATCTCGGCATCTCCAATGTAGAAAAGGAACGCACCCGCATCACCCGCCTCGTTGCCGGAATGTGCGATTACCTCGAATCCTGTAACTGCATCCTCGCTGGCGGAGAAACAGCCGAAATGCCCGGAGTTGTTCCGGAAGACATCGTAGAACTCTCCGGTTTCTGCATCGGATGCTGCGAAAAAAGCCAGATGATCGATCCGACGACCGTCCAACCCGGCGATGTCTTTGTCGGCTACAAATCGGACGGTTTCCATGCCAACGGTTGGAGTCTCGTCCGCCGCGTTCTCGAAAGCAATCCCGACGTCGTCAACGAAGAAGAACTCCGCGCCATGCTCGCGCCGACTCGCCTCTACCATGACGTTGTCGCCGACATGCGCAAACTTGGCATCACCCCCAAAGCCTATGCGCACATCACCGGTGGCGGACTGCCGGAAAATCTGGAACGTTTCCTCGGCGATTTCGGTGCCGACCTGACGATTCCCTACTGGGACAACGCCCCCGTTCAAAAAATCCTCCAATTCGTTGATGACAACGACCGATTCAATACCTTTAACATGGGTATCGGCTGGATCGCCATCGTCAGCCCCGGAGACGTGGAAGCAGCGCTCTCGGCAGGTCCGGGCGGCACAGTCATCGGGACCCTCAGGGAAGGAGCCGGCATCACCGTCAAAGTTGCCGACAACAAGTAAAAACGTTCCTCTCAATAAGACCTCAAGGTATTTACTTCGATGAGCGACTTCTTGAAACACGAATGCGGCATCGCCGCAATCCGCCTCCTTAAACCTCTCTCTTATTTCCAAGACAAGTACGGTTCCTGCCTCTGGGGCTTCAACAAGTTGTTCCTCCTCATGGAGAAGCAATACAACCGCGGACAGGACGGAGCCGGTGTCGGTTGCGTCAAACTGAACATGCCCCTCGGCCAGCCTTACCTGTTCCGTACCCGTGATGCCAGCAAAGACGCCCTGCCCAATATCTTCAACGGGCAGATTAAAAAGCTCAACAAAAAATCACGCAAGGGACAGCTCGACCTGACCGATGCCGAGGCAGTCAAACGTGAATTCGACTACGGAGGTGAAATCCTCATGGGGCATCTGCGCTACGGCACCTCCGGCGTATTCGACGAAGGTTCCTGCCATCCCTACCTGCGCCGCACCAACTGGACGACACGCACGCTCATGGTACTAGGTAACTTCAACATGACCAACGCCGGAGAGCTCAACCAGCGTCTCATCGCCCGTGGACAGCATCCCGTCTTCGGCACGGATACCCAAACTGTTCTTGAAGAAATCGGCTACCATCTCGACGAAGCCCACAACGAACTCTACCGCAAGTACCGGGAAGAAGGCATCCCCGGCCCGGAAATTCCCAAACTGATCTCCGAATACCTGAACATCCCCCAGATTATCCGTTCCTCCGCAGAAGCCTGGGACGGCGGTTTCACCATTCTCGGAGCCATCGGCAACGGCGACTTCTTCTGCCTGCGCGATCCTCACGGCATACGTCCCTGCCACTATCTCATTACGGACGAATACATCGCCGTCGCATCGGAACGTGTCCCTCTCATGACCGTTTTCGAAGTAGAAAACGAACAAGTCCAGGAACTTCCCCCTGCACACGTCCTCACCATTGAGTCCGACGGCAGGTATGCGATCTCTCCCTATACAACGCCTCTGGAACCGACTCCTTGTTCCTTCGAAAAAATCTACTTCTCACGCGGCAACGATCCTATTATCTATCGGGAACGCAAAGCCATGGGTGCAGCGCTGACTACACGCGTCGTCGAATCCCTTGAAGACCATTTCGACAAAGCCGCCATTACCTACATCCCCAATACGGCGGAAACAGCCTACTACGGCCTTCTGGAAGGGTTGAGACTCTACCGCCGTAAACGAGTACACAAAATCCTGCTCGATTCATTCAACAACGGTACAATCACGGAAGAACTTCTGGACACGGCCATCCTCAAACGCTGGCCGCGTGGTGAAAAAATCGCGCACAAGGACATTAAGATGCGCACCTTCATCACACAGGAAAAAGGTCGCGCCCAACTTGTTTCCCACGTTTACGATCTGACCTACGGCGCCGTCGGACCGGATGACGTCCTCGTCGCCCTCGACGATTCCATCGTCCGCGGTACGACCCTCCGCAAATCCATTCTACGCATTCTGGGCCGTACCAAGCCCCGCAAGATCGTCATTGCCTCGACAGCCCCTCAAGTCCGCTACCCGGATTGCTATGGCATTGACATGTCGGAACTCGGCAAATTTATTGCCTTCCAAGCTGCCATTTCCCTCATCAAACAACGCAACATGGGCATCCTTCTGGATGAGGTCTACCAAGCCTGTAAAGAAGAACTCACCAAGCCCAAAGAAGAACGGCGCAACTGCGTCAAAGCCATCTACGCTCCGTTCACCGAACAGGAAATCACTGAAGAAATAACCCGTCTGGTTACCCCGCACGATGCCCAATGTCCCATTGAAGTCATTTTCCAGACAATCGAAGACCTCCACAAGAGCATCGAAGGCCCCTGCGGCGACTGGTATTTCTCCGGAGACTATCCGACTCCGGGCGGCTATACGACCGTCAACGTAGCCTACATCAAGTGGTTCCTGGGCGAGGATGGTCGTGCGTATGACCTACCTCTTTAAAAAGAAAGATTGCCCTTACAGCAATCTTTCATGCATATTCTCCGGACAATTATATTACCTATGAACAGTTCTTGCTCCATAAAGGATATGGACGATGTCCAGCTCGTCGAACTTGCCAAAAATGGCGAGTCCCGTGCTTATGACGAACTGGTCAAAAGACACAGCCGCAAGCTGCACTCCGTCCTCTATCAGATGACGGACAGTTACGACGATGCCTACGATATTGCCCAGGAAGCTTTTGCCAAGGCCTATCGTTCCCTCCGCTACTTCAACGGACAAAGCGCCTTCTACACATGGTTGCATTCCATCGCATTGAACCATGCGAGGAATTTCCTGAAAAAAAGGAACAAACGTGCCATGTACAGTCTGGATGACGATGAGTACGGTTCCCACGAAGAGAAGGACATGTCCATGGCGGACGACTCCAACGGCTCCGATCCGGAGAAAGTACTTCAAATGACCGAATTGAAGGATAAAATCCGTGAAGCCCTTCTTAAACTGTCCGATAAACACCGTGAAATCGTCGTCCTCCACGATGTCCGGGGACTGAGCCATTCCGAAATCAGTGTCATGCTTGGCATCTCCGAAGGAACCATGCGTTCCCGCCTTCATTACGCCCATAAACAACTCCAAGGGATTTTATCTGAATATCTCGAATAAAAAAATATATCTTTTTTGAACACGACGGGCTTGGAAACTGTCAACTTATCCAGTTGTGATGCATTCCGTCCCCTTTGGTATCTATCCAACAATAATTCAACAAAATTCCCGACATGGATCAAAAAGCAAATATTTCCCGTGAGGATCAGCTTGTCAAGATGCTGGCAACACTCCGAGCGGAAGTCCCATATCCGGACGATTTCGAAGATCGTTTCCTGAATGACTTTCAGAAACGTAGTTCTTCCGAAATCGTTCGTCAATCGTCCTTCGCCCTTTTCAAAGAACATATTCACGCATATTTTCAGAACTTCAATGGTTGGAAATGGGCTTATGGTGCCATGGGAACTTGTACGGCGCTCATTGCCTGTGCCATTGTCTTCTCCTCGGAAGGCGATCCCGGCCCTGCAATTTACGGTCCGGGCGATAGAGGAGCCAGTACCCCTGTGAGCCTTGAACAGCCAACGCTGATCATTGAAAACGTTCCATCCAATCAGAGAGATCTCCAGGATACGGAACAAAAAGAAAAGGTCCTCCCGATAACCAGGCAACTGGCTGATTTCTAATTCCGGCCAACTTACTACCCCATCCGGTGACATGAGACATATTTTCACCATTGCATTGGGATTACTATGCGCTCAATCAGTCGCCTTCGCAACGAATAGATCCTTCCGCTTAACGTGTACCGGCGAGCATGAGCAACCTTCGGTTATATCCACCAATGTCGTTCTCATCCAGAAAGACATTGCAGCGGCTCTGATCTCCCGTAAGGAAGACCTTGCGTTGCAAATGGCATGTGAGTTTTCGATTTCACCTCAAGACCGACAGGAAGAAACCATCCCATGTGATCTCCTGTCCAACAGAAGCAGATTGGGCCTGACCTTGTTCAGGCTCTCATCCCCTCCTCCCGGAGATCAGATCGTCAAAACAACCTCCTCTTCCGATCTGAAACGGGGTGATGCAGTGGTTTTTTATGACAAAGAAGGGAATGAAATCGACGGAGTTTATATCGGGGAGGAACATTACCATTCCGGCATCAGTTTTATCATTCCGCTTTGCCGTGTTCAGTTTCCCACAGGCCAGATACGCCCAGACCGCGGACAAGCTTGTTTCACGCCGCAGGGAACTTTTGTTGGATTTGTCATGACCAGCCTGTCGCACGACACAGGAAGCTATTATCTTCTCCCGGCCCAATTCGTATCCTTTTTCGCGCAGCACCCAGCAGCGGATAGAATTCGGCTCGGTTGCCAAATGGATGTCAACTGCTGTACTCCTGAAGTCGTGCAAGTCACTCCCGGTGGGCCGATGGACAAAGCCGGCGTACGTCCCGGCGACATCATCATCTCTTTCAACGGCAAGTCCATCAACAAATACAAGGATTTCCTCAATGCAATTCATTACATTGGAGATGACAAACCGATTAGCATCAAAGTTATCCGGGGGACGAAAATACTGACGATCGACAATATCGTTCCCGATATCCAGAGAATAAAGCGGTAACCCCGGTTCTGTTTTTCCAGGAAGGAAAAGAGCTCATCCATTCCGATTCAGGATATTTTCCTATTGCTACCAACGATACATGCTTGATCACGGTAGGCGTTGCCACTACAAAAGAAGCCATGCTTCAAATCGTCTTCAATGAGATAAGCGCCGCTGAAATCTCTCAAATCCCTACCTTGGAACAACTGGATCTGCTCGGAGAATTCCAAGTATCGGAATCGACACTCCAAAATCTGGCTGGCACGTCATTCGGAATAATCGAACACGATGGCAAATCATTGTACCGTTTCAGAGCTAAAGATTACCGCATTTACTTCGAAATTCTGGATGGTAAAGTCGTCGTCCACCGCGTCTTGGATAAAAACAGTTTCTCGGATTTCCTCTTCCGTTCCAAGCTAAGCAACGTCAACGAAGATGAAATTTTAAAAGAATCCAAAACGTTCTGGAAATTGATCGAAGAAGGGAAAAACGCCCAGCGCAAATAATCACAATCCGAAACAAATTTCCATATCTCTCTTCTCAAGGCTCTTCATTTGAACAATGAAGAGCCTCATTGTGTCGTAACATCATGGAGAACCGGAAACCTTTGATTACCCCTCATTCCCACCCTCGGGAAATAGCCAGAATGTGCAGCCAGTTTATATCTCCCTTCCGTATCACGGACGGAAATGGCTTCCGCCTTTCATCCTACGATCCGGGAGATACAGGCCCGTTCCGGAAAAATCAGAAAAAGGCCCTCATGGAAAGGTTGGAAAATGGAATCAGCTACATGGGATCCCTTCAGGAAGTATTCTATGCCAGCGCTCGCCATTCCCTGCTCATCGTTCTCCAGGCCATGGATGCAGCCGGTAAAGACAGTACCATCAAACATGTCATGAGCGGTGTCAACCCTCAAGGTTGCCGAGTAGATTCCTTCAAACAGCCATCCCATGACGAACTGGCACACGATTTTCTGTGGAGAACGACCCAATGCCTGCCCAAACGCGGCATGATCGGAATATTCAACCGTTCCTACTACGAAGAAGTACTTGTCACCAAAGTCCATCCTGAATTACTGGAAGAAGAAGGCTTCTCCCCTGGCAAAGCTGATGGGAAATTCTGGAAGGATCGCTACAAATCCATCCGTCACATGGAGGAACATCTTTCCCGCAACAAGACGCACATTATCAAATTTTTCCTCCACATCTCGCCCGAAGAACAGAAAAAACGCTTTCTGGATCGCTTGGACATCCCGGAAAAAAACTGGAAATTCTCCCCTTCCGACATCCGGGAACGCGTCTTCTGGGACGACTACCAAAAAGCGTTTGAATCCATGATCACGCACACTTCGTCCAGCAATGCCCCATGGTATATTGTCCCGGCCGACAACAAATGGTTTGCACGTATCGTTGTCCTCACCGCCATTGTTGAAAAACTCGCATCCCTTCGCCTTGAATACCCCGATCCGTCAGCTGGTGAAAAAGAAAACTACCCACTGTATAAAAAGACTTTAGAAGAAGAAACAACAACAAAACCGTCGCAGGGTAAAAAGAAATCCACCACACAAAGTTCACGTCCCGGGAAGAAGAAAAAATAATCTCCCTTTTTTTCATTGCATACGATAAAAAATGTTCCATTTGCAACGTATCTATTCTAGATTCCTTTCGGAATTCTCCAACGGCAACTTTTACCCCCTACCCGACCATCATGTTCAAGTCATTTAAAACGGTTCCCCCTTCTTCCACGCCTACTGATACGGATTCCCACGATACGTACCAGCAGCCCTCCTCTCCAGCATGGAACTCCATCCATGATGAAGCTCCCGCTCCCGCACCGGAAGTACCCTCCTTTACCGCACAAAGCCCCATGACCCGGGCTCCCCAGTCCATCACTCGCAACGTACTCAACTCAGATGTAGAAGTTGTCGGTACCCTGCGTTTTGTGGACGATCTGCTGATCGACGGTTATGTAGAAGGCAA
This sequence comes from Akkermansia sp. N21169, assembly GCF_029854675.1. Classification (NCBI taxonomy): domain Bacteria; kingdom Pseudomonadati; phylum Verrucomicrobiota; class Verrucomicrobiia; order Verrucomicrobiales; family Akkermansiaceae; genus Akkermansia; species Akkermansia sp. N21169. The sequence continues at coordinate 215,675 of NZ_JARWNC010000038.1, read as the reverse complement.
AATCTTTTCCGACGGTATCCTAACCATTGGAGAAAACGCGGAAATCAAGGCGGAAATCAATACCAAATCCGTCACAATCCACGGTAAAGTCATCGGTAATATCACCGTCACCGACAGAGTGGAACTAAAAGCCTCCGCAGAACTCGTCGGCGATATCAAGGCAGCCCAGCTCTCAGTCGAAGCAGGAGCCATCTTCATCGGACGTTCCACGGTAGGCGTTCCCTCCACCTCCATTCCTCTTCCCCAAGAACCTGAAATCTCCTCCGTCAAACAGAGCGAATTTACCGTAGACGATATTCCTCCCTCATCCTTCGTCTCTGGCGAATAAGCCGGTTGCGGACAGGAAAACGGAGTTATTTTTCCTCTTTCCATATCTTCATGGTACCCCTCCGTCATCACGGCGCGCAGGGGTACCGTTTTCTTCGGCTCCAACCTTACCGGCCCGCATGAATCATTCATCGACATTCCATCCTATTCCCAGAAAAACGGAGGCTCCTTCCGGCAAGCGGAGCATGACCGATACGGTGCCAAAGACATCTTTTATGGAGACCCTCTCCGCTATAGGGGATACCCCCAAAGCAAATATCTCTCAAAAACCCGTCATCTGTTTTGAATGCGGACGAATTTCCCTCGTTCCGGAAGCCGCCCTTTCCGCCAAATGCCACCACTGCTCCGCATACATCAATCTGGATGACATTGCCATTCACAGCCGATCCTATCGAACTACAGCCCGCACGCGCGGCGATGTCCTCGTCCGGGAAGGAACCCGGCTGGAAGGAATCACGATTGAAGCCCGTCACTTGACCCTCATGGGCAAACTCTCCGGCAACTTCACCTGTTCCGGCACCTGTACCATCAAGGAGGATCAACACATTCAAGGCAGGCTATGCGCCCGGGAACTCATCCTTGAACGCAAAGTCAATGCTACGTTCGTCCAGCCTGTCTCGGTTCAGAATGCTACCATCGCCGGAGTCTTCAATGGAACCTTGAACTGTAAAGAAAAAATCACCATCACACGAACCGGCAAAATCCTCGGCGATGTCAACTGCCCCAACCTTATCATTGAAGAAGGAGGTTCCCACTTCGGCCAGTACTCCAAAACGGTACCCGCATGAACGCCAAACTCCCCATATCCATCCGCGGAGCCAAGCAGTTCAATCTCAAAAACATTGATATCGATCTGCCCCGCAACTCCCTGATCGTCCTGTGCGGACCGTCCGGATCCGGAAAATCGACCTTGGCCGTTGATACGCTCTTCGCCGAATCCAGAAGACGTTTCCTCGACTGCCTTTCATCCAAAATCCGGCAATCCATGACTCAGCCGGACAAACCAGACGCGGATTCCATCACCGGCCTCCCTCCTGCCCTCTGTCTGGAACAATCCCCCGGCCTTTACGGTCCGCGCTCTCTCTTGGGTAACATCACGGAAATCATCGACTATCTTCGTGTCGCATTCGCTGCAATCGGCATTCCCCACGATCCGGATACCGGTCGCGAACTTATCCGCATGACGTCAGATTCCATCGCCGAAGCTCTTCTGGCCAATCCGGCAGGAACCCGCCTTACCCTCCTGTCCCCCGTACATTCCGGTTTCCTGTCCGGAGAAGAATCGGATGTGAAGGATACCCTGAGGGACTTCCTCAGGCAGGGATTCCTGCGCGTCATGTGGGACGGAGAAATCCGCGACATCGACGATATTCTGACCGGAGCCCTCAACAGCGCACCGGAACATCTCTCCATCGTCATCGACCGCATCATTCTACGCGGCGAGGAATCCGCCTCACGCCTGGCAGACTCCATGCAAACGGCATTCCGTATCAACCCGGACGAAATCAGTGCCGTTCTTCAGCCACAAGACGCTCCTGCCCGTCATGAATCCTTCTATACCCGATACCGCAATCCGGATACGGGCTTCGTCCTGCCCCAGCTCACCCCCAAACATTTCTCATTCAATTCCCCTCAAGGCTTCTGCCCTGCCTGCCAAGGTATGGGCACGGTGAATGCCAATTCCTCCGGAAAAAAAGCACGCCATACCATCAAATGCCCGGAATGCCGGGGGAGCCGTCTCAATCCCATTGCACGCGCCGTCACCCTCCTCACTGGCAGCAGTGAAGTATCCCTTCCGGAACTCCTGGACATGCCGCTTGAAGACTTTGCCGCATGTATGGCTCATCTGGAAATTCCCGGATTCATGGAACCGGCCATCCGCCAGGTCAAAAACGAAATCGAAAAGAGGACGGGATTCCTCAATTCTCTCGGCCTGGGTTATTTGTCTCTCTCTCGCCCGGCATCTACCTTGTCCGGAGGAGAACTTCAACGAGCCCGGCTAGCTTCCCAGCTGGGAGGAGGCCTCTCCGGAGTTCTCTATATCCTGGATGAACCGACCATCGGTTTGCATCCTGAAGATACGGACAGGTTGATCAAGGCTCTCAAACGCCTCCGGGACATGGGCAACACTATCCTCGTCATCGAGCACGACGAGCAGCTTCTTCGTGAAGCGGACTATCTGGTAGATATGGGGCCCGGTTCAGGTCCTTTAGGCGGTTCCGTCCTCTTTCAGGGGACCTCTTTGGAAATCATGGATGCCCCCCAGTCCATCACCGGCCCATGGCTCTCCGGTTCCAGGCAAATGCCGTCCTTTTCATCAGCCCCCCTCCGGGAATCCCCCTCCGGCCTTGTCTTGAAAGGTGCCCATGCCCACAATCTGAAAAATGTGGATCTCATCCTTCGCGGAGGAACGCTTACCTGCCTGTCAGGCCCATCTGGATCCGGCAAATCTACCCTTGTCATGGACTGCCTGATCCCGGCGTTAAAAGACGCCGACCCCAAAGGCGCCGGTCCCGTTTGGGATTCCCTTGAAGGGGCATCCTCATTTTCCCGTTTCGCCCTCATCGACCAATCTCCCATCGGCCAATCTCCGCGCTCGACTCCTGCTACGGCCACAGGTTTTCTGAACATCCTAAGACCTCTATTTGCCCATCTTCCCCTTTCCCGCCAACGAGGGTACACCGCCTCGCGCTTTTCTACCAATGTACGCGGCGGACGCTGTGAACGGTGCCTTGGTACAGGATTCATCGAAGTGGACATGCACTTCCTCAGCAATGTCATCGTCCCCTGCGACGCCTGCCAGGGCCGCCGCTACAACCGGGAAACCTTGGAAGTCACCTGGAGAGGCAAATCCATTGCTCAACTCCTTGCCCTCAGCGTAGATGAAGCTCTGGAAATCTTCGCCCCCATCCCCAGAGCAGCGGCCATCCTCAAAAGCCTCCAGCGTATAGGCCTCGGTTACATGACGCTAGACCGCCCCTCCTCCACGCTTTCCGGTGGAGAAGCGCAACGCGTTAAAATCGCTACGGAACTGGCCAAAATTCCCGATAATCCCGGAGGACTTCCGCCCAGCCTGTTCATTCTGGACGAACCTACCACCGGTCTCCATTTCCAAGAAGTGGCCATGCTCATCCAGGCACTCGGCGAACTAAGGAATGCGGGACATACCATTTTGTGTATTGAACACAATCTGGACATGCTTGCCGCAGCCGACCTGATGATTGACATGGGGCCCGGCGCCGGGAAAAATGGAGGTATTATCGTCGACCAGGGGACTCCGATCGAAATTGCTACCCGCAATATCTCCCCGACTGCCCCTTGGCTGCGTTCTCGCCTATCGCGCACCACATTTCCGTATTCCTCCGTCCCATCATGAATATTGCAGAGACAACCATCATTACGGCACGTCTGCAACTCGTCCCTCTGACGGAACGTTTCGAAGATGATATCTTCCGCTTTTTCACTCTGGATATCACTGCTTACATGATCCCCCAGCCCACAGGTGATATCAGAGATACCCGGGAATTCATCCAAAACGCGATTACGGCCAGACAAAACGGTACAGATCTCGAATTCGCCATCATCCTGACGGAAACCGGAGAATTCCTCGGTTGCTCCGGCCTCCACGAATACCACACTCCGACTCCGGAATTAGGCATCTGGCTGAAACAAGAAGCACATGGGCACCAATTCGGGAAGGAGGCCATTCTGGGAATCATGGATTTTGCAGCTTCCTGTCTCAACCCCGATTACTTCATCTATAAGGCAGACAGACGCAACATCGCCAGCCGCCGCATCCCGGAATCCTGCGGAGGTATCATGGCTGACCGCTCCGAAATCCGTAGTGATACCGGCAAACAACTCGACGCCATTGAGTACCACATTCCCGTCATGCCCCGCCTCCAATCCTCCCCAAAGCAGAACTGAAACAGAAACGCAAGACAAGCACTGTGCTTTCTCTCATGTTTACCAGCCGCCGCCAAGGGCAAGGGCTAGCTTGACAACGGATTTACGGATATTCTGGCGCATGGAAACAATAGAAACTTCCGACTGCAGCCACGAACTTTGCGCCGTCACCACATTCAGGAAATCCGTCTGCCCGGCCGTGTACAGATCCAGTGAATACTTGGCAGCTTTCTTGTTGGATTCATTCTGCTCAATCAGGTAAGAGAGCCGTTCCTTGCTGGAAGCATAATCAATCAAGGCGCTTTCCACCTCGCTCACAGCCGTAATGAGGACTTTGCGATACGCCTCTCCAGCCCGTTCGGCCGCCACCTTCTGCATCTTGACTCGTTCCCTCAGCTCCCCGCCGCGGAACAAGGGCTGGCTCACATTGCTGCCGAGAGACCAATTGGCGGAATGACTGCGAAACACATCGTCAAACGACCGGGCTCCCGACGAGGCAGATCCCGTCAAACTGAAACGCGGATACAAATCGGAAACGGCAACACCGACATTGGCTACGGCGGCGTGGAGATCCGCTTCAGCGCCGATGATGTCGGGACGCCTCCTCAGCAACTCCGAAGGCAGGCCAATCGGTACCGTCGGCAATTTACCCGTCAATTCCAGAGAAGGAGTAGTCAAGCGTCCTTGCTTCAAATAGGAACCGAGGAGCACGCTCAGTGTATTTTCCATCTCCTTCATGTTGGCCTCCATCACCGGAATATTGCCCTCCGTACTGGCAACCTGGGATCTGGCCTGTTCCAGGTCGAGGGAAGATGCCAGTTCCGCATTTTTGCGTCTCGTGACGATATCCAGCGTCTTTTTCTGAAGTTCAAGTTGTTCCCTGGCAACGCGCAATTCCTCCACCGATGCAATCCATGAAAAATACGTCGTCGCAACCTCTGCCATAAGCGCCGTTTTCACGGACAAAGCATTAGCCTCCGTGGAAAGCAGGGATGCCATTGCCGCTTCCACCGTACGGCGATTGCCGCCAAATACGTCCAATTCCCAGGACACATCCGCATTCAGAGAGAATGATGAGGAAGAAGACCTTCCCCAGCCGTCGGATGTTCCCCGGCCTGCACCGAAGCCGGCACTGGATGAAGGCAACAGGGAGGCTCCCGCTATCCTGGCTGATGAACGGGCTTCCTGAACGCGCATCAGGGCCATTTTCATGTCGGGATTGTTCGACTCGGCTTGCGCCACAAGACGGTTCAATTGAGGATCTCCAAAAATCGTCCACCAGGCAGTCAGATCTTTCAAATTCGATTTCGGAGGAAGCGCCGTCGCCCAGGAAGCAGGCAAACTGCTCTCGGGTTTTGTAAAATCAGGACCCACCATACAGGAGGTCAGCAAGCAGGAGGACAGGCAAATGTAAGAAGCAATTCTCATGGAATAAAAAGATATGGGTACAGAGGACAAAAAACTGACTATTACGTTTACTCATGGCGCAATGCGTCGATAGGATCCATCTTGGAAGCCTTCCACGCCGGATACCAACCAAAAATACAACCGATAGCCGCCGAAACGGCCACTGCCAGAACCATAGCTTCCGGGGCTGTTGCCGTTGGCCACTTGAGCACATGGCTGACAATCAGAGACACAGTACGTCCAAAGACAATACCAATGGCACCGCCGATCAGGCAAAGAAGCACGGCTTCCAGCAGGAATTGACGCATGATGTCGCGAGGACGGGCTCCCACAGCCATGCGCAGACCGATTTCACGGGTACGTTCCGTTACGGATACCATCATGATGTTCATAATGCCGACGCCGCCGACGACCAAGGAGATCATAGCCACAACAAGGAGAAGATTGGTCATCACCTCGGAAGTGGAACTCATCACGCGGGATACTTCCGCCATATCCCAGACGCGGAAATCGTCATCGTCGCCTTCCTGCAGACGGTGGCGCGCCCGCAGCACCAGGGAAATCTCCTCAATGCACTTTTGGGATTCGGCCGGATTGGAGATTTCCACCATGATGTTTTCAATAGTCTTGAAACGACGGGGATGAGGAGCATCCGAGTAGGGTTCCTTCTCCGTCGTTGCATAGTAATTGACAGATGTCGTCGGGAAGGAAAGCGAACGGGCATTCTTGACCGTCGTACTCGTCGCCGAGGAGGAGGAGGAAGCGGAAGCATATCCGCCCAGCCCTTGAAGACGGGAGGAAATACTCGTCCACGGCATGACGATGATATCGTCCTGATCGCGCCCCATCATATTGGCTCCCTTCTTTTTCAGGACACCGATCACCTTGAATGATACGTTCTTGATGCGGACATCTTTTCCTATGGGATTTTCAGTTCCGAACAATTCCCGAACAATCGTCTGCCCCAGCAGGCAAACCCGCCTGGCGCTTGTTACGTCCGCCTCTGAATAGGGATTCCCCGATTCAAGATCTTCAAGATCGCGGATACGGAGGTAATCTACCGTACCGCCTTCAATAGAACCGGCGCTCCAGTTTGTATTGCCGTACACAATCTGCCCGCTCGTTCTCACGACGGGCGTAGCCCGGACAACGGTTTCGCATTCACGGGCAATGGCCTCGCAATCTCCGGGAGTCAGGGACGCTCTCCCACCGGCACCGGAACGAACGCCGCCGCGTGTAACGGAACCGGGAAAGATATTGAGCGTATTCGCCCCCATGGAAGCAATCTGGCTCTTGATTTGCTCGGTCGACCCCCGTCCGATTTCCATCATCGCAATCACGGCTGCAATACCGATAATAATACCGAGGATCGTCAAGGACGCCCGCATCGGATTGCGGACGAGAGCTCGGATACAGGTTTTGAGAAGGGGAATGAATTTCATAACTTGTCCTCATTAATCATGGAGGATACCCCTTCGCTGATACGCCCGTCCACCATGTGGATAGCTCGGTCGGTAAAAGAGGCAATCTTCGGATCGTGCGTCACCAAAATGACGGTAATCCCCTGTTCTCGATTCAAATCCCTGAACATGTGCAGAACTTCGCGGGAAGTCGAAGAATCCAGATTACCCGTCGGTTCGTCTGCCAGAAGAATACTGGGATTGTTAATCAGGGAACGGGCAATAGCCACACGTTGTTGCTGACCACCGGACAATTGGGCGGGAGAATGATCCATGCGATCGTCAAGTCCGACGATATGAAGCAATTCCTCAGCACGGGAACGAATTTCCTTCATCGACCTGGGGGGATGACAGTAGGCAGCCGGCATCATCACATTTTCCAAAGCGGACGTTCTGGAAAGCAAATTGAAGTTCTGGAATACGAATCCGATCCTCTTGTTGCGCAACAGGGCGCGTTGGTCGGCATTCGCCTCGGCCACATCCTGACCGGCGATAATGTATTGTCCGGCTGTCGGACGATCCAGACAGCCCAGGATATTCATCAAGGTAGATTTACCGGAACCGGATGCCCCGGTCAGGGAGACGAACTCACCTTCGCCGATACTCAGGGAAATCCCCTTAAGTACCTCCAGATCAATCTCGCCCAGACGGTAAACCTTGGTTATGTCTCGCAATGTAATCACAACAGAATAAAACTTTTTTGGATGAAACAACAGCTTCCCTTTCGCTCCCGGAGTTCTTCCGTACCGGAGGAACTCCGGGAAAGGGCCGGCCTTCCCGAATGGATCAGGGACGAGGAGGAGGCCCACTGTTGGAACTGCTCTTCTTGTTTTGATTCTTACGTCTGGGAGGCATCTTGGGCACGAAGGGATTCGTCGTCGCCGACTCATCGCTTTCCACGGCGGCGGAACCGTCTTGACCCGTAGCCGAGAGAACAATCTCCATATCTTCTTTCAACTGCTTGGACTCAACCGGAGTTACCATTCCATTGGTTTCACCAGCCATCACCCAGATGGGAGCTACATAATTTCCTTTCTTTTCCCAGATCAGGGAAAGCTCCTTCTCCGGTTCTTTGCCACTGCCGTCCGCCTGCGCGACATCTTCCTGGATCTTGGCATAAATTTCTTCGCTCTTCTTCTTGAATTCGTCCTTGATTGCAGGATCGATCATTTCCTTCGTCGGAGAAAATCTCAACGCCGCATTCGGCACAACGAATACATCCTTCAAATCCTGCACGATGAAATTGACATCGGCCGTCATGTAGGGACGCAGAATCTTGTTGGGGTTCTTGGCATCGACCTCCACAATATAGGTCACAACATTGGATGTCATCGTCGCATTCGGACGGATCTTGTTGACCGTTCCGCTAAAGGAACGCCCAGGGTAAGCATCAACGGAAAAGAGAACCTTCTGACCGGGGTGGATATTGGCAATGTCAGCTTCGTTCACGGCAGCCCAGACCTGGATTTCACTCAAATCCTTGGCCACATAGAACATGGTCGTCGCACTCATATTGGACACCACTGTCGAACCGACGTTATAAAGACGAGTAATGACCGTACCGTCCACGGGGGAAGTAATCGTCGTATATTCCTGATTGCGCTTCTCAATCACCAAGGCGGCTTCCGCGGCCAGCAAAGAAGCCTTAGCCTGCTCCAAAGAAGCTTTGGAAGACGCCACGGCGGCATTCGCCACTTCTTCCGCAGATATATACTGATCGTAACTGGACTGGGACAATGCATCGCCCGGCCCCAGCTTCTCCGCACGGGCACGATCACGCTTCGCCTGGCGATGCTGGGCTTCGGCTTGCAGGATATTGGCCTCGCACTGGGCAATATTAGCCTTGGACTGAGCAATGTTGGCTTCAGCTCTCTTGATGTCGTTCTTCACTACAACGTCGTCGATCCTTGCCAGAAGCTGGCCCTGCTTGACCTCACTGGCATAATCGACCGTCTTGCCATTCACATCCTTGCCAAGTTCTAGAATAATCCCGGTCACCTGGGCACTCACTTCCACAAGCTCCGTAGGTTCCACCGTTCCCGTTGAATCAATAGTCAACCGAAAGTCCGATTTTTCCAAAGGAGATGTTTTGAATTGAATCTGAATGCCATCTTCCGCCTTCCACATTGACCAGCCCCACCACCCGACAGCCGCTACACCTACTACAATACCAATTTTCAAAAAACCGTTCACGGAGAATTATACTCCACCTTGCAGGAAAAGTTTCAATAATTTTTCTCAAGTTTGATTTTTGGGGATCTGCTTCCGACACGTTCCGAGAAGAGGAATCATCAACCCGTTCCAATTCATTCTCCGGAGTCTTGCTGCTGGGTAAATTGGTGCCGAAGCGCTTTGAGGAAAATCTCAGCAGCGTTCGAAAACACCTGGAATTTCTTCCACACAATGCTCACTCCCGATTCCAATTTGGGTTGCAATGGCCTAAAACAAAGATTTCCGTTCCCTGTTACATGAATCAAATGGTCAAGGCCAATGACATAACCGAGCCCCTCCTCCACCATGAGAGCCGCATTATAAATGAGGTTGTAAGTAGACACCACGTTCAATTTGTCGAAATTCCCGCCAAACCATTCGGGATATCCAATCATCCCGGATTGGTTCCGGACTATTTGTCTGGAAGAGAAAATCAGGGGAAGTCCCAGCAAGTCCTGGGGATCAATAGTCTTTTTCGTAGCCAGGGGAGAGTCCTTCCTCATAATAACTCCCCATGTATCTTTTGCCGGCAAGTCGATGCAATCGTATTTAGCGGTATTGGCCGGCTGAATCAGAAGACCGAAATCCAACATACCTTTGTCAAGGCGTTCCATAATGTCATCTGCAATTCCGCTGTAAAGGTGAAATCGGATATCCGGATAGGCGGTCTGTACTTCTCTCATCACTCGGGCAATCAACCTCATCGCAACAGATTCTCCCCCCCCGATATAAATGTCCCCGCCAACGGTATTTCCCATGGCTGCAAATTCAGATTCGGTCTTGCAGACCATCTCCATGATCTCCTGAGCTCGCTGTCTGAACAACCTTCCTTCCTCCGTCAAGGTGATATGGTGATAATTCCGGATAAAAAGTTTCTGACCCAACTCGTCTTCCAGGTCTTTCAACTGCCTGGAAAGCGTAGGCTGGGTAACATGCAGAGATTCTGCCGCCCTCGTAATGCTCCCCTCCCTCACTACTGCCAAAAAATAACGTAATACTCTGATTTCCATTAATTATTCCTTCTTATTATCTTTTTACCATAAGATAATACACTATGCCTAACAAGTATAATAGTCCATACTAAAGAAGTATTTGCTATGATGTAAAAGCATGCTAAAAAGGAAATACGGACTCGTATCACGGATCATGAGGCCAAATAACGCTTGTCGGAGCAGTTGGGAAACAAACACCGGAGACAAAGGAGAAAAACTATGCAATCACTCTTTTTGGGCGCACTTCTCGCCGTAATTTGTACTGTAACTTATGGAAATGACACCAACATGAATTCGCTAACGATCAGACAGCAGAAAATAGCCGCCGCCGCTTCCATGGCAGCCAAAGGCAACCAAGACGGACTCAAGGAAGCTCTTACTTCCGGTCTGAATGCCGGAGTCACGGTCAACGAGTTGAAGGAAGTCCTCGTACAAGTCTACGCCTACTGCGGATTTCCACGTAGTCTCAATGCCTTGAACACATTCAAAAACCTCCTTGAGGAACGCGGAAACAAAGATCGGCAGGGAAAATTGCCCGGACCTCTCCCCGCAGGGAAAAGCATTGAATTCGGGACGGAAAACCAGACGAAACTTATAGGAGTACCCGTTCAAGGCGCTATCTACGAATTTGCACCGTCTATTGACGAGTTCCTGAAAGCCCATCTCTTCGGAGACATTTTCGGACGTGATAATCTGGACTGGCAAACCCGTGAGGTGGCCACAATTGCCATGCTCGCCGCAATGGACGGTGTGGACAGCCAGTTGAACGGCCACATTGCCATTGGCAAGCACAACGGCCTTAACGATGAACAGACAAAGGCAATCGTCGCCATCGCCAGAACAGACCATAACGGGATTCCCTCAATCAGCCCGTTTCCAACAGGAAGAGAAAATACGGGATACTCTCAGTATTTCTCCGGAAAGTCATGGCTGGCTCCCTTGACGCAGGACAAGAGACTCGGAGTTCCTGTCGCCAACGTTACCTTTGAACCGGGTTGCCGCAATAACTGGCACAGCCATACCGGAGGACAAATGCTGATTGCCGTCGGAGGAATCGGTTACTATCAGGAACGCGGAAAATCAGCCCGCAAGCTACAGGCAGGAGACGTGGTGGAAATCCCGCCGAATGTAGAACATTGGCATGGAGCCGCACCGGATAGATGGTTTTCCCACCTCGCCATCGAATGCAATCCGCAAACGAACAAGAACACCTGGCGGGAACCGGTCTCCGATGCCGACTACAAAGCAGCGACATCGGAAAAATAAATCAATCCATAGAAGCCGGCAACGCCGGTTAATTGACCAAGGGACGGACAAAATCCGGAGCATGATAGACAATAGGGAACGTTACTTCTTCCGTTGCAGGTAACGTTCCTCCTCACTAAACACGCATCCGCAATATTTTTGCATATATAATTGAAGGGCTCTGGCCTTTTGCTGTCCTTCCCTGAAACCGGGACGAAAATCACGGTAGACAAAATGGACACCGAATTGTTCCGCAGCCTTTTCGGCCGTTTCACGCAGCAATTCATGATTCTGGTACGGACTTACGAACAAAGTCGAAGAAAACCCGTCGAAACCGTTTTCGGCGGCAAAACGAGCCGTTGCTTCAAAACGCATCCGGTAACACGTTCCGCAACGATTCTCCAGCGATGGATAAATTGCCCGGATAAACGGTCTCAGTCCGTACTCATCCCTTGTAATCAGTTCCAACCCGATCTCCCCCGCATATTCTACCAGAGTATCCTTCCTGGCCTGGTATTCCTTATAAGGGTGAATATTCGGATTAAACCAGAATCCAGTCGGTTCGATTCCCTCCCCTCTCAGCAACTCAATACAGGAAATGGAACAGGGGGCGCAGCAAATATGAAGAAGAACACTCATACCTGACCTCTCTTATAGAGAACAACAATGCCCAATGCCATACAAAAAGACATATAGGATCATGGGACATAACCGGAAAACAAATACGTAAAGCTTCCCTTCCCCTCTACAAAAGAGGAAAAGGGAAGCTTTTCAATCTCTCGTCAATAGGAGAAACTCACCCCTGCGTTAAACCGGTGTGCCACGGCCTTGTTCCTTCCTTCAAACTCATAACCTGCGTACACCCTCCAGCGATCATTCAACTGGAGAGCACTGGACACATTCACCCTCACGGCGTTTCGGGAGGGAGTCGCACCTTTTGCTTCCCAGTGATAGCCGTTGAGCAGACGTTCCGCAGATGCACTCGGATTTTCCCGGTACACATCGGGCAGGTAACTCACCACCACGCTGTTAAGCCACTCCCTTCCCATCAGCTCGCTACGACAGGTCATACCCACTCCTACAGGCATGGACAAATTCTTCAAATGTCCTTTTTCAAAACGGCGAGCATCCCACCCCGTTTCCGTAAAAGACTCCTGCGTCACGTCCGTGTATTCCAGTCCGAGTATGAAATCCATCGACACAGCTTCACTCACCCGACGGCTCCATTTCCCATTGAGGGTAGCGCCCAAAGTACGGTTAGTCCATTTTCCGTGAGACCATCCGCCGGTATGGAAAGAATTCATTCTGTTGTCCGTCCAGCCATAGCCTACGGAACCCGTCACGATGAGAGTATTGTTCCTGTCGAGGTTTTTGTTCCATCCTCCATAAAGCATGGCGATTTCGGTTTGCTGACCGATGTCACCCACAAAGCTGCGGCTGTACATTCTACCATAGAGATCGCCGAACCCCAGGCCAAGAATCGTATTCTTCGCTACTCTGCGATCCGCCCCCACGGCATATCCTCCGCCGTTGTAGTCGAATCCGTCCCGGACACCTTCGGAGGCATGGTAAAGAAAATCTCCCAGCCCCTTGATCCAATAGTTGTTTTCCGGCCCCGTAGTGAATCTCAGCGTATCCAGGCCCTCAAGAGCAGCTCCCGACATACCGAGGACGTTGGAGGCGGAAGACCACATGGAGTTCATTGCGAGTCCTCCCGCCAATTCGGGCAAAATGTCCCGAATGCCAGGTGTTGGAGGAACGGGAGGAGTTGGATCTACAGGCTCCTCCGGATCTACCGGATCGGGAGGGTCCACCGGATCGGGAGGATCTACGCGGTCGGGCGTCCAGACAAGCTGAAGCTGTTCCGGGAAACCGTCCCCGTCCGCATCCAGCCATTGATAACTCCAAACTCCCGTATAAGTATAGGGACTCTCCACATACTCGGAACCAGTAGCCATGGAATAAGTACCGGAAAAATCACCGTCATGAGTCTTGTCCGAATCCGTCAGCACAACGAAGACACGCTCTTGCGCCCAAGAGTTGTCCGCATAAAAGTAATCGGAGGATACGTAGTTATCCAAAATGCCGATGTTACCACCCACCAGGAAGGAATTTGAGGCCGAGATGGACATTCCGTGAGACAACTCCAGGGAAGCGGAGCTTTGGAACTGCCTCTGCATGTCGAAAACAAAGCCTTGAGACATATCCACGTTTTTAGCATTGATGAAAGCGCTGGTTCCCGGACGCAAAACAATGTCCGCATGGGAGACGGTGAAAGAAGCAGCATTGATCGTACTGCCACCGGTGATTTCCAAGGTTCCGTTTTTAAGGACCATGGATGTGTCGTCCCGCAACTCGGAATTACCGAAAACCACGTTATGTTCTAAAATGAGGGTCCCCCCGTAGAGAGTTGTTTGTCCCTTGAAATCACTATAACGGCTCGCGACCAGATGGGAAGAGTCCCCTTGATAGAGTTCCCCGCTGAAAATAACCGTACCGTCTGTTTGGTAAACGGAGCCGCTGGTGTCTGAGTATTGATTAATGGAAAGGGTGATATTTTCAAGCTCTGTATAATTGGGATAAGACCCCGCACTGGCAGCAGAAGTGACGAGAGGATCATTGAACCGAACCTGCCTTCCTTCAGAAGCGGCAAGTTGCACGTCTTGTTGGCCTCTTATATGAATCGCATTGGCAATACCGTTTTCGACGGAAAAGGTACCATCCGAGTGTTGGGTAAACGTACCTCCAATCTTGTTACCGCTGAAAATGACATCCCGGCTCAGTGCCAGCAACTGACTGGTACTCCCCTCCTTGCTGCTTTGCAGATAAATAGCTCCGCCTCTTGACCAGGCATAATTGCCGGTAAAGACGGCTCCGTCCTGAACAATGAGATTCACAAATCTTCCTGACGCTGCATAAATCGCCCCCCCATAGCCGTAGCTGTCATAACCGGCTCCAGCTGTAGAAAAAATGTAATTCCCGGTAAAGACGGCTCCGGTTCCCAGGACCAATGTTGAGATTTCCGATCGAGAAGCAGAATGCATTGCAATAGCCCCCCCATAACTGTAACGACCATTGACATAATTCCCGGTAAACACAGCGTTGGAACCCAAAGAAAGACTGTTCTCACCGTATTTTGTACTGTCAGGCATAACGACATAAATAGCACCGCCTGATCCACCATAACCATTGGGGACATAATTACCAACGAATTTCATATTATCCCCGAGACTCACGGTGGAACCGCCAGCGCCGTATACATGAATTGCTCCTCCGTCTTTACCGCTACCGGCATAGTTACCAGTAAAAACGGCGTTGTTGCCCATAGTCAGCACAGCTTCCTTACTCCCGTATGAATGAACACTAATGGCACCACCGCTACCGGTAGCGTAATTCGATTCGAACGTGGTATTATCACCTACGGCCAATTTGGAAGCTACGTATGAATACAAGGAAATCGCTCCTCCATACTCATTCACGCCAGAACTGTGATTATTCTTGAATGCGACATCGTCGGAAACTTTCAGAGAAACAGTCCCGGAACTGGAGGATTGATCTAAACAATAAATTACTCTGCCCGAAGCATTGGTCAAGACAACGGATTTCATATCGATCATATAGTCACCCCGGGATAGTTTAAACAAAGGAGTATTCCCCAATCCGGTCAGATCTACCTTGCGCGGCGTCTCCGGATCATTCGAACGGAAATTGACGGGAACAGACAAACCGGACACAAGAGAAAAGTCGTCATTATTCAGAATGACTGTGTCTCCTGCGGACAAGGTTCCGGAGGAAACCAATTCCGCCAGTGTTTGGTAGACATTCCGTCCAGGGTTGGAAGCTTGAGAAGCGTCTATGGTATAGTCCGCACCCGAGGAAGAAAAAGACAGGAAGAAGCTCGCCAGCAGGCAGCGTCGCAATTGAAGGGGAAGAATGGGTCTCATGATTTTTGTAATGGATATTAATTCCAGGCAGAACGAAACAGATTTATTTTCGTCGCACAAGACTAAAAACATACATTCCAAATCACCAAATTTTCACATAATAAATCAAAGATTTTTTCGATATATGAAACCACTCGTGAAAAATTGTCTGAATAAATATAAATAATACTTATCAAAGCAAACGAATAAAACAAAAAATCAAGTTTTTGAAATTACAATAATATACTAAAAACGAGTGATCTAATATATTTACGAATCATCTACATATCCAGAAAAAATCAAAAAACGTAAATACATCGGAAATATATTTTTTAATTCCTGGCTATGGAAAAATTACTTAAACAGTTTTTTGAAAGATTCCCATCCGATCATCCCCCCTATTTTACATGTCATTCCGACACATAAAATCGTGTCAATAGCCTGTTTCCCTTAGTCTGTCTCCGAAAAAAGGATTGTGAAAGAAGTCCATTTCCTCTTACGTAAGTAGGAGAGTCATGAAAAGTTTCTTTCTATCTCTCATCCTGCCCCTACTGGCAGTTACCTCGGCAATCGGCACTACCACCACTGGTACGGGAACATCGTCTTCCCCTCTGTCCGTCGTCGTTGACCTTACCCACGGCTATTCCTTCTACACGGGTTTCGGGACCTTTCTGCACCACTACATGAAACCCGGTCAAAACGGTGTCAACAACTGGAGATCTCTCAAAAATTTGCAACTCGACAATGCCAACGTCTTCATCCTCCCGGCTTGTGACGACAAAGTCCCCTACACCGATGACGACAAAGCCATCGTGAAAAAATTCGTCGAAAACGGAGGTGGCCTTGTCATCATGGGGTCCCCCGGCAGCAAACAGCAAAACGCCATAGCCGGCGTCTTCGATGTACAATTCGGCGCCTCCGGCAAAGCACCGCTGAGTTTCACGGCCAATTCCGGACTTTCCGGAGAGATCGAGTCACCCAACGGATTTACTCTCACATTCAGCAAGCCGGAAGAGTGGCAACCTCTCGTTGTCAATGCCGATGGAGTTCCCGTCCTGGCAGAAAAAAAAGTAGGCCATGGGAAAGTCCTGGCCGCATCATCCACTCTCTTCGGCCAACGTTCTCAGAAAAAAGAAGGATCTATCAACAATGAATGGATCAACGGACTTCTCGTCCGGCTGGGTTCAGGCCGCCAAGTCAACCTGGATCAAAAAGTGGATGGAGGAGATCTTGTCCGTACGGACAATTCCCGGCAAGTCGGTTCACTCGTCTATCACTGGAGCGACTATCTGGCCCCCAGCGCAGAAGCTATGATCAAAATGGATACCCGATGCCGTCCGAGTATTGAGAAATTCATGGGTGTTCCACTCTCTCCCGGCATGTCAAGCGAAGTGGGCCTGCTCGCAACGGGAGGAGGAGGGTATTCCAATGGTCGCCATATCGGACTAGCCGTCTTCTGGGGAGGTTTCCCGGAAAGGGAAGATAGCATGATCGAATTTATTACCCATGAAAATGTCCACTCCTGGGTACACCCTCATGCGGAACCTTATTGGAATGAACCCATTGCCACTTATGTCGGAGACCTCGTCATGGGAGATCAGGGATATCCCGAGGAAGCAGCCAAACGCATCGCCAACACTATCAAGCCTGCTCTCGCAGTGGATCCCGAAATGAAATTGTACGATTTGAACGGCAACGGACCGGACAGTGCACCAAAACTGGATCCGGGACAACAACGAGCCGTCAATTGGGGTAAATCCTTCTGGGTCTTTGAGCAGCTCCGCAAGGACAATCCCGACTTCCTCGCCAAATACTTCCAGGCCAAGCGCAAATATGTACCTGCCAAACTGAAACACGGCTATTCTCTGGACGATGCAGTCGCCATCATGAGCATTGCTGCCGGCAAGGACCTCTTCCCCTGGTTTTGCGAACACGGCATGCCCGTAAGCCGGGACAAGGTTCAGTTCCAAACAAACTGATCCCGGAAATCCATCACCCAAAACACACAAGGACCGTTCCTCAACAAACGTCGGAACGGTCCTTGTGTGTTTACGGGCCTTCTCTGAGATGCAAATCTCCTTTTACTGGCTATCTCGGCCCAAACGCGACAATACTAATGATGAGGCCTGCGATGTCCTCCATACCTCCATGCTTCCGTGGCATATTTGGTACGGACAAGCTCGTCAACCTTGTCCTGAAAACCAGGGAAAGGCTCAATTGAGGATAACAGCTTCACATCCAGGGAAAGACGCTCAGCCAACTGCAAATCCCATCCTTCCGGCAAGGTACAATTCTGGATACTCCCCTGATGCAAAACACCGCATTTGGCACGCCTCTGGCCACCTCCTGCAAGTTTGGAACCGTCGGGCAACACCAAATCGCTGGTCACCGGACTGGAAAAACAAGCCCGTCCCCCATCGGGAGCATCTCCATCAAGCAACACGCATTCCACGCCGCAACTCCTCAGTACCCGTGCAAGACCACCATGGATCCATCGGTACAAAGCAGCACTTTGCGGACGTCCTTCTCGGTCGCAGGAACGCAAAGCAAGGGTAAAAGGAATATCGGCACGATGATCGACAATCCCTCCGCCCGTCCAGCGTCTCACAAAATGAAGTCCGGGATCTGGAAAAATACGGGAAGCTTCTTCTTCACTGTCGAAGAAGCCGTAGGTCACCGTCGGTTCCTTCCATTCATAGACCCGCATGACGGAATATTCATCCCATTCCAGCAGAACCTCGTCGGCCGCCATTGCTTCCTCGCCTGTGCGGGCAACGGGATCGCGCCACAGAAGCAAAAGGTCCACGGGAGGCAAATTAACAGCCTCCCCCGGACCTGAAAATATAGTTCCGCTCAAATGCATCAGTTGGGTTTGGGGATTTCAACCTTCTGGCTGAACGAACGCGTATAACGACGGAAGAAATCCTCCGGTTTGGGAAGGGCGCGGTTTCCCTGGCGCACTTGATCCACAAGAACCATGCCTTCATCCGTCACAACCGTCAGATTGATCGTCACACCGATCACCGTACCATAAAGCATTTTGCTGTTGCGCCCGCCGACACTTTCGGCATTGATACGATTACCGAAAATCTCAAGCTCGCGGTAAGATCCGCTCTTGGCAACGCCGGTAGCGATGATCGGTACGGGCTGGACTTCAATCCAGGCCGTGCTGTTCTGCTGACCACTTTCCTGGCGGTCCCGGTATTCAACATCGAAAATCAACGTCATTTCGACAATATTTTCCACGAGGAAGTTCATCGGCCTCGCTTCGTCGGCCTGATACCTCCTATAAGCTTGGTACAGATCCGTCTTGCCCAGCAGATCGTCAAAAGTCTTGTACGCAGGCACGAGATTACGGTACAGGGCATACACGGGGAATCCGGGAACGCCCTTCCCTTCTTCGGCATCACGGTTCAGAATCTGGTCACGGTATTCCAGCTTGTACGCCACGCAGTTAACATCGCCCACCGTCTGCCGATGGGAGGCCATTCGGGAATTGTAAACCCGGGCTTCTCCACTCAACATGGCCGCATTGCGATCCATAGCCGTCGTGAAGAAAATCAAACGAGCAGCATTGGAAAACTGAGCTCCCTTGGGACCCATTTTCAGAGATTTGGTACCTAGAGTATCATCTCTCTGCACATCCAGCCACTGATAATTATTACCGGCTCGCACCTGCATGGATTCCAAATCCTGCATCATGGTATCCATAGCCATTCTTGCCTGGCCCGTCGTACGGACATCCTGAATGACCATGCGCCAGATATCAATCCCGCGTGCCGTCAGAGAAACAATCACCACAATCAGGATACTGGTAATGGCCATGGCTGCCATCAGTTCGACCAAAGTAAAACCTCGGCGGACACTCTTGAAAATAATATTTTTCATAGGTTATAGGAGCAAAAAACAATCTTAATACGTTCTTTTCGTCGATGACTTCCCAACCATTATCGTCTGAAAACGAGATTCCGGGAAAACACGGGATTCTTCAACTGTCCCCAGTTCATGCCGACCATGCGTTCAGGAGACGGAGAGTTGAGCTGGAAGAACTCGGCGTAATACATCACTTCCGCTCCCCAGGCAGGATAGCGTTTATTGCCCGGCTCATAGACATAATCCTCCGGCTTGTTGATCACTCTCTTGTAGTCATAAGGATTGCTGATAACGCCGGGCTTGGAGTTCAGCATATACTGGAACTGGGTGCCGCGTTGATCGACGACAAGCTGTGTCATCCTCACGGCAAATACCGGTCCCACTGTCGCACGGAAGTCTTCCCAACGCAATTTATTGGAAGCAAGCGTACAAGCAGGGATCAAAACCGTATTGGAACCGGGAACACCGACGCCGTTGGCAGCCGGCTGGTAGGTGCCGTCTTCACGGAGGGGCTTGTTCAAATCCCCACGGTAATTGTAAATCAGGATTGTCGTCTCGGGCTTGGACGTAAACAACATCCAATAGAAAGCCTTGTCGAACGCACTGGTGTATTTGTAGCGCGTGGAAATACGAACATTGCTCGCCGCACGCTCGTCGGGACGAACCGTATTCAGTTCCGACGTCAGAGTCTTGACGATACGGTCTGATTCCTGAATGGTCAACGCAGCCTGGACAGACCTGCGCGCCGGAAAGAACATGGCAACAAAGACGACAAGCAAAACCCCGACGATACCGATTGCTAAAACGGTTTCCGTCAAAGTGAACCCTTTGTGTGATTTCGGCTTCATATGGAAATAATAGTTGAGAGAAGGAGGCGGGAATTTCAAGGTAGTATAATTTCAGTTTTTAACCGTGTCCAATCCGATAATTACTTGAAATCGGCAAACATCTGTTCCGGCGTACGCAACATGCTGATGTTGCCCTTGGGCCATACCACAATACCGGCAGCCGAGGTCGGCAGCTTGGTCTTGGGATTAACGGGATAGGGACGAATGCCGAAGTTGTCGGAACTGGCGTTCTTGTCCGGAGCTCCGCCGATAACCACCAGACGAGTCGGACGGGCAGGCTCCGTCAAACGGCCTTGCGGATCGAATTCGAGATAAAAGATCTCTGAATTACCCTTGTTAGAAATGCGCATATTGTCCGTCAAATCCTTGAATTCCTTGTTATTGCGGAACATGGCATCATTGACGTTTTTCTCCGTCTTCAGGAGAGTACTGTATTTAGGGCTGACAAAAAATCCGCTCGGCAAATACCGACCGCGTCCGGACATCTTCCATTCTCCGTCGTCGATGGAAGTCGCCTGAGTCATACGCATCGGTTCCTTGTACATGACGATCAGATAGTGCAGATTCTTCGTCTTCGGAGAATCGTCGTCCGGATTGCTGACAAGAACCACTCGCGACCATGTCGTCTTGCCGATGGCTTCCAGGCGCGCTTCACGCACCGTATCCTGCAGCATCTGAACAGATGCTTCGAGTCCCTGCCCCTGCCCGACATTTTTTAACATGTTGCCTCCAAGAGAAAGCATAATGGCTATGATCGCCACAACGACAATGAGTTCCACCAACGTAAAACCACAACGTGACAAACGGGGGAGATTTTTTTTAGAGAACATAGGGAATAGCAAAAAGGTCAGATTTCATTCATGCTACTAATCCAAGGGCAATCCCGCAATCATTTTTTACGTAAAGTGGCCCCGGAGAATAAAAATTCGTTTTCCGGAGTCCTTCCGGAAGAAGATGGGAAGACGGGGCCTTTCCCTCTGTGACACTATGTCGACAATTCTTGTATTGCAATTACCGGGATTTTCCTTTTTGTTGGGTGCGTGTTCGCAGGAACTCCTCCGGCTGGAGGATACCCCGCATACCCGTTATTTCTGATCTATCCATCCAACATGAATACCGTTCTGATCATCGGAGCCGGCGGAGTCGGCCATGTCGTCGCCAATAAATGTGCCCAGCTTTCTGACATCTTCCATGAAATCCATCTGGCATCCAGAACTCTTGCCAAATGCGACGCCATTGCAGAGGACGTCAAGGCTCGCACCGGCCGTGACATCACCACGCACGCCATTGATGCGGACGATGTCGAAGCAACGACAGCCCTTCTTCGGACGGTCAAACCCAAGCTGCTCATCAACGTCGCCCTGCCCTATCAGGACCTGAACCTCATGGAAGCGTGCCTCCAGGCAGGTGTCCACTACATGGACACGGCCAACTATGAACCGCTTGATGTCGCCAAATTCGAATACTCCTGGCAGTGGGCCTACCAGGATCGCTTCCGCGATGCCGGGCTTTACGCCCTGCTCGGTTCCGGTTTCGATCCGGGCGTAACAAATGTCTTCACGGCTTGGGCTCTCAAACACCATTTCGACGAAATCCACACGCTGGATATCATTGATGTCAACGGCGGAGATCATGGACAGGCTTTTGCCACCAACTTCAATCCGGAGATTAATATCCGCGAAGTCACAGCCGAATGCCGCCACTGGGAAAACGGTAATTTCACAACCACCCCTCCGATGAGTCTCCACCAGACATTCTCCTGTCCGGACGGCGTCGGTACTTACGAAATCTACCGTATGTACCATGAGGAAATGGAAAGCCTCGTGAAGCACATCCCCACTATCCGCCGGGCTCAGTTCTGGATGTCCTTTTCTCCGAACTATCTCAAGCATCTTGAGGTCCTGCAGAATGTCGGCATGACCCGTATCGACCCGGTCGTGTACAACGGCGTGGAAATCGTCCCTCTTCAGTTTTTGAAGGCCGTTCTCCCCAATCCGGGAGACCTGGGCAAAACGACGCACGGCAAAACCTGTATCGGCACGGTCATCACCGGTATCAAGGACGGTCAATTCAAAGCCGTTTACATTTACAACATCTGCGACCACGAGGAATGCTTCCGCGAAGTCGGTTCCCAGGCTATTTCCTACACGACCGGAGTACCCGCCGCTATTGGAGCCCGCATGATCCTCGAGGGCAAGTGGGGCGGCAAGGGTGTCTTCAACATGGAACAGAACGATCCCGATCCCTTCATGGAGGAACTCAACCTCCGGGGGCTTCCTTGGACTTGCATCGAACTGACGGAGGAACAGGCAAAATCCCTCACCGTCACCAAGTAAAAATTCAACCAACCCCAAAGGAAAAGGGCGTATCCGGGATCTCCGGATACGCCCTTTTGCGAGGTATTTACGGCTTTTAAAAAAGGAATCAAACACCACCCGCCGTGCCAAAGAGACGGACTATTTCCACAAGAATATCGGAAATTTTTTCCAAGGACTGGACGGGAACGTATTCAAAGCGTCCGTGGAAGTTATGTCCGCCGGCACACAGGTTCGGGCAGGGAAGTCCCATGAAGGAAAGCCGGGCTCCGTCCGTACCGCCGCGAATAGGGACAATGGACGCTTCAACGCCAAGATTTATCATAGCCTGCCTGGCATGATCCATCAGGAAGGGATAGGGGGCAACCTTCTCCTTCATATTGTAGTAACTATCCTCAATTTCCGCGGTAAACGCACCTTCGCCATACTTGTCGTTAAGATAAGAGCAAATGGAACGGATGCATTCCTTCCGGGTTTCAAACGAATTGCGGTCATGATCCCGGATGATGTACTCCGCCCGGGCCTGTTCCACCGTACCAGACAGGGCTTCCAAATGAAAAAAGCCTTCGTAACCCTCTGTAAAAGAGGGATTGTCAAACACGGGCAGCATTTGCTGGAATTCCATCGCCATCAACAAGGCATTTTTCATCTTGCCCTTGGCATAGCCGGGATGAATGTTTTTCCCGGAAATCGTTAGATTAACACTGGCGGCATTAAAATTTTCATACTCGATCTCACCCAGCTGACCGCCATCGACCGTATAGGCAAAATCCGCATCAAAACGCTTTACGTCAAAAGCATCAGTACCATGCCCGACCTCTTCATCAGGGGTAAAGGCAATCTTGATTTCGCCGTGAGAGATTTCCGGGCGGTTCATCAGAGTCTCCACCATAGTCATAATCTCGGCAATGCCCGCTTTATCGTCCGCTCCCAGCAAGGTCGTACCATCCGTGACAATCAAATCCTGTCCCTTGTACTGGAGCATTTCCGGATAATCCACCGGAGAAAGCACAATCCTCTGTGCTTCATTCAGCACAATGTCACCACCGTCGTAGTTCGAAACAATGCGAGCCCGGACATCCTTGCCGGATACGGCGGGAGAAGTATCCATGTGCGCTATAAATCCGATTGAGGGCAGATTCTCAATACCCGCCGAGGCAGGAATCGACGCATAAACGGTACCGGACTCATCAACGGAAACGGTGACAACCCCCAGTTCCTTCAACTCATCCGCAAGCAGGAATGCGAGATTCTTCTGCTTCTCACTACTGGGAATCACTCCTGCATTGGGAACGGATTGCGTATCAATCCGTACATAATTCAAAAAACGCTTTACAACAGAACTCATATCCATGCCTCCCTACACCAAAACCACGGCCATTCCAAGATTTCTCTGCGTAACGCAATCCGGGGTTATCTATCTAGCCTCACCACCGTGGTTCTTCACCCATGCCTCATAAAGATCCGGACGATTCGTACGCGTCCGCTCCAATGACATCGCATGCTTCCATTTTTCAATGGCAGGGTGGTTGCCTCCCAGGAGGATATCCGGCACAGCCATGTCGCGGAACACATTGGGCTTGGTGTAAGCCGGGGCTTCCAAAAGACCGTCTGCAAAAGACTCGTCCACGGGAGAGCGCTCATCACCCAAAGCCCCGGGTATCAGGCGCGCTACAGCGTCAATAACGATCACAGCAGCAATAGCGCCATTGGTTAAAATATAATCGCCGATAGAAAGCTCAATGTCCACCAGTTGCTCGACCACCCGATGATCGACTCCTTCGTAATGACCACAAAGAATAATCAAGTGACCTCCCTCCACGGAAAGCTCTCGGGCAATTCCCTGGTTGAACACCCTGCCCTGCGGCGTCATCAGCACCACACGCGTGTTCGCGCGACGCAATGCTTCAACAGCGGCGAAAATCGGTTCGGGCTTCATCAGCATGCCCTGCCCTCCGCCACACAGGTAATCGTCCGTCTTGCGGTGCTTGTCGGTCGTCCAGTCGCGGATATTGTGCGCCTGGATCTCAATCAGCCCTTTCTGCCGGGCTCGGCCCAGAATACTCTCACCAAGAGGCGCTTCCACCATCTCGGGAAACAGGGTCAGCACATCGATTTGAAGAGATGGTTCAGCCACGGCGGAAAAGGATGATTGGTTAATATTTGAATCGTTGGTTGCCCAGGAAGAATTAACCGCGTTTCTGACCGCGCAGCATCGCCTCGATGAAGGGGTCGAGATTGCCGTCCATCACATCCTGAATATTGCCGGATTCCTCACCCGTGCGTAAATCCTTGACCATCTGGTAGGGCTGGAAGACGTAGGAACGGATCTGGTTTCCCCAGGCAATGTCGCCCTTCTCGCTGTACTGGCGGTCGGCTTCGGAACGCTTGCGATCTTCCTCCAGCTGAATCAGTTTGGCCTTCAACATGTTCATGGCTTCTTCCCTATTGCGAAGCTGGCTGCGTTCGTTCTGGCAGGCAACGATAATGCCCGTCGGAATGTGCGTAATGCGAACGGCGGTTTCCACCTTATTGACATTCTGACCACCCTTGCCGCCGGAACGGTAAGTATCCAGTTTGATGTCGCGGTCAAGAATTTCAATGTTGACCGTGTCGTCAACAATCGGGGTAGCATCCAGCGATGCAAATGAAGTGTGACGCTTACCGGCAGAGTCGAACGGGGAAATGCGTACCAGACGGTGAATGCCTCGTTCGTTCTTCAAGTAGCCGTACGCGTAGTCTCCATCGATTTTCAGAGTGACGGAACGGATACCGGCATCGTCTCCATCCGTACTTTCCATCACAGTAACTTCATACCCCCTGCGTTCACACCAGCGCATATACATACGGAGCAGCATACTGGCCCAGTCGCAGGCTTCGGTACCACCCGCCCCGGCATGGATCGTGATGTAGGAACCAGCCTGGTCATGTTCTCCGTTGAGCAGAGTCAGCAGTTCGAAATCGGCGAGAGCCTTCTGCCATGCCGCATATTCGCGTACGGCTTCTTCCGTCAGAGAATGATCGTTTTCATCCTCATGGGCAAATTCGATCATGACATCAACGTCGTCCAGTTTGCTTTCCAGCCCCTGGAATGCTTCCAGCCTTCTTTTCAAAGGATTCACCCGAGCCATCAGAGCCCGTGCCGCTTCCGGGTTATCCCAGAAATCGGGAGCGCTCATTTTTTCATCGAGTTCCGCAACCTGTTGTTTAATGCCATCCAAGTCAAAGATAGCTCCCGAGCTCGGAAAGACGACTGCGTAAAGCAGCCGTGTCGAGCGCCGAGAGATCAGCAGCGTGTGGTGTCGTATCCATACGCGGAGGAACCTACCCGATCCCGTTCAGGGAAAAAAGCCCAAAATCCCGGATGACGTGAGGATGCATCCTCTTCAAAAAAACAAGAGCCGGACGGCAGAACTCCAGTCCTCCGTCCGGCATCTCAAAAAACGGACAATCTTCTTTCAGGAAAAAGAAGCGTTCAGTCTTCGAACTCGTGAACAAACAGGCCGCTGCGCAGCTTCGGCTCGAACCACGTCGATTTCGGAGGCATGATCATGCCGGAATCCGCCACGCGGAACAGATCCTCCATCGTCACCGGATACAAAGAAAAAGCTACACGCATTTCCCCAGACTGGCAACGGCGTTCCAATTCCTCCAACCCACGGATACCGCCGATAAAATCGATGCGTTCATCCGTGCGAGGGTCGTCAATACCGAGGATAGGCCGCAATACCAGCTGTTGCAGGATGGCACAGTCCAGGCTCTCGATAGGATCGCTTTCGTCTACCAGTTCCGGTTTGATCTTCAGAGAATACCAGGAACCGTCCAGGTACATGCCGAATTCGTGCTTGGACGACGGAGCATATCCGGAGGGCGATTCCTCGAGGCGAACATCGGCCACATCGGAGAGACGTTCAAGAAAAGCCTCCTTGTCCAGACCGGCAAGATCTTTGACCACACGGTTGTAATCCATGATGAAGAGGTCTTCGTCGCAGAACACCACCGCCATCAGGTAATTGAACTCCTCCTGCCCCGAATAGTCAGGATGACTCTGCCGCCTCTTGGCGGAAACCGCCGCACTGGAAGCCGTCCGGTGGTGACCATCGGCAATATAGAGTTCACCGACTTCTTCAAATCCCCGCCGGATCGCTTCGATCACCGCATCATCATCGACGGGCCACAGAATATGCGTAACCCCGTCTCCGGAAGTAAACTGGTAATCCGGTTTGTGGAATTTGATCCATTCCCGCACGGAAGCGGAAATCCCCTCATGTTTTCGGTAAGCAAGAAAAACGGGTTCCGTCTGGGCCGAACAGGCATCGAAATGGCAAATGCGATCCAATTCCTTCTCGTGGCGGGTCAATTCATGCTTTTTGATCGTTCCGGACAAATATTCGTCCACGGAGGCACAACCGACAATACCTGTCTGCACCCGCCCGTTCATGATCTGGCGGTAGATATAAAAACAGGGCTTGGCATCGCGGACCAAAATACCTTCCCGTACAAAACGCTGCAAATGATCGCGTCCCAAGGCATAGGCTTCCGGAGCATGGATCAGGGACTCGTCTGCCAGATCCACATCCGGGCGGCAGACATGCAAAAACGACGTCGGCCTCCCGGCCGCCATGGCAACAGCCTCACGATGATTCATTACATCGTAGGGCAGGCAGGACACCTGCTCCGCCATATCTGTCGGAGGCCGCAACGCGGCAAAGGGACGTATCGTAGCCATACGCAAATAAATGAAAGGCTTTGCCCGGAATTACAGATGCAGAATGTCCGCAATGGCAGACGTCACTTCCTTCATGTCATCCATAGTCAGTTCACCCATGTGAGCAATACGGAACGTCTTGTCCTTCAAAGCACCATACCCGTTGCCGATTTGCAGACCGCGTTCTCCGAGAGCCTTGTTCAGGTCACCTACATTGATATCGCGCGTATTGGTAATCACCGTCAATGTATTGGAAAGATAACGGCGGTCCGGGAACACGGAAAAGTACTCGTCAGCCCAGGAACGGGTAAAATCAGCCATAGCCATATGACGAGCCCAGCGGTTTTCCACACCTTCTTTCATGATGCGTTCCAACTGGTAATTCATCGCATACATCAAAGGAAGACTCGGAGTGGACGGGTACTGGTAATCCTTCTTCTGGATAAAATCGTAGAGTTCACGAAGATCGAAATACAAGCCGCGGCACGGCACCTGTGCCGTCCGTTCATACGCCTTGGAGGAAAGAGTGCAAACCGCCATGCCGGGAGGCAAAGCCAAAGCCTTTTGCGTGGACGTAATCAGAATGTCGATACCAAGTTTGTCGGTATCAATCCGGGTTCCGGCAGCAGAACTCACCGCATCGACACACCAGACCACATCGGGATACTTCTTCATAACTTCCGCGATTTCTTCCACCGGGTTCATGATACCGGTAGCCGTTTCATTGTGCGTCACGCAGATCGTATCGTATTGGCCGGTCGCCAAAGCTTTGTCTACCATCTCGGGAGTCGTGGCCCGGCCAAGTTCGCTCTTGAAAATATCGGCCGGTACGCCATTGGCTACAGCCATCTTGTACCAGCGGTCTCCAAACGCCCCCACTGAAAAAACAGCCGCTTTTTTCGCCGTGCAGGAACGGACGGCGCCTTCCATCAATCCGCTACCA
The DNA here is from genome assembly GCF_029854675.1 of Akkermansia sp. N21169. NCBI lineage: Bacteria > Pseudomonadati > Verrucomicrobiota > Verrucomicrobiia > Verrucomicrobiales > Akkermansiaceae > Akkermansia > Akkermansia sp. N21169. Next base: position 187,517 of record NZ_JARWNC010000038.1, on the reverse strand, counting down.
GAGGAAGTGGAAAGAAGAATCTCATTCTCTGTCAGAAAAACCTTGCGAAGTTTGTCGGAAATACCCCTCTGCAGCTCAGAAGCCGCTTTGGAACGATGTCCAATCATAGGGCCGGCAAGGCTAGCCAGCACATCTTCGGCCACTTCGGTAGGTCCGGGGATATATAATTTCTTTCTCATAATGTTGATGGGGTACGGGGATAACACATAGTTACCACACTTTCCGCGTCTTGTCTGCGAAGATGACACAACACAAAAATATTACTGAGTCCGGTCAAAGGGCTTCATCGACAAAAACGGGATATTGCCGATTCAAGAGAAAATCAAATATTTTTAAAAATAAAAAAGAGCCCTCCCCCCACGGGAAAGGCTCTTGGAAAATCATATCCGGCAACCTTAGTGCGCCCTGCAGAATTCTTCAAAGCGGTCAAGACCTTCTTTGAGAATGTCCAGCGTGGTGCAATAGCTAATGCGGAGGCTCTTGTCATTACCGAAGGCAACACCCGGTATGGCAGCCACTTTGTAGCGTTCCAGAAGTTTGTCGCACAGATTCAGGGAGGTCAAACCGATCTTGCTCGTATCAACGAGGAAGTAGAATGCCCCCTGGGGTTCCACGACGCTGATGTTCGGAATGGCCTTCAGGCGTTCATAAACATACTGGCGGCGCATATCATATTCGTCCCGCATGTCGGAGATAAAACTCTGATCGCCCTTCAAGGCAGCAATACCGCCGTACTGGGCGAATGTACAGGCATTGGATGTCGTGTGATCCTGAATCGTTTGAATCGCCTTGGAAATTTCCTTGGGAGCCGCCGTGTAGCCAAGCCGCCAACCGGTCATGGAATATCCCTTGGAAAATCCGTTGACCGTTACCGTCAAGTCATAGATTTCCGGGCTAAGGGAAGCAATGCTGACATGCTTGGCATCTCCGTACACGAGGTGCTCGTAAATTTCGTCGGAAAGAATGAGGATGTCTTCGCTGGCGGCAAGTTCGCCAATAGCCTTAAGCTCTTCCTCAGTATAGACGGCCCCCGTCGGATTGGTCGGCGTGTTGACGATCACCATCTTGGTACGGGGAGTCATCGCTTCTTCGAACTGTTCGACCGTCATCTTCCATCCGGTTTCCGGCGTCGTTTCAACAATCACGGGGATGCCGCCGACCATGCGCACCATTTCCGGATAACTCACCCAGTAGGGAGCGGGAATGATCACTTCATCTCCTTCGCTTACCAGGGCGTTAATTGCGTTGAAACAAGCATGCTTGGCTCCGCAGCTGACAACAATCTGCGTGGGCTCGTATGTCAGACCGTTCTCCTTCTGGAGTTTTTCGGAAATGGCTTCGCGAAGAGCGAGGAGGCCCGACGAAGGAGTATACTTGGTCTGGCCGTTGTTCAGGGCATCAATGGCAGCCTGCTTAATAAATTCAGGCGTGTCCATTTCGGGTTCGCCACCTGCCAGTCCATAAACCTCTTCTCCCGCAGCCTTCATGGCTTTGGCACGGTTGGTCACCTTCAAAGTCAGAGAAGGAGTGAGGCTGGCAATGCGGGGGGAAATCATATCCATAAGTCTTAGTGCTTGGTGGTATTCGCCCGTTTGCGGAAAGCGACCCCCGCCCTCCGCCAGGGCGTTGAAAACATACGCCATTCACTCGTCTTCCGCAAGAACAATACTGAAATTTCACAAAGGGAAGCATACGTGCCCCCCGGTTCCCCTTCTATTCGCCTCCGCCAATAAAAACAGGAGCCGTTTCGCACACGGCAAAACGGCTCCATAAATCAATGATTACTTGCAAGAAGGAAAACAATCAGCGAATGGTCACGCGGGGATCGTTCGCCAGAACATCAGCCAATTCGTCCCAACCTTCCTCCGTCTGCAACTGGAACATCTGAAGATACACTGAAGCAACCCCGGCAGGGTATTTTTCAAACAACTGATCCACCGCCTTTTGAAGTTTCTCCTGATCCAACGTATCCGGCAAGACATCCACGACACCATGACCGTTGTGCTCAATGCCAAGAGTGTTCAGGAAATCTACAAGCATGGATTCATGCTTGCGAAGCAGCCACACCTGAAGAAGGTGGTCGCCAATTTCCTCGCTGGGCTTCCAGGAAAGCATTTTTTTCAAGAAAAGGAACTGCTCCTGAAGAGGCTTTTGCTGAATATACTGGGGGCGCAACTTCTTCAGGGCACCCAGTTCACGCACGGCAGCGCGGTAAATGGCGCGTTCCCGATTGCGCATCCAATCCAGAATGTCACTAATCGTTGCTTCGTCTGCCTGCTGGAAAATGTAATAAGCCTTCATCTGTTTGTCGAGTAAGTAGTAAAGGGGTCGTTCGTAATTATCGACATAAACACTAACATCCCCCGCCCTGTCCAGCAAATCTAATGTCACACCCAAAAAACATACAAATCACACATTCCTTTCGGCCTGCATACTTAAGTAACTCATCTTTTTAGGGCAGTAGGTTATTTTGCCCATTTTCACAATCTTGTCGATCAATTTTTTTACAATGCCAGCAAAAAAAGTCTTGCATCGGTTGGGGTGCTGTGGTTAATTCCTGCCACGCTTCACGCCAGACGCCACTGTAGCTCAGCGGTAGAGCAACGCATTCGTAATGCGTGGGTCGTCAGTTCAATCCTGACCAGTGGCTCCATGAAGTGCAACCCGGTCGTGAGACCGGCGGATACATGCCTCCTTAGCTCAGTTGGTAGAGCAGCTGACTCTTAATCAGTTTGTCCACGGTTCGAACCCGTGAGGGGGTACCATCCGCCGATCCGTAACCATCAACGCCTCCTTAGCTCAGTTGGTAGAGCAGCTGACTCTTAATCAGTTTGTCCACGGTTCGAACCCGTGAGGGGGTACCAGATTTCTCAAATCCCCCTTCGCTCTGTTTCAGACCGAAGGGGGATTTTCTTTAGATAATTCTCATAGGATTGAACAAGACCTACCCAAGGCAACGTTGTCAAACCTTCAGGGCATCAACCTGGCGCGGCAACATCCAGCGGTAATAGTCGGCGATCGCATTGTACACGAAATCAAGCCCCGTTTCCACCGCCATAGGAAGAGGCATGCCTTTGGCCAGGGATGCCGTAATCGCAGCTGAAAGAGTACATCCCGTACCGTGCGTACTTACATCCGGAATCCTGGGATGCTTCCATTCGTAAACACGGCTGTCTTGGCCAACAAGAACGTCGATACATTCTCCTTCCAAATGACCGCCCTTCAACAAAATGGCGCATTTGTAACGGTATGCCATCTCACTGGCGGCATCCTTGAGCTGGTCAGGCTCGGTAATGGGAGAAGACCCCAGCAAGGCCGCCGCCTCATCAAGATTGGGAGTTAAAAGCGTCGCCAAAGGCATCAACTCCGCTTCATACACTTCGATGGCCTCCTGCATCATTAGCGGGCTGCCTGCCGTAGCAATCATGACCGGATCAACCACCAGCGGCAACTTCCATTCATACAATTCCGCGGCAAGAACACTGACAATCTGGGGGGAATACAGCATTCCCGTCTTGATCGCCTTCACCGGAAAAGAAGACAGACACAAACGCACCTGGTCGGCCACCATGCTCGTCTCCATTTCTTGGATACCATGCACCTGTCCAGGCACTTCGGATACAACGCAGGTCACTGCCGTCAACGCATGCACCCCCAGGGTGTGCGCCGTTTTGAGATCCGCCTGCAACCCGGCCCCGGCAGAGCAATCGGACCCCGCCACCGTCAGAATAACAGGAGGAGCATCAAGTACGTGCTGAGAATAATTGTCCATACTTTCCTTCTATCATATTTTTCCGGGAATGCATCAAAAAAACAATTCCACACCGTGGACAATCAAACCATTCATGGTATCGTCAAGGCAACATGCAGCCACACCCGGATACCGATACCGACGACCTCCCCGAATTCTGGATTTTTACAGAACCCGGAGCACTTCCTACTTTGGATGAACTTCAGGACGATATGTTTACGATGGACTCATGTGCCCGTCTCAAGTCATCCGGAAAACTGGAAACCCTCCCGGACGGTATCATCGAAGGGGAATGCCTTGACGAACAAGGAGCATCCGGATTCGACGTCTGGTGGGAAGTCCAGATCGTAGATGCCCGCAAAGCTTTCAAAAAAGACCGCCGTGCCCTCCAATCCATCGGCTCATATACCCAGATGCTGATCTTTACCATGGAAGACGATTGTGCTCTCGGTCATGTCTTTACCATGATGCACGCCCTTCTTTCTCTCCGCCCCGGCCTGCTGGCAATTCTGGATGGGGGAAAACAAATCACGCTGGACCGCCGCGATGCCCTCGCCTTCCTCGAAGAAGAAATCAAGGATAACCTCAATTTTTCGGACGAGACCTGAAGCTTCTTCCCATTTCCTCTTCTCCGCTCACCATGGATTCCCTCTCCCCGGAAACCCTGCTCTCCGCCTACTGCGAAGGGTACTTCCCCATGGCCAACCCGACTGCCGGGCCGGCTTCTCCCATTGAATTTTTCTCTCCGGATCCCCGGGCAATCATCCCGCTTGACGAACGTTTCCACATCCCGCACGGTCTTCGCCGCACCTTGAAGAAAAAACCCTTCGAAATCCGCATGGACACCGACTTCCCCAGTGTCATCTCCGCATGCGCCCGCGCCGACAAACCGGAGGAGCAATGGATCGATTCCCGAATCAACCAAGCCTACTGCCGACTCCACGAACTCGGCTTCGCCCACTCCGTGGAATGCTGGGATGCCGAAGGACTCCAAGGCGGCCTTTACGGAGTCGCTATCGGCAGGGCCTTTTTCGGGGAAAGCATGTTTCACCGCAAAACAGATGCCAGTAAAATTGCACTGGTTGCCCTAGTCCGTTTCCTGAGATCCAACAATTTTACCCTGCTCGACACCCAGTGGACAACACCTCACCTAGCCACCTTCGGAACTCTTGAAATACCCAGAAGAAAATACCTCCGCCTCCTGCACGCAGCCATTATAGACAACAACATCTAATTTTCCCCCTAAACCAATATGTCCTCTCGTTTTTTATATAAGTTCAGGTTCCTGTTCTTTCTGGCATTCCTCTTCGCCGTTCTTCATACCTCCGGATATGCATCCACCCAACCCCGGGAACCCATTACGATCGTCTCTACCAACGACATCCACGCCTCTATCGACAATTTTCCTCAACTGGCATCTCTCGTCCAGAATATCAGGAACCAGCATAAAAACGTTCTTCTGATTGATGCCGGCGACAAATTTTCGGGAGATCCCTGTATTGACGATGCGCCTTCCCCCGGATGGCCGATCATGCAATTAATGGGAGAACTGGGCTACAACGTCATGGTCCCCGGCAACCATGCTTTCGACTACGGCTGCGACCAATTCGAAGCCATCTGCCGCCAGGCGGCACACCAGTACCCGTCCCTTCATTTCCTGAGCTCAGACATGCAAGGAAGACGAACACTCCGGGATCTGTACCAGCCTTATATCCTCTTTCCACTGGGAGGAATCAACATCGGTATTATCGGCCTGACGAACGCGGAAAGCTGTTCCCGAGAAAAACTCGGAGGAACTTCCTTCCACATGCCTTCCGACTCCTGGATTCGCAATTTCAAAAAAAATCATAACGTCGATCTTCTTATTCTTGTCAGTCATATGGGAGTCAACAAAGACACTGAAATCGCCCGACATTTTCCGGAAATCGACCTCATCATCGGAGCGCACACGCATACGGCCCTTCTCGCCCCCCTCATTGAAAACGGTGTCGTCATCACCCAGACGGGTTGCAATTTGAAGTACGCAGGCGTCACAACAATCTCCCCTCAGGGAGAAATATCAAACAGCCTTACCGAACTTGCCACCTATCCGGCAAAGGACAAACACTTTCAAACCCTGGTCGACTCCATCAAACAAGCCAACAACACCCAACGAGAAATTGCCACGGCGGCGACCAGACTGGATCCTCCACACCTTGCGGAACTCACCTGCGATGCTATGAAAGAGGCAACGGGAGCCGACATAGCTTTTTATAACATCCGGGGTATTCGCATTAATGAAATCCCCAAGGGACCTATCACCGCCCACCACATCTATGCGGCAGAACCTTTCCATAATACAATCTTCCTTTGTACCATGACGGAAGAGGAGATCAGAGACATGATCCTCAACCGACTTGCCATTGATCGGCAACGCTTTCCCCTTTCACCCAGAATCGACCTCTATTGTTCCGGGCTCTCCTACCACATCACCAATGAGACTCCCCCCTCCATCACCCTTCGTCTGCCTTCCGGCAAGTCCCCCGACGACACACCCCGTTCCTACCAGGTAGCCGTATCAAATTACCTCCTATCTACCTATAGCATTCCAAACAAAAAGGAGGCACGACCAGTAAAAATCACCGTCCGGCAGGCCATCATCGACTACATCGAAGGAAAGACCGTCGCCCAGGATTCCAAGCCGCTTCGCTCTACGATCACGTACAAGCCCGATTAACAGACGGAAACAAGAACTCAGCGTTTGAAATCCGGGCTCTCCAGAATCATCAGAGCCGCCTTCTGACCTATGCGTTCCAATTCGTCTTCGGTCTGAGGGGGATTATCGTCGGTATAGCCCAGTTCCTTCATCGCCTGGGGCATCACTTGGTCGATCCTCTCCAAAATCAACGCGTAGTATTTCTTGAAAATTCCGGAGACGACATCCTCCGTAAACCCGTACTTAATCAGAAGGTCATCCCCTTCTGCAGAAGCCTTCTCTTTTTCCGTCTTCAAACGCTCCAGGGTTTTCCGCGGAACATTGCCGGGCACAGCCTCCAAAAGCTGCCGTGTAATCTTCAAATCCTTGATATGGTTCTTGAGAACATCGTCCGGTACGCCTTCCATATTCAACGAAGCCATGGCATTCACTTCCATTTCCAACATGCGTTCCGAGTACGGACCGGGAATACCCTCTTCCTCTGAGGTTTCGCAATGAAGAGTCAGGCGATAATGAATCGATTCGAAAACAGCATCGTTCATACATCTCTGCAAAGCCATCATCTGCTCGGGAGAAGCCGCCACACCTGCTTCAGTCTTTCCGTCGGACGTTTCCTCCCCGGCAGCCATTGATGGAAGAGCTAAAGCCAGAGCCAGACCTCCGGTCAACAGGGTATTCCTGACCAAAGTATAACCGCCGACATAAAATACGGCGTTTTTGACAAACAAGATATTCATCTCTGAATTGGAGGGCGTTCGGGTTCGAACAACTCTTCTTTTTCCTGAAGGGACTGTTTGAGTTTGTTAAGGTTGGTGACCTTTTTGTACCCCAGTTTCAGTAAATTCTCCCGGGCAAGTTCCGCTCGTTTGCCAGTCTTGCAATAGACAAACACCGGGTAATCCTTGCGAGGCATCATCATGGGAAATATATTACCTACGGATTCACAGGAAATATTAATCGCCCCATCACAATGGCTGGCATTGAATTCCCCCCCCGTCCGCACATCGACCAGCAAAAACCCTTCGTCTGCAAATTCATCCTTAATCTGCGAACGAACAATTTTATCAATCTCCGTAATTTCGCCATTCGTCTTGGAACGTTCTTCCTCCTTGCTCCAAATAAACACGATCGACAAAACAACGACCATGATCAGATAAGGGGAAATATAGAGCTTTTTTTCTAGCATGATCTCACCGGGAAAAGATCGTCGTTTTTCATTTCCAAATCCTCAAGGACATTGTGTACTCCATCTACTACGCTCAGGTACAGGGGTTCCCAGCCCTGAGACATTAAAAGAGAACAGGAAATTCTTTGATTAGTCATCCCTCTCCGCGACGAGGGATGAGCCTCCGTAAAACGAGGCATCGGCCTGTCAACCAAACGGCTCAGAAAGGCATAAACCTCCCGCAAACGCATCGGAGTCATATCAGTAATATTGAAACACCCTCCGGGAATGGCTGCATCCATCAAATGAATCATCGCAGACACGGCATCATCCCGGTGAACATAGTTCACCCACCTATCCGGGTCTCCCGGCAAAGCTTCCCCCTGGAGCATATACTTCTCCACAAGCACACAACGACCGGGACCATATAGGGCCGACAACCGGCCAACTACTCCACCCGCCTTGCGGACGATCAACTCGCCGTCCAGCAGAACGCGGGACTGCGGACGCACGGGGTTTGCGGAATGCTCCTCCGTCACCCACGCTCCATCCGCAACTCCGTACACAGCCGTACTGGAACAGAAAAACAACCGGGCCTCCGGAAACAACCGCACCAAATTCGACACACCTTCCACGTAAATCCTCCGGTACTCATCGACACTCCCGCCCCGAGTACTAACGCTGTACACAATCCATGACGGAGAAAAGCCCTTTCCCTGCAATTCATTTTTCAATCGTTGCAATTCAACAGGATTCCGGACATCAGCCTTATAATCCGCCCGTTCCCCTTGAAGATCCGCCGTCACGACACAATGGTCTCTTTCCCTCAATTCAAGAGCAAGCGAAGAGCCCAAATATCCGGTGCCAATCACAAGTACGCTATTTTTTGGAACTGGGGAAATATTCATGGCTGCATCAGTAGGTCAGATCATGGCTCGCAGAGCCGTCGCCATTGCCAAGTCTCCCGGCAATGTAATTTTCGGATTGGGCCAGGGATTCTGAACCAAAAAGGTCGCCCGTCCCATATGTTCCAACGCGGACACTTCATCCGTCACTAAATCACCCGTTTCAAGAACATGCCGATACGCCTCGCGAATCAGAGCCACATCAAATACCTGCGGAGTCTCCATCGCCCACAGATGTTCCCTGTCAATAAACTCTGCCTGTGAAAAATGCACGTCGTCGGCACGTTTCAACGTATCGACAACAGGATGAGCGCTGGCCGCAGCCCCATGTACCGAAGCTGCCTCAATGCAATTCATCAAATGTTCCTGACGAAGCAACGGCCTGGCGCCATCGTGGATAGCAACCAAAGGAGATTCCCCCTGCAAAGCAGACAAACCGGCAAGCACGGAAAAACAACGTTCGCTTCCTCCATCCACACGCCTCACCGGCACGCCGGGCCGTTCTCCCTCCATCACCCGTACAAAACGATCCTCCGGGCAAACAAGCACAACCTCGCGAATGAGCGGACACTCCAGAAAAACCTCCAGGCTCCGGCGCAATACGCAAGTACCGTCCAACAGAGCCATGAGCTTGTCAAACCCAGCTCTGCGAGAACTGCCTGCAGCTACAATAATAGCGGAACAATCAATCACGGGATAGTTTAGACCTTCGGAAAGTCATTTCTGTTCAGTGCAAAAACAGGGATTGCTCAGGAAAGTCTGGCCCCGATGAGGCTGGAAAGAGTCTTCCCATCCACTCTGCCTTCCGTACGTTCTTTCATCAGTTTCATTACCTGGCCCATATCCTTCTTGGATGAAGCTCCCGTTTCCGCAATCACGGCATCCAGAAGAGCAGTAACTTCTGCCTCGCTCATGGCAGGAGGAAGAAATTGCTGTAAAATGGCAATTTCGGCCTTTTCCTTTTCGGACAAGTCGGAACGTCCGGCCTTTTCATATTGTTCCACGGAATCCTCGCGTTGCTTGATCTGCTTCCGGACAACGGCCAATTCCTCCGGAGCATCCAGAACGGTCGTCAAACTACCCTTTTCAATCGCAGCATTCGTCAAAGCAGCCTTCAAACTCCTTAGCGTGTTCAATCCAATGGAATCCTTGGCCTTCATGGCATCTTTCATCCCAGAGATAATCTGTTCGGACATCTTACTCATAACAGTCGCTATTCAATACAATACAGAGCCGCAATTCAAGACTTCTTCACGGAAAACAAAGGAAATGCGCCCCTGGCAACACGAACCGGTTACCAGAGAAACGCCCGCATGCGATTTTCACATGCGGGCGTTTTTCCAACTTTCTACCTATGAATCAGTTCAATCTCTTCCAAAACCCCGAAAGCTCTCTCCTTCCTCCGGGATTATCCAACTGATATGGGTTGGACACAACCGGAAGGCAATACGTTCATCCTCCAGCAGAGGTACCGTGTCATCCCGGTAACACGGAGAAGCATTAAAACAATTCCGTCTGGAAAAACGAATGGTCGGAATCCGTTCGTACAATCGGAGGCGCATCTTCTTCAATCATCCTCTCCTCCTTCTCCTTTTGGCGGGCTGCTTCCTGCAAACGTGCCATGTGCGATAAGTCTTCCAATGTCACGGGTTTCAACTCAAAGGGATCCACCTCATCCGTCACACCGAGCTCCAACTGCGACACATCGTCCCTGGATGCCTGGGTACGACGAACCGATTTCCTGCGAACGGGGGGCTCCTCATCCCCTCCCCACTTGCTCTCTTCCGGAAAATCCTTCAAATAGGAACCCACCGCACAATCAAAAATAGCATCGCGATCCCAGTGCAAATTCCACTCACGCCCCTTGCGGCAACATATCCTGATATCAGCTTCCAGCATCTCGATCCTGAGAGCGGCGGCAGAATCTCCCTCCTCCAGCGAATACGCAGCAGACCAGACACGGCACAATTCTTTCTTCAGGGGAGAACACACGGCATCGCAATCCACATCAATTAATCCCGTAGAAGCTTCACGTTCATACGCCATGATCTCGCTATCCCAGGAATCGCCGTCGAGTATCCAGTCCAGAAGACTTCCCGCCAACTGAACAAAACGTTCCTTTAATTCCGCAGGAGCCATAGCTGCCACATCCGCACAATCGTGAAGCATCCAATACAGATGGATCTCTGCCGACCGCGCCTGCAGAAAAGACCAGACCTCCCGGTACAATCCCGCCTTATCCCGGAAATAATAGCTGATTGCGGCACTATTAGCCCCGCTCTTTACACTAATATCCTGGTTCGTTACATGGTAGAACCCTCTCCGTCCGAATTCCTCTCCGGCCGCCCTGAGAATCCTGCTTCTCGTCTCTTCTCCGTCACTCCTGATTGGCATATCTTCTTGGGAATAGGCATCAAAAAATTCTCATTCCGTCTTCAACGTATCATCGATCAACTCGCCAAGACGTTCGGCACTCACATTCCCCACCATGTCGCGCAAGCGCATCCCCTCCACGTAAAGTACAGTTTTTGGAACGGCATCCACCCCGTACTCCTGGGCAATCTGAGGGTACTTGTCCGCATCCACCGTCAGTACAAAACAACGCCCTTTCTGAGATTTGGCGTAATTCATCAACGATGTCCGATACTGGGCACATTGGGGACACCATGGAGCATAGAACACAAGCAACACATTACGCCCCGACATCCCGGTTATCTGATTCAGGTCATCTCCCACGTACTCGCTCATCACAACCACTTTCTCTTCCTTGTGATCTCCGATCATTGGCGCGGGAGGGGGAGTAAATGTTCTCTCCAAAGGCTTGGGGGCCGGTTTTTTCTCAGAATACCTGGCACGGCGCTCCTCCGAATCGTCGCATCCGCACAATCCGGCGATCACTACCGCGCTCACACAAGCTGCCAGCCACTGTTTCATGCGCATGAATATGGTCAATACAAAGCAGCATGAAAAGCAAGAAATGACTCGAATCACCGCCCAATTCAGGCATAAAGCATCCATGCCTCACCCTATCGAAACGTCTGTAGAAGGCACACTCCTTCCCTTATTTACCCAATACAGCCTCTCCCATTTCGCAGCATTAGCCGTTGCTGCCATCCTGGGCACATGGGTTATCCGGCATGCCGGAAAGCAAAACCAAGCCGAAAAACACCGTACCGCCCGAATCCTCGGATGGCTTTGCCTAGCCGTTATCCCCGGAGGAGTCCTGGCGACACACTTCACAGTTCCGTCTACCCCATGGGAGGAACTTCTCCCCCTTCATTTCTGCGATATCATGCTCGTCTGCTGCGCCTGGTCCATGTTCAAGCCATACTCTCCCCTCTCAAACTGTACCTACTTCTGTTCCCTGGCCGCCACAGCCCAGGCACTGATAACTCCTTCTCTGGAGTATGATTATCCAACTCCCCTCTATTTTTCATTTTTTACCAGCCACTCGCTCGTCATCCTGTGTGCCTTATTCATCCCCCTTGTTTTTAAATGGGTTCCGAAGTCATCCGGAAAATTTTTGGCGCAACTCTTCGGCATATGCTATCTCATTGCAATTTACCCTATTAATATATTATTGAATACCAATTTTGGATTTGTCCTCCATATTCCCGAATCGGATTCCATCCTTTCTCTCTTCGGCCCTTGGCCATGGTATCTTGTCGTCATGCAAATTCCTGGATTCATTATTATTTTTTTGCTAGACATTCCATTTCATATAATACGTTCCAGACAAATTAATTATGCAACAAAACAAACCCAAAAAAACACGAGTGCCAACATGGAGGCATGAAGAGAGCAATTTTTTGAAGCCATGATACGATATTGAAAAAACATAGTTCCAATCCGTAATTTTTACTTGCATCCTTCACTCAATTTTATATATTTTTCTCATCTCAAACAATTTGTTATGGAAAACGAGAGCAATCAAACCACTAAGGCCAAGCGCTACACAGAAACGGAAAAAGCAGAAATCCTTGATTTCATTGCTAATTTCACGGGACGTGGCGCACAGAAGGCAGCTGCTGAAAAATTCGGAGTCAGCGCAGTAACCATCTCCAATTGGACTAAGGCAGCCAAGAAAAGGCGTGGCCGCAAGCCCGGTTCTAAAAATACAACCGAGCGTTCCAAAAAAATGATCGTTGTCACCAATCCTGATGACCTCCGCCGTCTCGCGGCTGTTATGGAAGAAATCGCGGAACTCGAATCCCTTGTCGAAAAACTTACCGCGCTTCGTGAAGAAGCCGACGCCCTTCGAGCCAAGTTCGTTGGATAATTCCCATCCGATTGGATGACAATTTAAAACTTCCCTTTGCAACTACGGCAAAGGGAAGTTTTTTTATGTCTGCCGATCCCTTTCAACCTTGGGAATATGGTAGCAACACATGCATTTTACATCCCTCCCGTACGGGAATCCCGCTTGCCCTTCGAAAAGCACTTCCCTATAATTAATCACACGTGAGTAACCCACCCGACATAATTCCACCCCGCCGGACAGTGGAAGGCATGTATGCCGACTACTTCATGGACTATGCCTCCTATGTCATTCTGGAACGCGCCGTTCCGCACATCAACGATGGATTCAAACCCGTCCAGAGACGTATCCTGCACTCCATGGAGCGGATGGACGACGGACGTTTCAACAAAGTCGCCAACATCGTCGGCGACACCATGAAATACCATCCCCACGGCGACGCCTCCATCGGAGACGCCCTCGTTACCCTAGGACAAAAAGGATTACTCATCGACACACAGGGAAACTGGGGCAACATCCTCACAGGAGATCCTGCCGCTGCTTCACGATACATAGAAGCGCGCCTCACGCACTTCGCCAAAGAAGTCGTCTACAGCCCCAAAGTCACCGAATGGCAACTCTCATACGACGGACGCAACAAGGAGCCGGTTACACTGCCAGTCAAATTCCCCCTCCTTCTAGCCCAGGGAGCAGAAGGTATTGCCGTTGGACTTTCCTGCAAAATCCTTCCTCACAACTTCAACGAACTCATCGACGCCTCCATTGCCCACCTTCGGGGAGAAGAGTTCACCCTCCTACCCGACTTCCCTACAGGAGGCATCATGGATGCCACGGACTATCGTGATGGAGACCGTGGTACCGGAAGAGTCCGCGTGCGTGCCAGAGTTGAAATAGAAAGCAAAAAAATCCTCCGGATCACGGAAGTTCCCTTCGGTGTCACTACCGATAAATTGATAGAATCCATCGTCGCAGCTGCCGACAAAGGGAAAATCAAAATTCAAAAAGTCGAAGACAACACGGCACAACATGCCGACATCCTCGTCCACCTCCCCCCCGGTAGCGATGCCGAACAGATGCGCCAGGCCCTCTACGCCTTCACCGACTGCGAAGTCAGCATCTCCCCCAATGCCTGCGTCATACGCGACAATAAACCCTACTTCATGGGGGTCAGTGAAATCCTCAAATACAACACAGACAACACCCGGAGCATTCTCCGGCAGGAACTTGAAATCCAGCTCCAGGAGCTCAATCAGGAATGGCACCGTTGCAGTCTGGAACGTATCTTCATCGAAAACCGCATCTATCTGACAATCGAAGATTGCGAAACCTGGGAAAGCGTCCTCGACACCATCGACAACGCCCTCCAACCCTTCATCTCCCACCTCAAGCTCCCCGTTACACGCGACGACATCATTGCCTTAACCGAGATCAAAATCAAACGCATCTCCAAATACGATGCCGACAAGGCGGAGAAAAACCTCCTCCACCTTGAAGAAGACATCGCCAAAACTGAAAAAAACCTCGCCAACCTCACCCGCTACACCATTCGCTGGTTCGAGAACATCCGTAAAAAATACGGAGCCGCCTTCCCCAGAAAAACCCGTCTGGAAGCATTCGGTACCGTCGACCGCGCCCAAGTTGCCGCCGCATTGGAAACTCTCTACCTCGACGAAGAAGGTTTCGCCGGATTCGGCGTCAAAAAAGGCGAACCCATTTGCAAGTGCTCATCCCTTGATGACGTCCTCATCATTGATGCCGATTGCGTCCTGAAAGTAGTCCGCATTCAGGAAAAATTCTTTGCCGGGAAAAACCCGCTCTACATCAATATCCTTCGCAAAGACGACGATCCCGTCTTCAACCTCATGTACCGGGATGGTCGTAACGGTCCCCTGTACGCCAAACGCTTCAAGATCGGAGGATTTACCCGTGACAAGGAATACCCTTTAACCAAAGGGACCAAAGGTACGCGTATCTTTCACTTCAGCGTACACGCCACGGAAGAAGACAGCGCCGCCATCAGCGTCAACGTCTATCTAAAAGCCGTTCTCAAACTGCGCAACCTCGTCCGGTCCTATTCTTTCGGCGAACTCCGCATCAAAAACCGTAATGCGCAAGGCAACATCGTCATCAAACACCAGGTAGACCGAGTCTCTCGCATCATGGCGCCATCCAAACAACAGGAAGACAGCCCGGCAACTCCCGCTTCCCCAGTCCCTGCTCAATCGCAAATCCCTCCTCCCTCCGCATCTTCGTCGGAAGAACATCCTGAAGATTCTTCTCAGGATACATCTCCCCCCATGACACAGGGATCTCTCTTCTGATTTTGACAACGAATTCCCTTGCCAAACTAATTACAGCCACTATATTGTTTCCCACATAAGTCATGCCGATTTAGCTCAGGGGTAGAGCACCCGCCTTGTAAGCGGACGGTCGTCGGTTCAAATCCGACAATCGGCTCCATTTATAACCCTCATAAGCACAAACGCTTATGAGGGTTTCTTTTTTGATTTCACTTGGTAAATATCGTCTCACTTTCAGAATCAGACTAGTTCTAGAACACCTGAAACCATCCCCATACTTTTTCTCAGCTTCTCAACACAACAAGAGGAAAGGAAGGAGACAAATAAAACGGGAAGCTCTCTTGCCGAACATATCTTCTGCATTTATAAACAGCCTTGAATGAATGCTATGATTATTTTTGGAGCAGTACTGACTCTCTATGTTTTTTGGAGAGGAATCATGCCGTTGAAAATCAAAAGAATCTGGAAAACAGGACTCCTTTTGGTACTAGCCGCCGTAGCTTTCAAATTCTATCTACTTGGTCTTATCGGTGGTCCTATGTTTTTTGCGCCGGATCTTCCCAAAAGTTTTCTGATGATCACAACCTGGTTGTTTGCCACCTTGTTCATCTTTTTTTTCCTGCTTCTGGCTGCTAATATTCTCAACGGATGTTGTCACTTGTTGCGTCTTTGTTTCCGCCGCAGAGGAAAGGCCAAGTTCCCATTTGCCAGTAACCATGCCAATCTGGTGCTGCTGATCCTATCTCTCATCCTGGCAACATTCGGCATCATCAATGGTACCAGCGTGCCTAATGTCCGGGAAGAAACGGTCTTCCTCAAGCATCTGCCCCTGGAAGCGGAGGGCATGACTATTGCCGTACTGGCCGATCTGCATGCGGACAGTATAACCCGAGCCGACCGCATCCAGTCTATCGTCGATCGAGCCAATGCTTGCAAACCGGATCTGACCGTCATTGTCGGAGACTTTGTAGACGGACCGGTCAATATCCGTGGCAGGGATCTTCTCCCCCTTCAGAATCTTTCCGCTCGGTATGGTGTATACGGCGTTCCGGGCAATCACGAATATTATTCAGGATACGATCAATGGATGGATTTTCTCTCCTGTTTGGGTATCAAAATGCTTCCGAATGAGCATGTACTCGTCGGTACGGGTAAGGCCGGAATTGTACTGGCGGGCGTTACCGACCCTACAGCAGGTCGTACAGGACATCCACAGCCTTCCATCGAACAGGCGTTGAACGACGCACCGCACTATATGACCAGAATCCTTCTCTCCCATCAGCCCCGACTAGCACCCGAGGCTTCCCGAAACGGAGTGGACCTGCAAATTTCAGGACATACCCATGGGGGAATGATCGTCGGAGTAAACCGTATTGTAGCCGGATTCAATGCCGGTTACGTCTCCGGTTCATACCATGTCGGCGACATGGTATTGTTTGTCTCAAACGGATCAGGGATTTGGAACGGCTTTCCAATACGTCTCGGAGTACCGTCCGAAATCGTCATTCTTCGCCTGAAAAAAGCCTGAGTGTCTCCCTTCCCAAAAAAATCCGGGCTGTTCTCTGCACATCACGGCAGAAACAGCCCGGATATTTATCATGCAGCCGGTACAGCCATACCGACAGCTCTTGAATTTACAGGATAGCCCCCGGTTTGTAAGAAGCACCAGCCGGGTACTCCGCTACAAGAGCTTCCACAGAATCACGGAAATAATCCACCTGCGAGGCGGCCATGCCTGTTGCCCGGGAATTATGGTCGAAAATTTCCTGAAGTTCCGCCCGCGTCATGCCGAGACGTGAATCGGCACCGAGACGATCCAACAAGTCATTGGATGTGATTGAGCCCTTACGGAGATCATTGGAAACCGCCACAGCATGTTCCTTGATGACTTCGTGGGCGGTTTCACGGCCAACACCACGCTTGACGGCTTCCATGAGAATAGTCGTCGTCATCAGGAAGGGCAGATAACGACGCAGTTCCGCTTCGACAACGGGTTCGTAAATTCCCATTTGGTCTAAAACCGTCAGGAAGGTCTCAAACAATCCATCGGCAGCAAAGAAAGAATCGGGCAACACAACGCGCCGTACCACTGAGCAGGAAACGTCCCCTTCATTCCACTGATCACCGGCAAGTCCGCCGATCATGGTCAGCAATCCCTTGAGGATGATATGGAAACCATTAACACGCTCACAGGAACGGGCGTTCATCTTGTGAGGCATGGCGCTGGAACCCGTCTGTCCCTTGGCAAATCCTTCCGTCGCCAGTTCATGGCCGGCCATCAGGCGCAATGTCTTGGCAAAGGAAGAACAACCGGAGGTAAGTTCTACCAAGCCGGAAACGACGGAAAAGTCCAGAGAACGCGGATACACCTGCCCGACGTTCATCAACTTGGAGGGAATGCCGAGATGGGCACACACACGGTTTTCCAATTCAATCACGCGAACCTTGTCCTGCTGGAACAGAGACAACTGATCCAACTGGGTTCCGACAGCTCCTTTAAGTCCACGGACAGCATAGCGATCCATCGTTGAAATCCAGGAAGAAAGAGCATGGACGATTTCCTCGCCAAACATAGCTATCCTTTTCCCTACTGTCGTCGTCTGAGCCGCTACGTTATGCGTCCTGGCTGCAAGAGGTACATCCTTCCACTGCCCGGCACGAGTACTCATGCGGACGAGAACCGCGACGGCCTTGTCGCGAATGATTTGCATGGAACGCCAAACCTGAAGTTGTTCGACATTTTCCGTCAAATCCCTGGAAGTCATTCCCTTATGAATATGTTCACATCCAGCTAAATCGCAAAATTCTTCAATGCGAGCCTTGACGTCGTGCCGCGTAATACGTTCCCGGGCATTGATGGAATCCATATTGACCTGATCCTTGACCTGTTCATAGGCTTCAATCACACCGTCCGGAATATCCAGGCCCAGATCCTTCTGCGCCTTCATCACGGCAATCCAGAATTCACGTTCGAGAACAATACGGCCTTCGGCCGACCAAATGGACTTCATCGCGGAAGAAGCGTACCTCTCCGCTAAAACATTGGGAATGACACTCATATCTGCTCCTATTTTACCACTGGCAAGCGAAGAATGCACGCCTAATCCACCTGTAAATCCACATAACCAAGCAAATCCAGGCCTTTTTATTTCAGCATTGATTCCAATGCGGAACAAAGGGATTTCACCATGCGATTCAACACCTCTTCGTAGTCGCTGCTCAAGGCCTCGCAAGGCCAGATGTTGCTACTGGCGCTACGCCCCAGCGTAGAAAAGAAGAGTGACCTGGCAATATGCATAATAGACTGGATGTAGATGATAGAAACATCAGGGTAAAGTTTTTTGATACACGTCACATACAACTCATAAATCGGAGTAACGTATTTTGGAGTCATTCTCTCCTGAATAAATTCGGGTTCATGGGGAAGACGCCACAAAAGTCTGGCAAATTCACAACCTCCGTATTTGGAATCCAAAAGAATCTGAAACGCAGGTTCCATAAAAGCACGAACATATCCCTCTAAAGACGGGTTCTTGTCTGCTTTTGCCACGGCTCTGCGGCGAAGCTCAAGAATATCTTCCGCATAACGGTCGATGACAGCAAAATACAGGCCTTCTTTGCTCTCGAAGTAATAGACAATAGAAGCAAGGTTCACCTGTGCTTCCGCTGCAATAGCACGCATGGAAACACCTTCAAATCCATTATTGGAAAACAATTTCTGAGCTCCGTCAAGAATCCGAGTACTCGTTTCTGCGGACCGTTCAGCCTGTTTGCGTCGTATGTCTGTCATAGAGATCTGGTTTTGGATGATGGGCGCCATTCTTTGAATATGCCTTGCGGGACTTTATCTCATTTTTTCTTCATTGTCTAGACGAGGGTTCCAGAATTCTCCAAGATCCATGATGATTTGAATTAATCTTTAAGGATTGTTCGTCATATTTCTTTGATTTTTCTTTATTTCCTATTTGGGAATAAATTGTGGCTATCGCGTAGGGATAATCTGCGTTTTCCGGTTCAAATTTCATGCATTTTTTCAATTCGCGAATAGCGATTTCATGGTTACCCAAACTATTGTAAAGTAATGCCATATTATAACGGGCACGTGAGAAAAATTCATCAATTTCAACTGCTTTTTCAAAAGACGTCAAAGCTTGTTGATTTTGTCCAATTTCAACCTGTCCCAGCCCCAAAAGATACCATAGGGAAGCATCTTGGGGAGAAAGTTTGACAGCGTCTGTCATAAGAGCTACCGCTTCATTAATTTTCCCTTTACCGGAGAGATAAACGGCATAATCACGACGAACGACAGGAGATGTGGCATCCCAGCGTAGAGCTTTCTCGAACCACTCGCGGGCCGCTTCATCATTACCTCGTCCAGCTTCCAATTGGGCAAGTTTCATGGCACCGGACGGCTGGTCGGCTTGGTGCATGGCTGCCCTGCCCAATTCCAGAAATCCGGCACTCTCCTGGGGCAGTTCATCCCGAAGAGCCCATTCCGCCTGCAGGCGGACAACACGCGAGGAATCCTGGAGCAAAGGTTTCAACGCCTGGGGATCTGTCCTGCCGAGAACTTTGGCCGCCGCCGCCCGCAACAAAGGTGTTGGCGACTTCATCCCCTGTAGTGCGTAAGACTGGACACGCTGCTCATCAGACCAGGAATCCAGCAACTCCATCAGTGTTGCCTTCCATGTATCGTTCTCTTCACGTCCATACGCTTTCAGCAAAGCGTCCAGAGCACGTGAATCACCATCGTAGGCCCATTGAACTGCCCGGGTACGATCCCGATAACGAGCCATTTTAGGAGTCTTGCCATAATACTGCTCCACGACACGGGCGGCCCATTGGTCATCCTTGTCCTTATGGCACATCGTACAGGCATTGGGAATTTTCAATTCCAGGCTCATGGCCGGATCGGGAGAATTGAACGAATGGTCCCGGCGAGGATCACGCGCCATATAAGGGCTCTCCGGCATGTGGCACTCGACACAGCGTCCCCCCATGGAATCCGGCGGACACGGCGTATGCTTCGCCATGTCGATCACCGGAGCCGCCACTCCGTTGACTTTCTCACCCGTAGCATGACAACGCATACACAGGGCATTGTTTTCCTGAGGCAACTTGAGCAGGCCGGAATGAGGATCATGGCAATCCAGGCAGGTCACCCCCGCCTTACCCATCCTGCTGAGACGAAGCCCCGTCTCGCAATAGTCTTCATCGCGTTGCATACCGTTGGGCCAAAAGACACCGGGCTGAACGGGCAAAACCAATTGAAAGTGGTCATCAAATTTTTTGCCAATGGAGAATTCATGGTCAAACTCATCCCGTCTGGCATGGCATGCAGCACAATTGTCGTGGTTCTCTTCCAGAGTTGGCTTCCGTACGGTGGAAATCATGCAACCGGTCTTGTCCTCAGGTTTGTTAAGCAAGGGGCCATGACACTGAATACAACTCACACCGGGTTCTTTCCATGTGGAATGATAACGGTCGGCAGCAGGGTCGTAATTCTTACGGAAATCACTCATGTGGCACCATGCGCACTGGGAGTTCCAATTCATCCCGCGACCGAGCCAATGTCCCCAATCGTTGGAGGAACGTTCTTCCTTTCCGAAAATATCGAACCATTCTTTATGGTTCACATCCCACGCGGCGCTCATCGTATGATAACCTTCATCGGACGCCGGCAGCAGATACTGCACCAACGGCGTACGACCGGTAGCCCAGGCAACTTTCCATGTTTTACCAGACTTCTCATCCGACACCGATCTCTCACCATCCTTCCCTGTCGAAAATACAAGCGTACTCCCATGAGCCTTCAATTTGTTGCCATGGAAAGCTTCGGCGTCAAGCTGGGGATCCAGCTTGCGGAAGGCCCAGGCGTGATCGGAATTACTCCACTGACGAAATTCCTCCGGATGACAAGCCGCACATTGCAAGGAAACCGGCACCTCGCTTTGGTCCCAATGGGCGCTAGCTCCTTGATAAATCGGCCTATCCTGTCGGACTGCATCAGTCTTCAAACGGTTCCACCACAACAAAGCCGAACCGATACCCAAGAGCACTGCCGCACCACAGACCATCCAGATGATCCACGACAAACGAGAGGATTTTTTTTCTGTTTCCATCACAGTCAATAACTTCCCGGCTTACGCCGGATCAATGAGCAGCATCCCGGCACCATGCAAGTTTCCTGCTGGAGGGATGATGACAAAAAAGCCCCTTCCGGGCAAACCGGAAAGGGCTGAAAAAGCATAAAATAGAATTACCGGGGAAAATTATTCCGTGATGCCCCGGTCTGCGGCTTCCTTCGCTTTCTGTTCGCGAATCGCGGCCTTGATGGACATTTTCACGCGCCCCTTGTCATCAATACCGATGCACTTGGCAGTTACCATATCACCGACATTGACCACATCTTCCGTCTTGGCGGTGCGGCCATCGGCAAGTTCGGAAATATGGATGAGACCGTCTTTGCCGGGCAACACTTCCATGAACGCACCAAACGCGGTCGTGGAAACGATTTTACCCGAATAGAGTTCACCCACTTCGATTTCCTGGAACATGCGCTTGACCAGGTACATGGCCCGGTCGAGACCTTCCTGTTTGGAAGCATAAATATGTACCGTACCGTCATCTTCAATGTTGATGTCGGCTCCGGATTCAGCCTGGATCGCCTTGATATTCTTACCGCCCGGACCAATAAGTTCGCCAATGCGGTCGGCAGGAATCTTCGTGGATTCAATGCGGGGAGCATTCGGACTCATCGGTGCGGGAGAAGAAATGGAAGCGTTCATCGTTTCCAGAATCTGCATGCGGCCCTGCTTGGCAAGGCGGATAGCTTCTTCCAAAATGGAGAGCGGGATACCGGGCAGCTTCAAGTCGAGCTGGTAACCAGTCACGCCAACTTCCGTACCGCAAAGTTTGAAGTCCATATCACCGTAGAAGTCTTCGGATCCGATAATGTCCAGAAGGGTCTTATAGCTGGTGATCTCATGCTGGTCGTTCTGTTCCGTCACCAAACCGACGGAAATACCGGCCACCGGACGCTTCAGCGGCACACCGGCTGCCAGAAGGGACATCACGCCGGCACACACGGAAGCCATCGAGGTAGAACCGTTGGATTCCATGATTTCAGAGGAAATCCGAATCGCATACGGGAATTCTTCAGCACTCGGCACCACGGGAGCAATCGAACGTTCGGCAAGAGCGCCATGACCGATTTCACGGCGGTTCTGTCCTCCGAAACGCCCCGTGTCACCCACGGAAAACGGGGGGAAATTGTAGTGAAGAATAAAACGTTTTTCATTGGAGCTGCCCGTATAGTTATCCACATACTGCTTGTCTTCCACCGGAGCAAGAGTCGCCAAACAGACGGACATCGTTTCACCGCGAGCGAACAAGGCGGAACCGTGCACTACGGGAGGCAGGACATTGATTTCTGCGGTCAACGGACGCAGTTCCTTGATGCCACGACCATCAGCACGCTTGTCTTTCTCCATGATGGAAATGCGGAAAGCCTTCTTCTGGATGTATTCGAACACCTGTTCCACATCAAAATCCGTCGCTTCAGGATGGCGTTCCTTAATAGCGGTTTCCACTTCGTTGCGGAGGGCGCCCACCTTCTTCTGCCGTTCAATCTTGGAATCGGCATAAATAGCATCTTCAATGCGGTCTCCGGCAATTTCGTAACCGATTTCAAGCAATTCCGGTTTGGCAAGGCAGAGTTCGTAGGAGCGCTTTTCCTTGCCGCAAAGAGCGCGAAGTTCCTCCTGCTTTTCACAGATGATCCGCACGTTTTCCTGGGCGAGGTGAAGGGAAGCGATAAAATCGTCTTCGGAGAGTTCCTTCGCAGAACCTTCGATCATGATCACCTGATCCTTCGTACCAGCGAAGACAAGGTCAAGATCGCTTTCTTCGCGGAGGCTGTTGCCGGGGTTGATGACGAATTCACCATTGACTCGACCAACGCGCACAGCACCGACAGGTTCGGCAAACGGAAGGTCGGAAATCACGCAAGCCGCAGAAGCGCCGTTGATGCTCAAAATGTCCGGCTCATTCTCGCCATCTGCGGAAAGAAGAAGGGAAATCACCTGGGTATCGTAGAAATAACCCTTCGGGAACATGGGACGCAACGGGCGGTCCGTCATGCGGCAAGTCAGGATTTCTTTTTCTGTGGGACGGCCTTCGCGCTTGAAGTAACCTCCCGGGAACATCCCGGCAGCGGCAGCCTTTTCCTTGTATTCCACAGACAGGGGGAAGAAGGTCTGGCCTTCCTTGATCTTCGTGGCACTGACGACCGTCACCAGTACGATGGTGTCGCCGCTACGCACGGTTACAGCGCCGTCAGCCAGACGGGCCATTTTGCCGGTTTCAATGATGATGGGGCTTGTACCGACATTGCATTCAATCGAATGTATACTCATATTTCTTGTTTTTCAATCACCCTCGGCCGCAGCTAATCACACGCGCCGGCCAGGGGTGGGCATTGCGCAGGTGATGGTCAGGTACGGGCAGTGCCTCAGGAAGAATCTTTTCCATCTCCGGGAAAACCAGAAGGGTTCCGAAAACGTGACCAGGCGTACATTCCTACGAATCAAACGTCTAATCCAACTCCCGCCGATTGTTTCGGCCTTGGATAAAATTTTAAAATTTCTCAAGGCATGCCCGACGAAAAAACGGCCATGGACACAATCCACGAACGTTGCCCTACACAATAAGAGGTTACAAGGATAATGCAAGCAAATAGTTACAAGGCTACGAGATTCCCCTATCTTCATGGGGAATATATATTATTTGCCATTAAATAACTTATCAATAAAATACATTTTTTCTCTCCCTCCGGCAACGGTAAAGGCCCTCCGACATAACGCCGGAAGGTCTTCGGAAAAGATTGGAATAAACCCGTACTTACTTATCGGTCTTCTCTTCCTCCTTATCTCCGGCAGCAGGAGCGGGAGAAGGAGCTGCGGACGGATCCTTGGGTTGCAAAGCTTGAAACGCCTTCGCAAGTTCCGGGGTAATGAAACCACCCTGTCCGATGCGAGAGAGATTGTCTTGGAACTTCGTATTGATGTCCATCATCCTCTTCTGGAGAGCCTGCAAATCGGCACTTTCTTCGAGAGCAGGCGGGGTCAGGTTATCAGGC
The DNA here is from genome assembly GCF_029854675.1 of Akkermansia sp. N21169. NCBI lineage: Bacteria > Pseudomonadati > Verrucomicrobiota > Verrucomicrobiia > Verrucomicrobiales > Akkermansiaceae > Akkermansia > Akkermansia sp. N21169. The sequence goes on along the minus strand of NZ_JARWNC010000038.1, from coordinate 163,304 downwards.
TTCATCATCTTCACCGTCAGAGCGGCGAATTTGGTAGCGATCTTTTCAATCTCCGGGGCAGCAGCCGTCGCGGAATCCTTATCTTTGATAGTATCCAACTGCGTATTCAGGGCAGCAAGCGTATCAGCCAATTCGGAAAGAACCGATTTCATGGTTTCCGCTGCCTGTACCGAAGCGGAAACCATGCAAATGCCGGCGGCAGTCAAAATAAATGGGGATGTTCTCATATTCGTTTGTGTGAGGTATCATTCATCGAAAAGGCTTAATACAGAATCGATGGAACCGGTTCTTTATACCCACACGACATGGATGAGTCAATCTCTTCCCTGTCCCGGTACTTTATTTTCCGAAGGAAATGGTTTTTTCAAAGGGCGTAATTGGAAATCAGTTTCCTGAGTTCCAGATACCTTCCAGCAAAGTTTCTCCGTCGGATCATTGGCCGTTTTCTCACCAAGAGTGATCCCGATCTCCTCACCGGGATGCAGGACAGTATCTTTTCCAAAAACAAACACCGCCCTTCCGGGGCCGGAAATAGCATACATTTCCATCAAAATACCGGTTTCCCCGGAATTGGAAATAACCAACTGATCATCCTCCTTTTTCATGACAGGTACAGGCTGTTTGATCTTTAACACGGGAACAAGCTTGGCGAAAGTAATCTCGGCCAAGCGCCTGGCTCCGGATGCATTCGGATGCAAGCCGTCCCCATACCACTGCGGCTTGGAAGCCATGGCCGTATACGCATCAAAGAGTTTTACTTTATGTTTTCCACCCACCCGGCTAATCAGCTTCTCGGCATCGCCCCGTCTGGCGGATGAGCCATTGTCTGTCCCGGAGAACTTATAATCCGGAGCAAAGACATTTCCGGGAAAAGCCTTCTTGCCGGCCGGTCCACGAAAATCCGGGCCCAATTTTCCCCATGCCAGCAAATGAGCTTTGGGGTTGGCCTTGTGCCATGCTGTCAACAACTTGTCGTAGCCTTGTTCAAACAATCGGGCATCCCACCACGAACCCGTATCATTAATGCCGAGATTACAAATATAAACATCGGCCGCATACGCGACGGAATCCTTGTACTGGGGAGTATCCCCATACCAGCGTCCATTCTTCTTCTGGGAAGGGTAATCTCCGGCCGTCTTGCCCGAGTTGCCGAAGTTTTTGACTTCATAACCGGGCCCCAGCAACTTGCCGAGAACGGCGGGATATCCCATAGTCTCCCGGGCGCCAATACCGTAACCGAAGGTAATACTATCGCCCACGCAAGCAACTTTCGTTGTCTCCGCCCAAACTTGTAACGCAGAACCAGCCAGCAGAAGGCAAATAGCGCGTCCTATCCATTTTCCGATCTTCATGTTCATCGCTTTATATCGTTGGAATAAAAGCTGTCTTCATTCTTCCTCATCGCCGTCCGTACGGAAGGGGACCGCCGGGAGACCGGCTCCGTTCACGAGGTTTGGTTCAACAAAACTGTCCCAGCAATACCGGGCTGACACAGGTTTGCGAACATCGGGAGACGAAAGAATCACCATAACGCCGCCATTGCCGCAATTCATCACTGCTTCTGCGGAATAAAATACACCGTCGTCACCAGCCAGTTCAAAGCACTTCGGTGTCTGACCATCTGTCGTCACCAACCCTTCCGAGTACTTGAATTGCAGGAATACATGCCCTCCCTTGATTTTCCAATCCTTCAGTTCCGGGCCAAAGGCCTGTCCTTTTCTCCCGTAAAACCGGTTCAAGGCCACATTAGCGGCGCGTTTGCCCACCTCGATCTTTTCCGGAGGGTGGACATTACTGTCCGCCGATCCCAAATCGATCGTATTGACGAATTCTACGTTCTTCAATTCACCGGCGACATCACTCTGCACCTCTCGGAACTCAGGCCAGTGAATGCGCAAAGGACTATGATCTTTGATACGCGGCAACTGGATCATGACAAATGGCAGTTCCGGATTCTTCCACCCGGCGCGCCAGGACTGGATCAAATCCATCAACAACTTCCTGTTTTGCCTGGAATCATTGATTTCGGCATCGGATTCGCCTTGGTACCAAAGGATCCCGTGTACCGGCAATCCGGTCAACCATTCAATTCCGCTCTCATACAAGAATGCCGGTTTGAAAGGATGCTCCGGCGTTTCCCCTTTCTCCAAACGGTCAGAAATATTTAATTTGGCTCGCCCTCGTACCCAGGCTGAAATGAAGGGAGATTCCAGCCATTCATTTCCCCGGCAAGATGCGTATTCCCTACGTTTTTCAATGATTTCTGAAGGCAGCCAGGCAGCCATTTCCGAACCGCCCAACGAGGAATGAATCAACCCAACCGGCATCCCGAGCGACTTCTGCAAATCGCGCGCAAAATAGTACCCGACAGCAGAACACGGAGCCACGCTTTCCGGGGAAGCCACCTTCCATTCACCCTTGAAAAAACCTTCCGGAGTCAACACGGAAAATTCATGTTCACCATACTTGCGGCCGGATGTCCCCGCCTGGGGTTCGTTATGCATAAGCCGCAGCATGGGATTGGCCGACGAGGGGATTTCATCCTTTCCGGAAGGCGTCTGGTTCATTCTCCATGCCATATTGGATTGTCCGGAGGCAACCCAGACAACGCCAACGAGAATATCCTCCAATTCGGTTTTCTCCTTCCCCTGCTCCACCGCCAGAACTTTGCCGGTAGAATCCGGTTTCATGGCAGGGAGAGACACCATCCACCTGCCTTGAGCGTCAGTCTTACCCTTCACTTTATTGTTGCCGAAGGAAACGACCACGGACTTCCCCGGATCTGCTGTCCCCGATACAGATACGGGCTTGCCATAAGGCAGCACCATATGACTGCCGAAAACACGGTCAAATTGTGGCGCGGCAGCCCATACCGAACATGCCGCCGTCAATAAAATACCAAATACTAGGGAGATTTTTTTCATGGGAGGACAACTCTGTAACATATCCCCGACTGTACCGCAACCTCGGAAAGCGGAGCAGCCCACCCAAGAGGCCAACTTCTTGTCAACCACAGGATGGTTTATTTCATTAACTGCTTTTTCCCCAGCCCCGTCAATCGTTCCAGGCTGTTGATCAAGTGCACAATGATCACCCCCAGCGCCGCCAGAAGAGGAACCCCGATAATCAGAAATCCCCACCAGGTAATCTTCCCTATAGCCACATTATAAGCAACCTGCTGCTCGGACACGGGAAGCAGAACAACCGGAGACATGAAGCCATACGACACAGCAAAGTTCGCAAAGGCTGAAAGCATAAAAGCACCTGCAAGAATCCAGGTCACGCGCGCCAACAAGGAATCATAGGCAGTTTCATGCCCCCTCGACCGGATTTCACGTTCAATCAACCGTACGTCAAAAACATCGTCTTTATAAATAAAAGTCTTCAACAAAGGAGCATTCGTCCGAGAAGACACCACGACAACTACCCCCAGAAAGAGAGGAATCAACGCCTCCTTTACCCCAAATAACCACGGTGTGCAAAAATGCACCGAACCGTCGGGAGCTATGACAAACAAGCTGATTACTCCCGTCAAAATCACCCCCGTCATCCCCACGGCAGACATCAAATCAAACTTCCCATCGCGGAAACGGGAATGGAGTCCGTACCCGATCGGAAACGCCAGGGCAATTACCATCGCCCACAACGGCCCGATCTCCCAAACCCTTTGTCCCGGCATGCGGATCCAGGGATCAATAGCTCCCTCGCTGCAATATTCCAGGACTGCTACCGGAATCAAAACACTCATTAAAATCCCCCACCACGAGGAAGACGAACGGGACGCAGTTTGAGAAGAATCCGGCATGTTAGTTTCAGAGAGCAAAAATCAATCCTGTCAGAAAAGAAGGTACATCCCCCTCTCCTGCGGAGTCGTAATTACCATAAAATCCCCCACTCAATCAAGCATTTGAATACATTCCTACCCCTCGGGCACTTCATCGGGCAGAAGCCATTTTGCACGATTGACCCGTCGGGATTTCCATGCTACAGACATAGGCATCAGGTGGAATTCTCCATCAAATTTCCAAAGATCATGAAAACTCCTATTACTGTCACAGTAACCGGTGCAGCCGGCCAGATTGCATACTCCCTCCTTTTCCGTATCGGTTCCGGCTCCATGTTCGGGCCCGAGCAGCCCGTCAATCTCCGCCTGTTGGAAATTGAACCGGCCATGAACGCCCTCCAAGGCGTTGTGATGGAACTGCGCGACGCTGCATTCCCCCTCATCAATGATATCGTTGCCACTTGCGATCCCGCCGAAGGCTTCAAGGGAGCCAACTGGTGCATTCTCGTCGGTTCCGTCCCCCGCAAAGCCGGTATGGAACGCAAAGACCTCCTCGGGATTAATGGCAAGGTATTCGTCGGACAAGGCAAGGCTATCGCCGCCAATGCCGCTCCCGATGTCCGGGTGTTCGTCGTAGGCAACCCCTGCAACACCAACTCCCTCATCGCCAAAGCCAGCGCCGCCGGCATCCCCGAAAACCGTTTCTTCGCCATGACCCGTCTTGACGAAAATCGCGCCAAGAGCCAGCTTGCCGACAAGGCCGGAGTTCATGTCACCGACGTCACCAACCTCGCTATCTGGGGTAACCACTCCTCCACCCAGTATCCGGATTTCACCCACGCCAAGATCAACGGCAAGCCCGTCACGGAAGTCATCACCGACACCGAATGGCTCCAGAATGACTTCATCACCACCGTCCAGCAGCGCGGCGCCGCCATCATCAAAGCCCGCGGAGCTTCCTCCGCCGCCTCCGCCGCCTCCGCCGCCGTTGACACCGTTCGCAGCCTCGTCACCCCCACCCCCGAAGGAGACTGGTACTCCGTTGCCGTCTGTTCCGACGGTTCCTACGGTATCGAAAAGGGACTCATGTTCTCCTTCCCGATCCGCACCAAAGCCGACGGTTCCTGGGAAATCGTTCAAGGTCTCGACATCGATGCCTTCTCCAAGGAAAAGATTGCCGCTACCGAAGCCGAACTCAAGGAAGAACGCGACGCCGTTCGCGAACTCGGCATCCTGTAAAAAACACCCTCGTTTTTTCTAATCAATATCTCAAAAGAGGCCTTCCGCTACACAACGGCGGGAAGGCCTCTTTTCTGATGTCGATATGAGATCCAATCTCATTCTTGATAGAAAATGGGGGGTACCCCTTCCTTCTCTTGACCGAAAAAAGGGCATGGCGAGACGAATATTCCCTGCCACGCCCGATTCCTTGCATGTCTATTTCCGTTTCTCCATCAAGGCTCCGCTTGGGGAAGAGAAACTGCCGGAGCGGAAAGAGGCTGGGGGGTACCGGATGAAGCCGGTTCATCGGCCTCCGATGCCGACACTGGCACCACGACCCGAACAGGTTTGTCCGACTCGGCGGGCGCCTGGACCTTCTGTTCCTCCAGTGACGGAGCCGGGACATCCTGAGACGGAGCAGGAGAAACAGCGGGGACCTGAACATCCTGGGACGAAGAGGAAGAATTGACAGAAACAGTCGCAGGCGGAGTCTGGCTGGCGGATGCAGGAGAATCGGCGCCTCCTTTCTCCTGATTTGCAGCGCCGCCCGCCCCAGTCACAGTCTTCTGCCCGTCAGCAGCAAGGGAAGCCGCCTTTTGTTTCGCTGCTAAAGCCTTAGCCGCCTTCTGGGCATCCCTCTTGACAAAGAAATCCTTACCCAGATCCCCCTTGATCAGTACGCGGGTACCGACCGGGGTCGCATTAAACAACTTCGCCGCAACGAGATCCGGCACACGGATACAACCGTGCGATGCGGGTTTCCCGGGAAGATACCCCTGATGGATGCCCACCGTATCCTTGATCCGCATGAAAAACGGCATCTCGGCCGGAACGAAACGCTGACCTTCGGGAACGGCATGAACACGGATATCGGCGTTGTCATTCATCACCTTACCCGTTTCTTTCGAAACAAACTGCCCATAGCAGGAATGGTGTTCCGAATTCTTGAGAAGCACCTTAAACTCGCCCTCCGGCGTACTCACCGAGTGTTTGCCCGTACTCACAGGAAAATATCCCATCAACTGATCACCTCGATAGAAATATCCCATCTGCTTCTTTTTATCGATCACAATCTCCGGTTCTCCCGGAGCAGAAGGATTATCCTGCCACTTGACCGTATCCCCGGGTATCAAACCGTTGTTGAAAAAACCATCCAACTGATCAAACGGCCGGGGTTTATATGTTTCGCTGCGAATCGTCGTTTCCTTGACATGCGGAGTCACCCAGCTGCAGGAAGAACATGCACATATCAGCAACATGGCGGCAACACATCCTCCAATCGTCCTTTCTCTCGTTTTTCCGTTCATTGTTCTACTCTCTCGTAATGCTCATCCTGAAAACTTCCGGGAACGGATATTCTGCTCCCACATTTCATTAATGATCTTTGCTTTACCGACTCGTGTCAAGAGGAAGTCTTCTTAAGTGACTATATTTCCAACGTTTTACGTCTTACTGAAATTTTCTTTGTTCACAAATGAAAGACACCTTCAGCAACTCACGTATATCAGTGAATAGCACCATGATGAAACCGTCATCCAGAAGACATTTCTTACAAATTCTGGGGCTTGCCTCCAGTGCCTTTGCCCTGAGTCCTGCGTCCCATGCCCGAGTCGCTTCGACAAGCTCGGCTCCATCCGTAGGACCCGCATCCCCCCCCGGCCAAATGGCTCCATCTACATGGGAGACTTCCGCGCACCCCGACTGGACATCGTCAAAATTGCCTTCATCGGCCTCAGCCGCGGTTTCACCCATCTTGCCAGCTCATGTGCCATCGAAGGAACGGACATTGTCGCCGTATGCGACCTTCACCAGGATCTCGTCGACCATGCCGCCAACCATGTCCGGCAAAAAACCGGCAAAACTCCCCGGCAATACGCACAGGGACCGGAAGCCTACCTCAACATGATGCAGGAGTGCAAACCGGACGCTGTCGTCATCAGCACGGACTGGGCCTCCCACGTTCCCATCGCCTGCAATTGCATGAAGCGAGGCGCCCACACCTTCGTGGAAGTCCCCTTTTCCCCATCCGTTGCTGAACTCTGGCAACTCATCGACACGAGTGAAGCCACGCAAAAGCACTGCATGATGATGGAAAACGTCAACTACGGACGAGAAGAACTCCTGTTCCTCAACATAGTACGCCAGGGACTCATCGGAGAACTCCTGCACGGAGAAGCCGCCTACATCCACAACCTGCGCGACCAACTCCTCCAAACTGACCGGGGAGAAGGATCATGGCGCACCGCCTACATGGAACTGACCAACGGCAACCTCTACCCCACCCACGGACTCGGCCCCGTCGCCCAATACATGAATCTTTCCCGCGGAGAAGACACCTTCAGCCACCTTGTCTCCCTCTCTTCGCCAGCTCGCGGGCGTGCCGAATTCGCCCGAAAAAAACTCCCCCCGGATCACAAATGGAATGCCGGCAAATTCATCTGCGGAGACATGAACAGCACCATCGTCCAAACCGGCCTAGGACGTACCATCCTCATCCAATGGGATGAAACCACTCCCCGCCCCTATTCCCGTCTCAACCTCATTCAGGGAACTGCAGGCACCCTTGCCGGGTTTCCGACTCGCGTCGCCGGAGAAAAACTCGGCTCGGGCAACTATCATGAATGGATCCAGGGTAAAGACATGGATGCCATTTACGAACAATACGAACACCCTCTCTGGAAACGAGTTGGCGACCTGGCTCAAAAAATGGGAGGACACGGCGGCATGGACTTCGTCATGATGTTCCGTATCATCGAATGCCTCCGTCAGGGAGCCCCCATGGATCAAAACGTCTACGAAGGAGCATTCTGGTCTGCCGTCGGCCCTCTATCCGCGCAATCCGTCGAGAATGGAGGCATGCCCGTCCGGTTCCCGGATTTCACGCGAAACGGCTGGAAAACCACAAAACCTCTCGGCATCATATCCTGATCCGGATTCCCGGTCCCGGGATAAATTTCTTTTCCTCATCGTCCCCAAGACGGCAATTACTTCATGTCATCAATATACATCTTATTCAATTCCAATTGCGTATATCTCTTTTTGAGAATCCTGTAAGTATACGATACCGCTACAACAGGTACAAAGCCACAGATAAAAAACGGAAACCATACATGATAAGGTTGTCCCGTCAACAACGCGACACCGCCGGCAAGCAACAACACGACGCCGACAGTGAAAAAAAACTTTGCCGCCCCCAGGACAAAACTTCGACCCCTGCCTTTGGGAGCAAGTACTCCGGTCATCGTCCCCCAAATTCCACCGAAAAGGCCGATCGACACTCCAAGAATATTGGCAATCAAATGCCCCGTTGTCTCATTGAACCACATATTTTATTCCTTTCTCGTTTTATGTTTATGATATTCATTGATCAGAGACTTGGCTGCCTCCAAACTGATCTTTTCATTCAAAGCTAGCTGCTTGATGTGCATCACGAAAGGATCTCTCATTTCAACTGTGTCTGCCTCTTCGATTTTTTGAATCAACCTATCCAGACGCAACCTCACCGTCGGATATGTAACCCCGTATTGCTGCGCCACAGCCTTCAATGATCCTGAAGACAGAACAAACCGCTTGATGAAGTTCATGTCTTCATTCTCAAGATGCGTGAACCAATCCGACATTATATGCATGAAATCTTCCTTATTTGATTTAATAATGTTAAAATACTATTGAAAATTATTCATGTCAACTTTTATATATAATATCACACGAGCCAGAAGAGAAATCTGTATCTTCCCTCCGAGTCAACCACACTCGCCTATTGAACGAATTTTATGAAATAATAGGCTTGACGATCAAAAGCAAATCAGCGGGAAAGAAAGAAAAGATAAGACATTTATTCAAATTTAACGTTTTTCTACCATCATTTGGCAGATAAACGCGGTTATTTGAGGACGTAGTTAGAGTGAACCCTCTATATTGATCTTCCACTGTTCTAAAGTGTGTTTTTACACTATAGAGAAAATAACCAAATAATACCATTATGAAAATAACGTCATGTATCGCGGGATTTATGGCATCGGTCACAGTATCCGGTGTTTCCGTCTCAGCAGGAGTTCAGGCTGCATCACATCGTCTTTGGTTTAACAAACCAGGGGACGTTTATGAGATACGGACCCCTTGGAAAGGAAATCCAAAAAACTATCAACAGCCGAAACAGCTCAGAGGGAATGCCTGGGAATCACAGGGATTACCTATCGGCAATGGACGAATTGGAGCCATGGTTTTTGGAGGAGATGTTCGTGAACGTTTGGCTCTGAACGAAATCAGCTTTTGGAGCGGTGGGGAAAACCCTTCTATGGGGTATGAATACGGTCCCTTGTCGGGACAAGATCAGTTTGGATGTTACCAGCCTTTTGCAGATTTTTTAATCGAATTTGCTTCATCGGGAGAAACAAGTAATTATACCCGCTCTCTTTCTCTGGACGACGGCATCGCTCGGACCTCTTATACCAAGGATGGCGTAGAGTATAAACAGGAAGTCTTTGCCAGTTTTCCAGATCAGGTAATAGTAATGACTTGTACAGCTAGCTCCCCCGGTCGTCTAGATGCCAAATTCATGTTCAAACCGAATCATACGGTAAAAATGGCGGCTCAGGGAAATGAATTGATTATGGCCGGCACCTTGAAAAACGGTATGGCCTTTGAGGGACGGGCTGTTGTTCTGAACCAGGGTGGGCAGATTGCCGCCAAAGGCGCTAAGGCAAATGTAACAGTAACTTACGATAATAACAAACCTGTCATGAAAACGGAGAAACTTCCTTATCTGGATCTGTCAAAAGCCGATTCGGTGACCATTATTATTTCTCTAGCGACAGATTACGAAATGGATTTCAAGAAAAATTGGAAAGGGATGTCTCCTGGACAACGAAATAAGAACTATCTGGACAAGGTCGCAGGAAAGTTGCCGAATGAATTGAAGAGTGTTCATATCAAAAATCACAAGTCCCTGTTTGACCGGGTCAAACTAGATTTGGGTAAAACGGATCCATCTGTCGCGTCACTGCCGACGGATGAGAGAATAAAGGCTTATCAAAATAAACCTGAGGATCCGGAGTTGGAAGAGACCTTGTTCCAATACGGACGGTACCTACTAATGTCCAGTTCCCGTCCGGGAACGCTCCCTGCTAATCTACAGGGGCTCTGGAACGACCATGTACAGCAGGCCTGGGCCTGTGACTACCACAGCGATATCAATATACAAATGAATTACTGGCTGGCAGGTCCCACCAATCTGCAGGAGTGCCAGACATCTCTGTTGGATTTCTTCACGGCCATGACGCTTCCCAGTATCCAAGCGACAAAAAAGACATTCAAGAATCAGGGGGGAACTCCAGCGAGAGGATGGACGGTTGCCTTCAGCCAGAATCCTTTCGGAGGTCATGGTTGGGCGTGGAACATTCCCGGTTCCTCTTGGTATGCCTGCCATATGTGGGAACATTACGCCTTCACTCAGGATAATACGTATCTCAGAAAACAAGCTTACCCTATGATGAAGCAAATCTGCCAGTTCTGGGAAGACCATCTGAAGGAACTCGGAGAACATGGCAAAGGACTTGTCTCGAACGGAAAAGAGCTGGATGTATCTCAGTATCCGGAATTGAAGGATATTAAAAAAGGCACGCTAGTTGCTCCGGATACGTGGTCGCCCGAACACGGTCCTCGGGAAGATGGTGTGGCTCACGACCAGCAACTGGTAAGAAATCTTTTCGACATGACCATTATAGCGGCGGAAATATTGGATGTAGACCGGGAATGGGCGGAACAGCTAGCTCGCAAGAGAGACCTCCTGGCTGATCATAGAATAGGCCGGGAAGGCAATCTTCAGGAATGGATGATAGACCGTGATCCCCGAACGGCACACCGCCATACATCACATCTTCTAGCCGTCTACCCCTGTAACCAGATCAGTGTGGAGAAAACCCCCGAACTGGCGGCAGCCGCAAAAAAATCACTACTTTGGCGAGGAACATCAGGAGACAGCCGCCGATCCTGGACGTGGCCCTGGCGTACGGCCTTGTGGGCTCGTTTTCAGGAAGGGAACAAGGCTCATGAAATGATCTCCAGTCTGATCCAGTATAATATGCTGGACAATATGTTGACTACTCATCCTCCTATGCAGATGGACGGTAACTTCGGAATTACGGCGGGCATGGCAGAAATGCTGCTTCAGTCGCATAATCCAGGAGAAATTTCTCTTTTGCCCGCACTACCGGCTGCCTGGCCGTCGGGTAGTGTCAAGGGACTCAAGGCAAGAGGGAATATTACCGTCAACTTTGAATGGAAAAACGGAAAAGTAACGAAGAAGGAGCTTTTTTCGCCTAGCCCTCAAAAAGTAAAGGTTATAACCAATGGAAATGTGGAGACTGTCGAAACCGGGAAACTGCCGCCAGTTCGATAAATGGCTTCCGAAAAGGAAGAATGATTGAAAAATAACGGTTCTCATTCATTTTGACATTGACCAAAAAATCCCCGGATTCTTTATCACAAGACGCCGGGGATTAAAATAAATGGTGGAGGCGAGGGGAATCGAACCCCTGTCCTGAATGCCGTTGGTGCTGGCATCTCCATGTTCAGACGCATATTGCTGCAATCTCGCGTCCTCTCCGCCATGCGTCAGCTATGAGGCTCGCCAGTTGCCTGTGGAAATCTCGTGCGCGGCGCGGCAACCCCGCTTTGCACCAGCCTGCTGATTATGACGTCTTCCCACCTAGCAGGCGTTGGTGATCGGACGAGGCCGCGTTAATTAGGCAGCCAGTGCGAGCTCGTTAGAGTCTGCATTTATTTTTTTGATCAGCTTTTTAGAAGGCCAACTGATCAACCTTCACATGCAGCCGGCACCTCAAACTTCCAGTCGAAACCAAGGCGCCCCCACGTTATGTATGTTGAGACAAAAAAACCTGCCCTTTGTTCGAACTTCTTTGTCCGTAAGGCAGGATTCCGTGTCTTCATGGTGCAAATGGCACGCCCGTAGGGATTCGAACCCCAAACCTTCTGATCCGTAGTCAGACGCTCTATCCAATTGAGCTACGGGCGCTTTTATGATTTGCATCATGTACCACCGAAGCGGTGAGAGGAATATACACGGTTCTTGATTTTCGTCAAGCAGTAAACGGAAAAAATTATTAGAAATTCTCATCTTTTTCCTTATTTCCTCCTTGATGGCGCAAGGCGAAGGGGTTTCGACTTCCATGTTTTCCGAGGATATGGCAAATTAGGTGGGACGTATTATGAATGAGTTCCGCGTTCTCCGAGATCCCCTGCTTGCCCTGGAAACCTATTTCGGCTTTTCCGGGTTGCGAGAAGGCCAGGATCAGGTTGTCCAGGCTGTTCTGGAGGGCAAAGATGCCCTGGTCGTGATGCCGACGGGTGGCGGGAAATCCCTTTGCTATCAATTGCCTGCCATCTGCCGGGAAGGAGTAACTCTGGTCGTCAGCCCGTTGATTGCATTGATGAAGGATCAAGTGGATGCCCTGGAGCAAAAAGGGATACCCGCCACCATGATCAACAGTTCCCTCTCCATGCAGGAACAACGGGAACGCCTCCACAAAATGCGGGAAGGACTCTACAAACTGGTGTATGTGGCTCCGGAACGGTTCGGACAACCGGGATTCAGGCGTGCGCTGGCGGAAGTGGAAATCGATCTTGTCGCCATCGACGAAGCCCACTGTCTCTCCCAATGGGGACATGACTTCCGCCCCGATTATTTAAAACTGGGCTACGCCATGAACGAACTGGGTAATCCCCAGCTGCTTGCCCTAACAGCTACGGCTACTCCGAAAGTCCGCGAGGACATCCTTTCCCATCTCCCGATGCATGATCCCGAAGTGATTGTACGCGGGTTCGCTCGCGAAAATCTCCATTTCCGCATCACACCCTGCGATACGAACAAGGAGAAATTCAAAAAACTCCACGAAATCGTCCGCACCGGCAAGACGGGTATCGTATATTGCACCACCCGCAAGAAAGTGGAACTCGTCTATGAGGAACTCTGTAACCTTGGAATCAATGCCATTGCCTACCACGCCGGCATGGATGACAATGCCCGGGAGGAGGCTCAGAACAAATTCATATCCAAAGAAGCCGATGTTGCCGTCGCCACCAACGCCTTCGGAATGGGAATCGACCGCGACGACGTCCGTTTCGTCGCCCATTTTGAAATTCCCGGCAGTGTTGAAGCCTACTATCAGGAAGCAGGACGGGCGGGACGTGACGGAGACGATGCCAGTTGCGACCTGCTGTTCAACCACGCCGATCTGAGAACACAGGAATTCTTCATCGAAGGGGCCAACCCCGGATTCGTCTTCATTGTCGACCTGTACGAAATGCTCCGCAAGTTCTGCGACGCCCAAACTCACGAGCTTTTGTGGAGCATGGAGGAAATCGCCACCAAAATGCAGTGCAAGAACGAAATGTCCGTCGGTTCCGCTCTGGCGGCTCTCGCCCGGGCCGGAGCCATCGAACGCTTCGATGTCCCAGGACAACGCATCCGCGGCACGCGTATCCTCCATCCGGAATGGGGTGCCCAGCACATCAATATCGACGCCCAGGCTATTATTGAAAAGGAGAACCGTGACCGCGACAAACTCAAGGCCATGACCTCCTACGCCTACTCCGACGGCTGCCGCCAGCAATGGATTCTCCAATACTTCGGCGAAGGAGACTCCGAACCTTGCGGCCATTGCGACCAATGTGCCGGCATGGACGGCTATACCGCAGAGGAACTGGGGCCGCAGGAGACGGAAATCGTCCGTAAAGCTCTCAGCGGTATCGCCCGGGCATCCTACCGCAACCGGGATGGTCAATGGGAGGGACGCTGGGGCAAGGTGAAGATCATTCAAATGCTCAAGGGCGCCAAAACCCAGGATATTCTCAAAACATCCCTGCCCCGCCTGAGTACCTACGGCATCCTCTCCGACATGACGGAAGACGCCCTCAAACAACTCTTCCAATCACTGAAATTAGCCGGTTACCTCCGCACCTGCGGGGCGGAACGCCCCATGCTCACCATCAGCAAACGAGGCCATGATGCCATGATGGGGCGGGAACCCGTCCGCATGATCTGGCCTCTGGCGCGCAGCAAAACGCCCGCCCGGGTTCTTGCTCCGTCTGCGGCCTCTACGCGAGGAGGCCCCACCCGCCCGCGCTTCAACAATGCGCGTCCCGACTTCGGGGTATTCGACGAAGAACTGTTCGGGAAACTCAAGGATCTCCGTCGCGAATTGGCGGAAGAATACCACCTCCGCCCCTACATGGTTTTCCACAACAGCACGTTGGAAGCCCTCGCACGACTCAAACCCACTACGCGCGAAGGAGCTATGAACATCCACGGCATCGGCGCCGGCAAGGCGGACAAATACCTCGACGATTTCCTCGAACTCATCGCAGAGCACGAAGGAGTTTGAACATTCTTTGCAGAACGTTCCTCCTTCGATGAGGCCCTTGGAAAAGCGTACATATCGGTCAGTCCTCCACCCGCTACCGCCATTCTTCCCATCATGCACGGTAATTGGTCTTGCGCTCAAGGAAAAGTCCTGAGAAATTGCGTGTGCTATGCCGGATTTATCCAATATGCCCCAAGGCGAACGCGTCATTGAGATCATGGACACCACCTTGCGCGATGGAGAACAAACATCGGGCACATCCTTTTCCTCGAAGGAAAAGTTGAGTATTGCCCGTCTGCTGGTCAAGGAATTGAACGTCGACCGCCTGGAAATCGCATCCGCCCGCGTCTCTCAGGGAGAGATGGAAGGCGCCCGTGAAATCACCGCCTGGGCAGATAAATTCGGCTGTCTGGATCGCATGGAAATCCTCGGTTTCGTCGACGGCGGCATCTCCCTCGCCTGGATCCTCAACTCCGGTTGCCGCACGGTCAACCTGCTCACAAAAGGTTCCCTGAAACATTGCGAAGGCCAACTGAAGAAAACACCGGAAGAACACTGGGACGACATCCGCCGCAACATCGACATGGCGGAACGCATGGGTATCGCCGTCAACATTTACCTCGAAGACTGGTCCAACGGCATGCTGAATTCACCCGGATACGTCCACGGCATGCTGGAATCCTTGAAGGACAGCCCCATCCGCCGTTTCATGCTGCCGGATACCCTCGGCGTACTCAACCCGTGGAACACCTATGACTTCTGCGCAGAAATCGTAGCCTCCTTCCCCGGATTGTACTTCGACTTTCATCCGCACAACGACTACGACCTGGCCGTCGCCAACGCCGCCGCCGCCGTCAAGGCTGGTATCAGCGGCCTCCATACCACGATCAACGGCTTGGGAGAACGCGCGGGAAATGCCCCTCTCTCCAGCATCCTGCCCGTATTAAAAGATCAACTGCACGTTTCCTGCCGTGCCGTGGAGAAAAAGATTAACCACATCAGCCGCATCGTGGAAAGCTGCTCCGGCATCCGCATCCCTTCCAATAAGCCCGTCATCGGCGCCAACGTATTCACCCAGTGCGCCGGCATCCATGCCGATGGAGACAGCAAAAACAACCTCTACTGCAACGACCTCCTCCCGGAACGTTTCGGCCGCGTCCGCGAGTATGCACTCGGAAAACTCTCCGGCAAAGCCAATATCCGTAAAAACCTGGAGGCCCTCTCCATCCAGCTGGACGAAGATTCCATGCGTCGAGTCACGGACAGAATCATCGAACTCGGCGACAAAAAAGAAGTCGTCACCGCCGAAGACCTCCCCTACATCATCGCCGATGTTCTCAAGCAGGATCGCGAGGAAGAACAAGTCCGCATCCTCAACTACAGTCTCTCCCTAGCCCAAGGACTCAAACCCGTCGCCACCATCAAAATCCTCATCAACGGTCGCGAATATCAGGAAACCTCCTCCGGCGACGGTCAGTACAACGCATTCGTCCAGGCCCTCAAACGGATCTACAAAAACCAGCTCAAGCGAGATTTCCCCCGCCTCACCAACTACTCGGTCAATATCCCGCCAGGCGGGAGAACCAACGCCATCGTCCAAACCTTCATCTCATGGGAATACAGGGGAGAAGCCTTTCGCACGCGCGGGCTCGACCCCGATCAAACGGAAGCAGCCATCAAGGCCACCATCAAAATGCTCAACAAGATCGAAACCATGCACTCCGACCGGTCCGGCCTCCAAAACGACTTCCACTCTCCAGACGATACGCAACCTGCCTACTATTGACAGAGGCGGTTGGGGAAAGTTTCATCATTTCCACCGCTTCAATCCGGTTTCGTCATCCTTGAGGAACATCTTGAAATGTTCCTGCACGGATGGATGATAATTATTATTCATACTTTTCTTGGCTGTCTCCACATCCACATACACAGCCTTATATTTCTTACAAGATTTCTCGAACTCGGATAGATTTTGAGGATAAGGGAAAAATGGAGAATATTGAGGTTTAGAAACATATAAATCCGGACGGATAAATTTGATATAGTCAGGAGCCCATAAGACACAAGATCCGGAGGAAATATCCTGATATTTTAACAAGAAACCATGTTCCATTTTCGCATAGGATGTTCCAGCGCGAACGGATCTGAATAATTGGACAGGATCAATTATAGAACAGATAAAAAACAAAATTACGGCAATTGTATATTTTTTATGATTCACGACAGTATCGCATATATTCCTGCCAGCATTCGTCTTGATAAGGTAAGACAAAACTCCGGATGCGACAAGAATGGTAGCCGGTTGTAAAAGTCTGAAACCTAAAGTATCAAAATACGTTGTAAAACGAGAATAAACGATCAAAGCATAATAGATCAAACCGACACAACAAAAGCACAGGGACAGAACATTTTCTTCGGCAAAACTGATCAATTTCTCATAAGTCACCTTGCGGGATCTCCTTGCAATTTCCCATGCACATAAAAACAAGACTGGCAAGATAATCGCACTGGATGAAATATATAAATTATTCTGGAATTCAGCCAATGTGGAATACAATAGCATTTTAAAAAGAGTAAAAATAGATTCCGGCGCCGGGAATCTCTCCAGCCCTGTCGCATAACCGCACTTCACAACATTGAGTAACATATACCCGAAAGCCAGAATACTCGTCGCTACTGCTGATAGAAAGAGCCCTATGGTTGCCTTGGCATTATTTTTCTTCTTTCCTTTAATATAAATCAAAAACTGTAGCGCAACACCCATCCACAAGACACCGGTAATAAAACATCCGATATAGCGCGATAAAATGACTAGGGAGGCTGATAAAGTCAAAAGAACAAATTTACGTACTTCGAGCGTCCTGCATTCCATAATATCGGAGAAAATAAAACAGAATGATACCAATCCCAGAATAAACGGCTGTTCCGACCATGTTTGAGAAAATATCATTAAAGAAAAAGGAGTTACAAACAAAAGGCAAAAAGCCCATGAAGCATCTCTAAATCTCTTCCAATATAGAAGGAAAATACACCCAAGAATCACGAGAGAAAGAATGACAGATGCAAGTAACACCGGTACCCGAAACAATAATGAGCAGAACGCGATTAAAGCAGGATAACCCACTGGCCACCATGTAAACCAGGAATCGGGATCCCCGGCTGCAAAATCATTGTGCATGCCATGCCCATCAACCAAAGTCTGTGCCTCGCGCAAATATCCGCAAGAATCAGGACTGATTCTATATCCAAATAAATAGGAAAAGGAAACAATGCAAACAACAGCCGCAATAAAAATACTCGTCTGAATGGCAAATCCATTCCTCCGGGCAAAAATATTCTGCCCCATTGGTGCACGATTACAGTACCTCCCCTGTAGTATACCTTCAAAAATACCTGCTATGACAATGGCAACAGGTACGGAGCAAGCCCCCAATCCAAGAGAGAAGAGCTTCGAAATTAGCATATGGATTGATATTGAATCTGGAAGCAGGGAAAGCATCCTAATCCCAATCCTACTTCCTTCACCAGCGTTATTCAGAGGTAGGTAAAAAAATCGACCGTATATATCAATACCATACAAACCAGAGCCAATCAAAGCCAGGCATATGATGATCCATAATTCTTTTCTTTCGCCTGAAAAATAGTTCAAAGAATCCTCTACAAAAGACGTCCTATAAACAAAAATAACTCCTATAATAATCCACGGCAAAAATAGGGAATAGGAACTTAGAGGCAAAAATGCAGCCAGAAACGAAAACAAAACAATAGCTTTCGCCTGAAACCCATGTTTTTTCAAATAGTCGAACATAACTAATTATCGGATGATGTCTTTTTTACCCGACCACCTGCGGAAGGTATAATAAAACAGGCACTGCAACGAATTTTTAATCGCATTCTGCGAGACACGCGGTGAAGGAGAAACATAGTGAATCGGAACCTCGACCCAATCACTCTTCCTGAGCAAATAACGTAGTTCCGTCTGATAAAAATGAGCTTTTGATCTGAGAGAATACGAAAGTATTTTACCCATTATAGGGCGAGTAAAAGCTTCATACCCACTCGTCACGTCCCGCATGGGGCATCCTAGCAATACCCGTGCCAGAAACGAACCGAATTTTGACAAAACACGGCGTTTCAAAGGAGAATCGTTCAAAGAGCCTCCATTAATATAACGAGATCCGAACGCACACTGATTCCCTTCCTGCAACGCACGGATAAACGCAGGCAATGCGGCCGGATTATGAGACCCTCCGCCGTCCATTTCTACAATATAATCGTGTCCGGCATGAAACGCCTCCTTGAATCCTCTCAAATAGGCATCCACGACATTACGGTTTTCCGGAGCCCACACATAAACAAACCGGGAATCATCTTGAGCAAGTTGTGAACACAAGTCAGGGGTGGAATCTGTTGAAGCTCGATCAACAACAAGATAAACTTTACCTCCAGGGACATTATCCAAAGCATCCTTAAGAGATTCAATAAATGAGGCAAAACCCTCTTCTTCATTAGCCATGGGAATGGCTATTCCATAATTTGCAGTTTTCATATTCAAGAAAAAATCCGTTTCTTTAAATCAAGAGCAGAGCCCATCGCCGCATCCATGTTATAATATTCCCACTCGGCAAATCTCCCCAATAGATAAAAGCCTTCCGGTTCCACAACTTCGCGTACCTGTTGAATGACTTCCCTCGTCATACCGTTCTGCATGGGATAGGTATATTCCTCAAAATGATGGGTAATATATTTTGGGCAGAAAGGTATCTTCTTTAAATTTTCCAATATTTCATTTTTCCCCAATACAGATGAAAACTCAATGGTAACCGACATCCTGCCGGGTTGAGAGTTCAGAGGAGAAAAATTTCCGGTACAAATGATGCGGTGGGCTTCATGATCATCAGCAGGCATGTATATCCAACTGTACGGATTGGCATCCACATAACAGAGAACGGACGTTGTCCCGTGATACTCCAGTTTTTGAATTTCTGCATCATTTATCCTTATGCCGCTCTTCTTCAAAAGAGAAGGCAACACTTTGATATTACCGCAAAAAACAACCTTATCAAAGATCTCATCACCAATTACCCATCGGCTCCCATTTTTGACAATCTCGGTAACATCGGTATCGAGAGATAGATCCAATCCTTCTGCAAGCGTATCCGCAATAAATTGAGATCCATTTACTTTAGGATAAAAAAATGAACTATGGACGAAGCTGTTGCTTTCTCCCTGGCGGCTAATATTACTGATGAAAATATCCTCAATTGACGGCGTGGGAAGCTTGCCTTCCATCCATTCCAGAGGAACATTTTTTAAACTCTTTCTCCAAATCTTACGATTATAAGGACCAAAATAAATTCGATAGAGAGTTTCTCCAAACCGACTTTTTAAAAAATCGTCAAAATTACTGACTGCCGCAGGCGGGTTCATTGCAATTTCCAATAGTTCCCGTATGACGGATGCTTGTGTTAATAAGTCCAGCTGATAAACATGGTTTTCCACGGGAGCTCCAATAATACGGGTATCATCAAGAGCAATCGCTACATTCCGATTTGCAGGAATAAAATCAGTTTCTTTGTTGAATAGACTCCAAAACCAGTCCAACACATCCTGACGTTTGGAATTGAATACATGCCCTCCTGTCAAATGATAAAGATTGCCTTCTTCCATGGTACATTTGATCAATCCTCCGGGACGGCTCTGTTTCTCGAAAACCCTGACTTTATTCCCGGATGATAACATGCGGGCTATTGACAATCCGGAGACTCCCGCTCCGATTACAGCAATATTCATACTTCTGAATGTGATAGATGATAATTACGGAAAACAAAGCAACGGCTCATCAGATAGGAGGCAGCAGCGGCAAAAAACATTCCGCTCAATAAAGAAGGGGGATAGGAAGCTCCCCTGCAAAAACGAACTAAAGCATCCGTCCTTTCCACCTGGTTAGTTAAAATATACCAGTCAAAATAAAGAATTAGGATTTGCTGGGCAATCCATGTGGCCGACAGCAACACGATGGCAGCGACAAACTGGCTTATTATAAATCGAAAAACAGATCCTTTAATACTTGTATGAACAGCCTGTATTTTAAAGCTCCACAATCTATTTCCTATATAAGAACACACCCATCCTCCGCTGTAACCCGACAATGTTGCCACCAGAGTCATTCCGAAAATTACATGGTAATACATCCACCATGAAATACACCAATGCACGGAAGAAGAAGCAACACCAACTACAATAAATTTGTAGAGACTTGAATTATTCGCGAGTACATCCTGGATGTTTTTCTTCAAAATGCTCATCTCTAACTTTTCAACAAGAGTAAGTCTCATGTACCTGTCCGAATTACCTCCCGGAATTCAGTTAACACATGACGCGGCAGAACGACCGCCCGCGGGATAGTTATAGCGGATTTATAATCCGTAATAATTACTCATAATTAACTTATTATTAATATTATATAAATAATAATACAAATCAATAAAGAAGCCAATAGGTCACAATTCTTGACAGCAAGTGTTTACCATTGAAGGGTGAAAAAAATGTTGCATACGGATTATAAAATCGTCACAACATTCGGACTATTGGATAGGCATCGGCAAGCGTTCCGCCTTGATCTTGACAATGTTCCCATCCCCTCTAGTATCAGCTCCTACGAACGGCACTGGCTCTGCGCCTTCGCTACGCGAACCGGCCCGCCTCCTCCTCCGAAACACCGAATCATTATACAAACATGAATCAGCCACTCCGTCCAGAAACGCTTTGCGTCCAAGCCGGCTGGACACCTAAAAAAGGTGAATCCCGCGTCCTGCCCATCTACCAGAGCACAACGTTCAAATACGAAACGAGCGAACAGATGGCCAAGCTATTCGACCTCGAAGAAGCCGGATTCTTCTACACCCGCCTCCAGAACCCGACCAACGAGGCAGTCGCCTCCAAAATCGCCCAGCTTGAAGGAGGCATCGCCGCCATTCTCACATCATCGGGCCAAGCCGCCTCATTCTACGCCATCTTCAACATCTGCGAATCCGGCGACCATGTCGTCAGTACATCCGCCATCTATGGGGGCACCTACAACCTTTTCGCCATCACGCTCAAGAAAATGGGTATTGAAGTCACCTTCGTCGACCAGGACGCCCCTGCCGAGGACATTCTCAAGGCTTTCCGTCCCAACACCAAACTCCTTTTCGGCGAAACCATCTCCAACCCCTCCCTCAACGTCCTCGACATCCGCAAGATGGCCGACATTGCTCACAGTCAGGGCGTACCGCTGATCGTAGACAACACCTTCGCTACGCCGATCAACTGCCGTCCGTTCGACTTCGGAGCCGACATCGTCACCCACTCCACCACCAAATATATGGACGGCCACGCTTCAGCCGTCGGCGGTGCCATCGTCGACAGCGGAAACTTCGACTGGGATGCCCATAAGGACAAATTCCCCGGGCTGACCGAGCCCGACCCCTCCTACCACGGTCTGGTCTACACGAACAGCTTCGGCAAAGGAGCCTATATCACCAAGGCCACGGTTCAGCTCATGCGCGACCTCGGCTCCATCCCCGCACCCCAGAATTCATTCCTGCTCAATATCGGACTGGAAACCCTCCACCTCCGCGTCCCGCGCCATTGCGAGAATGCACAAAAAGTGGCCGAGTTCCTGGAACAACAACCCGATGTCGCCTGGATCAATTATCCCGGCTTGCCTTCCAGCCCCCTCCATGAACTGAGCCAAAGGCAATTCCGTAACGGTCAATCCTGCGGTGTGGTCACCTTCGGCATCAAGGGAGGCCGTGAACGCGCCATCAAGTTCATCGACAGCTTGAAACTGGCCGCCATCGTCACCCATGTAGCGGATTCCAGAACCTGCGTGCTGCACCCCGCCAGCCATACGCACCGCCAGCTTTCCGACGAGCAATTGCTCGAAGCCGGAGTCAAGCCGGATCTCATCCGCTTCTCCGTCGGAACGGAAGCCGCCGAAGACATCATCGCCGACCTCCAACAGGCTCTGGATGCCATCAAGTAATCGCGGCGCAAACAATTTACGGAATAAAAAACCATGGGATCTATCAGTCCCATGGTTTTTTGTAGGGAGTCCCCTCCTCTCGCGCAGGAGCTCACATCCCGTTTACTTTTTCTCGCGGGCGGCAGGAAGACTCGCAACCGGCAGGTTCTTCCTCCATCCGCTGGCATGCTGGTAATAATTGATCGCCTCCTGGAGCATTTCCTCCGCCTGCGCATCCGCCGGAACAGGTTCTCCGTTCTTATAGTAATGAGCCTCCTTCACCGGCTTGAGGACGATCATCCCGTCCCCCCGGCAGTACCCGATGTTCTGGTAATTGCTGATGAAGTAACGGGAGCGGTAACCGGGCTTGCGGGCGTCCTTGCCGTAGAACGAGGCATCATACGTCCAATTTAGCAGACCGAGCAGAGTCGGCAAGGCATCAATCTGGCTGATCGGCATATCGTAACGTTCGGGCTTGATGAGAGAAGGAGCATAGATAATCAGCGGAATCAGGTGCGTCTCCGGATTCAGATCCTTCTTCCCGGCACTGCCCGCACCATGATCGGCAATAAACAAAAAAACCGTATTGTCAAACCACGGTTTCATCTTTGCCTGCCGGATAAACTCTCCAACCGCATAGTCGGCATACTTCACCGCTCCGTTTCTTCCCGTCTTGGACGGAATATCGATCCTGCCATCGGGATAGGTATACGGACGGTGGTTGGACGTCGTGAAAACGAACTGCAGGAACGGCTTACCGGACGCGGAAGAACGATCCGCCTCCTGAATACAGCGGCGGAACAAATCTTCATCGCACACCCCCCAAACCGTTGAATGGGTAATGTCCTTGTCGTCCATCGTCGTACGATCCAGCACCTCGAATCCATTGTTCCCGAAATAATAATTCATGTTGTCGAAATACCCATAGCCGCCGTAGATCCATTTCCTGTCCTCGTACCCCTTCTGCTGAAAAATCGAACCCACTGTCTGGAGGTTCTCGTTTCCCTCCTTCCTCAGAATGGCCATGCCCGGCAACGGGAGAATGGACGTACTGACCGCCTCCAATCCGCGGACGGAACGCGTCCCCGTCGCATACGTATGCGGGAAGAAAACGCCTTCCGCTCCCAGACGGCTCAAGTTCGGCGTCAGGATCAGGCCGTCCTTCCGGTTCTCCGGCAGGAACTCGGCCCCCATACTCTCCATCACCACAATCACAACATTGGGATGGATCTCCTGCTCCGGATTGTGGATCGTACGGGCGATGCTGCCCGTCTCCGGAGCCAGAAATACCGTCCCGGGTTCATTCAATTCCTTCTGCAGAAACGCGGCCGCCTGACGCTCGTCTGTCGTCGGATAATATTCCTTGTAACTCAGTTCGTTCTTCAGGAATGCGCTAAACAGGCTGTACATCCCGTCCTTGGCCAACTCCGTATTGTACCGGTTTCCGGTCATGTCCGTATCCTTCGTATCGAAAGATACGAAGGATAGTCCGCAGAGCAGCAGCAAACCGATCAGATGAAAGAAACGCTTCCAAAACCCCGGCGCCGGAGAAGAAGGTACCAAAGACTTCCTCATCAGCCACGTCACAAGCGCAACCACCACGACCAGGGCGCTCATAATCGGAATAATCGGATAGGACTGGTAAATATTGCCGATCACCTCCTTCGTATAGATCAAATAGTCGACGGCTATGAAATTGAAGGTCGAGGAAAATTCGTCCCAGAAAAATCCCTCGGCAATTTCTTCAAACAGGCTCAACCCCAGGAAAAAGGCGAAAAACAGACACGTCGCCACCCGGTCGAACTTCCCACCATGCCTCTTCTGCGGCAAAACGAGAAGATAAAGAAAATAAGGAACCATCCAGTACAAAAAAGCAATCACCAGTTCCACAACAAAGACGGCAAACGTCTTGAGCACAGCCCACACCCCCCAGTCTACGTTCCCCGCCTCCAACAAAGTCGTAATAATAGTTTCTACGACCTCAATCCCCGCGAAGAAAGCGAAAAACGGCAGGACGCGCCTCAGGTAATAGTAATGGTCAAGCCTCATAATAGGTAGTCTTCGGAAAAAGGACAATTCCTTTCCCGGTCGTCCCTTTGACACAAGTAAGCGGTTAGTCGTTCAAAGAACAAAATTCCCCTCATTCCTCTACTGATCACGATCCCACATCTACTTGTTCCGAATGCCCAATCCCTTTTATCCATCTACTCCTACAAAATGGACATGCGGTTTGTGTAACCGCAACAAGAAACTCATCCGAGAGCACAGGCTCTGGATGCGCCTCTGTTGCTAACCCTCTGATACGATGACGCACTATATCAAGCTTGTAGCAACTGACAACGGCGACATAATTCCTCCGGACAAGCTCGTCCGGATGGTTGTGGAAAACGGCAAAGCGCACGGGATTACACTCCAAGAGATCGCCGACCGAATAGAGGTAACGCGAATGACCGTTTTCCAATGGATGAATTCGTACACGCTGCCGTCGATTGCCCAGATCGACACTCTCCGCGCTATCGAAGACGGATTTCAGAAAGTGCCGGTCATTGAATCCTGAGATTGGTAGGAAGCGCGGTTATAAAAACAATATTGTCCATTCAGGGCGTGAATAAAAACAAAAAAATAACCTGCGTTGCCATTTGGCAGCGAACATGTTGAAGGGACTGTCTCACGAAGGATTGAAAAATCCGAATGAGACAGCCCTTCTTTTTTGCATAGAATGCTGTATGGAAAAGAAAACGCTGGAAGAAGACCAGTAAAAACTCAACGGGTGTATTTCCACAGTTGGAAACCGGAAAAGATCTCCATAAGTTCCGCATGAGGGAATTCCCCCTCAAAGTCCGGGAAGAATGTGTCGCCGTCGTATTCCGCAGCAATTCTTGAAATCCAGAGAGTGTCGAGCAGGGGCATGAACAGGGCGTATATCTGGGCTCCGCCGATAATGCACACTTCCCTGTCCATCAAATCCAAATTAAAAACGTCTTCCAGCGCGGAAATGCGCAATACTCCTTCTGCCGACCAGGAGGAATCCCGAGTCAGAACGATATTCTGGCGGTTCGGGAGGGGCTTGCCAAGGGAATCGAACGTTTTGCGCCCCATCACGATGGGATGTCCCGTCGTCAGCCGCTTGAAGACCTTGAGATCCTCCGGCATATGCCACGGCATGCCGCCATTTTTCCCGATAACCCGGGAAGGAGTCATCGCGACAACGGCAGAGAATGTCAAACCGCTCCCGCTTTTCAGGGATTCCATCGTTTCCTGGTTTATCATAGGTTTTCGGGGTAATTGTTAGACGGAAATCGGAGCCTTGATGGCCGGGAAGGGATCGTAGCCGGTCAATTCGAAATCCTCATAGGAAAAACCGTCGATATCCCGGACATCCGGATTGATTTTCATAACGGGAAGAGGCTTGGGCGTCCGCGTCAGCTGAAGGCGAGCCTGTTCCAAGTGGTTGTTGTAGAGGTGCAAGTCTCCGAAGGTATGGACGAATTCCCTGGCTTCATAGCCGCACACCTGAGCCACCATCATCAGAAGGAGGGAATAGGATGCGATGTTGAAAGGCACGCCGAGGAACAGGTCGGCACTGCGCTGGTAGAGCTGGAGGGAAAGTCCGTGCTTGGTTTCTCCACGCGCGGCCTGGGCCGGGATCACGCAGAATTGGAACAGGGTATGGCACGGAGGAAGAGCCATCTCGTTCACGAGAGGCACGTTCCACGCACTAACAATGTGGCGGCGGGACCAGGGAGTTTCTTTCAGGGAACGGATCAGATTGGCAATCTGGTCGATTGACCGTCCATCCGGAGCGGCCCAGCTGCGCCACTGGGCGCCGTATACGGGGCCGAGATCGCCGTTTTCGTCTGCCCACTCGTCCCAAATCGTCACTCCGTTGTCGTGAAGATATTTGATGTTTGTACTTCCCTGGAGGAACCAAAGAAGTTCGTGGATGATGGAACGGAGATGCAACTTTTTGGTTGTCAAGCACGGGAAGCCGTCTCGAAGGTCGAACCTGGTCTGACGTCCGAAAACGCCGATCGTACCTGTACCGGTCCGGTCTTCACGACCGACGCCGTTTTCCAGGACATCGTTTAATAATTGCAAATACTGCCGCATGACGAAAAGGTTCTTTATTTTTTGGTAAGCAGATGATATGGAATCCCATCGAGAAAGGCAATCAGATTGCTTGCCTCTCTTCCTCTCTCGAGACCCATCAGAAGCATGTTCAGTTATCCGGCGAGTCACCCACTCTTCTTCGTTTTCATCATCCTGCACATTGCAGGCATCGCGCTTGCATTCCCTGCCCTGCTCTATACCCGGACACCCCAGGGTAGTATTGCGTGGGTCATCTCTCTCGTGTTCTTTCCCTATGTTGCCGTACCGCTGTACCTGATTCTCGGGCCGAGGCGGTTTGAAGGCTACATTGAAATGAGGCGTACAAGCCAGAAAAACAACGATGTTCTCAATCTTTTATCCGACGACATCAGCAATCAGCTCAAAGAATATCTGAAATCCGAACAGGGAAAACACAGTGGTTTTTTCAGAATGCTGACTCACTTGTCCAATCTCTACATCTGCCGTGGAAACTCCTGCAAACTCCTCATTGATGCCCAATCCGCCTATCCCGATATTTACGATGCCATTCGGAACGCAAAGGACTATATCCTCGTCGAATTCTACATCATCAAAAGTGACCTCGTCGGAGACATCCTCCGAAAACTTCTCATCGAACGCGCCCGGGAAGGCGTCCGTGTCTATGTCATTTACGATGAAATAGGCTCCCACAAACTTCCGCCCGGCTACATTTCCAGTATGAGACGGGCAGGTATCCGCATCCAGCCCTTCAACGGCAAACGCTTCTTCCTGCGCAACATTGTGCGCGTCAACTTCCGCAACCACCGCAAAATTGTGGTCGTGGACGGTAAAATAGGTTTCGTTGGAGGGATGAACATAGGCCTGGAATATATTGGTCAGAGCAACCTCGGCTACTGGCGCGATACATTTCTGGGTTTGTCCGGTCCAGCCGTGATCCAGGCTCAGCTCACATTCCTGGAGGACTGGCTCTGGGCAACTAACGGCAATATTCCCGAGCTTTCCTGGGTCATCTACCCACAGCCCCAGGACATGTCCGTCCTGATGCTTCCGTCCGGACCAGCCGACCGGGTGCCGACATGGAGGACGACCGTTATCGCCCTGGCCAATGCCGCCCGCCGGAGGCTCTGGATCGCTACTCCGTATTTCGTGCCCGATGAAGCGACCTTTGCCTCGCTTCAAGCAGCCGCTCTGCGCGGCGTAGACGTCAGGATTCTCAAGCCGGAAAAAGCGGATCACCCGATGGTGAAACTCTCATCCATGACATACCTTCCGGAAACCGTTCCGTTCGGTATCCGCATTTACCACTACACCAAGGGCTTCATGCACCAGAAGGTCATTCTGGTCGACGACGATCTTGCCACAGTCGGCACGGCCAATCTGGACAACAGATCACTGACACTCAACTTTGAAATCACAGCCATCGTCCATGATCCAGAATTCGCCGGAAATGTCCATCAAATGCTGAAAAAGGATTTTGACGATTCCCAATTAGTCGACCCGAAAGATTACGCTTCCAAGCCTCTTCTCTACAAGATCATCTGCAATTTCTTCCGCCTCCTGGCCCCCATCCAGTAAGGCATGCCCGCAAGAAACATTAGTACAACAATACGGCGAAGATAACGATCCCGATGGCAATGCGGTACCAGCCGAACACGGCAAAACTGTGTTTCTGCAGGTAGGTCACCATCCACTTAACGGCAAGAACGGCAGAAATCCACGAGGCCAGAGTCCCTGCAACCAGAGGTGCCCAACCAAAGTGTTCCAACATCACTTGCCCGTGCTTCATAGCGTCATAGCAAGTTGCCGCCCCCAGAGTTACCAACCCGAGAAGGAAGCTGAACTCGACGGCTGCCGACAGAGAAAGCCCGACAAACATGCCACCCAACATCGTCATCAAGCTACGGCTCGTGCCCGGCCACATGGCAACGCATTGTAAAATACCAATAATAAAAGCCTTACGAGGAGTTAGTTCTTCCAAAGAAAGTCCCGTGTTTTCATAACCATGCCTGTTCCGCCAGCGGACGTAAACCAAGATTCCGGCGCCACCGACAACCCAGGCGGCAATGACAGGCTTGATCCCAAAAAGAACGGATTTGATGGTATCGTCAAAAATCAACCCGATGACGACAGCGGGAATAAAAGCGACCATTATATTGATCAGCATTTTCAAGCCGGCGGGGTTTTTCCCGAAAAGCCCCTGCACCATCGCTCGGACACGCGGGTAGTAAAGGCCCAAGACGGCCAGGATCGCCCCCCCCTGAATACAAACGGCAAAGGCATCATCGGCTTCCCCGTTTTGAATTCCCAGCAGAGCCTGGGTTACCAGCAGGTGGCCGGTCGAACTGACAGGCAAATATTCGGTTAATCCTTCTACGATCCCGAGTATAATAGAATCAAAAACGGTCATGACGCGCCAGTCCTACTGGAATCGCGTCCACGGGTCAATATCGCAGAACGCCAAACTGCATTTTAGAGGATTTCCCGGTAAATTATCGCCTTCCGAGACGTTCTCCGGCATACTTCCCGGAACGAATAGGCTCCCACCATGCCGGATTATCTAAATACCACTGTACAGTCCTCCCGATACCTTCTTCAAACATAACTTCGGGACGCCAGCCGGTCTCCCGGTACAACTTCGAGAAATCAACGGCATAGCGGAAGTCATGCCCCGGCCGGTCATCAACAAAGGAAATTAATTCCGCATAAGACGCGCCCTCCCCTCGGGGGCGTAGACGGTCAAGCACGGCACAGACCTGGCGGACAATCTCCAGATTCGTTTTTTCGCAATTCCCTCCGATGTTATAAGATTCGCCCGGTCTGCCCTGTTTGAGAACCGTCAACAAAGCACGGACATGGTCATCGACAAATAACCAGTCACGGACATTGGAACCGTCTCCGTACACGGGAAGGGGTTTGCCCTCCAAGGCATTGATCAACACCAGAGGAATCAACTTCTCCGGGAACTGGCAGGGACCGTAATTATTCGAACAATTCGTCAATAGGACAGGAAGGCCGTACGTATGCCACCAAGCCTTGACCAGATGGTCTCCGGCTGCTTTGCTGGCCGAATAGGGGGAACGGGGATCGTAAGCCGTCGTCTCGGAAAAAGCAGTTCCCCCGTGCCCGAGGCTGCCAAAAACCTCATCCGTCGAAACGTGCAGGAAACGGAAGCGCTCCGCCTCATCCTCCGGCAACTTGCTCCAGTAGGAACGAACGGCCTCCAGCAGGGTGAAAACACCCATGACGTTCGTCTCCATGAATGGCCGGGCACCGTCGATCGAACGATCCACATGAGACTCCGCCGCAAGATTGAGGACGGCATGAGGCCGGAAATCCCCCAGCACGCGATCCACGGCCTCACGATCCGCAATATCGGCCTGTATAAATGAGTAGCGCGAAGAACGATCCGCTTCCTGCAAGGAAGCGAGATTGCCGGCATAAGTCAGCTTGTCCAGGTTCAAGACCTCGTGCGGCGTATCCCGGACGATCATCCTGACAAGGGCGGAACCGATAAATCCGGCCCCCCCCGTGACAAGAATACGCAAAATCGGCGGTGTTTCATTCATGATGCGGGACAATAGCTGGGAGGCGTTCTTTCAGACGACGGACAGCCGCAAGCACGGCATCCGCCTCCAAAAGGGACAAATTGCCGTCGGAACGCACGACTTCGTGGAAATCTCCATACGGTTCATACCGGCGGTCACCACCGCCATCGGCCAGAGTTACAGACGGAATACCCGCATGGGAGGCCATGGCAGGAAACAGGCCATCTACAGCAATCACGCAGGATGCCTTCTGCATCGCTGCAACCAGGATGCCCGGATTCCCCGTCGTTACGGGAATATCAATCTCGGCAGCCAGGGTTCGTGCATTCCCGTCATCCACATCCAAGGCCACAAGACGGCATTGACTATCAAGCCCGGCAACAAGACGTTTCCATAAATCGACAGGCCATTCCTCTCCCGAGACTCTATTGGAAAACGGAGCCAGGAGGATTTCCCCTTTGCCCTTGCGATAGCCTTCATGAAGAGAGGGAAACAGAGACGGATCCTGGTTCGGGATAGAGTGGGCTTCTGCAAGAGCCATATAATCCAGAATGCGGGGACGATCCGGTTCTTTCTGGTCGCGATACGGTGATTTGACGCGGAATTTGACTTTGCCGATGCTGGGATGGTTGTCAAAACCGGAAAAAGTCAGAGGCATAAAGGGAAGCAGTCCCTTTACCGTTTCTTCACTGCCATCCAGCAGGAAAGCCATGTCGTAGGGACCATCGTCGTACAATTCCGGTTCATCCAGCCGGGCCGCCAGTTCCCGGGCATCCCGAAAAGCTACGACCTTGTCCGGCAAATGCAATTCCTGCCAGAAGGTTTCCTGCTCCGGCCGGCACAACGCAATCACCTGGATATCGCACCGGGCTGCTTTCAGGGCACGCATCAGGGGCACGGAAAGGATGGCTTCCTCCAGACTTTCCGGACAGGCAAACAGGATGCGGAAAGGAATGAGATCCATGCCTTCCAGCAAACGGTTCGTCTTCTCGTCGGATGATACAAAGGCATCCAGAACTTTCCAGCGATGGTGCATCCAGAAACCGTCTAACGGAGACTTGCGCAGGATTTCTTCCATCTTGCGATTCACGGCAATCGTAATCCCGGCAATAGAACTATCCACGGATTCCGGGTCAATCGGTTCCCCCATGTCGGCAACCCAATACCCCGGACGCTCCGTGTAAACGCCAACGGCAATCAGGGCCGCCTTCGTCCGCTTGTACATCAACGCCGGCAAATAGGTCGTCCCCGCCACTTTGCGAAAGTAAGGAACGAACACTCCTTCCTGGACAAACTGATCGCTCAAAACTCCCAGAGAACCAAGTTCCTTGAGAAATTTCAAAGGAGCCTTGATGCCGCTCTCCTTGGAAAACATACATGTTCCCCGCTCCGTGCGGCGTTTATAGAGGTATTCCTCCATCAAGGGATTATCCATCTGCCGATACATGGAACCGAAGTGCTCCACCTCCTTGAAAAACGTCCGTATCCTGGCAAGAATTTCCCAATTGCCCGAGTGGGGGATGCAGCAGACCGTACCCCGGCCCTCCCGGAGCCCCGCCGTAAAAACGTCATGGTTTTCGATACGAACGCACTTTTCCAATTGTGCCTCCGACAAGGTAGCCGTCTTCGCAGAACCAATCAGATTGGCAACCGTCCTCTTGAAATTTTCCTTCACGAGAGTATTCAATTCCTTCCCGCGCAACCGGGTATCCATCACAATGCGGAGATTCCGCGCCACAATCCGCCTCCTGCCGGGGAAAATACAATAGACTATAAAACCGACCATACGTCCGGCTTTACACAAAACGTACATGGGAACCAGAGAGAGGCATTTCTCGAAAACATGGAAAAAAAACATCCCAAGATGTTGAGAGAATGTATTCTTCGGGGTCTTGGGCGTCACCTGTTCTTCCGTAGTCATAGCGCAGATTCAAATTACGGAAATTCATGGACGAACTCAATGCTTTTCAGGAATTCACCACATATCCGGCACCCGGGACTCAAGAAAAGGCGGAGCTCCGGCGATTTTTCTCCGGGATTGCCAAAAAAAACATGTTGCGCTAAGGTATCGTCATGGAAATAACGCTGGATTCCCCCTTGGACATGCACCTGCATCTGCGCGACAGCCAAATGCTGAAACTGGTAGCCCCTCTAAGCGCCCAATCTTTCGCGGGAGCAGTCGTCATGCCCAACCTTGTACCGCCTGTCAACTCCGCAGCATCCCTGCATGCTTACAGAAACCGCGTTGAAGAAGCGACCAAGGGGGAAATCTTCCAGCCATACATGACGTTGTTTTTCCAGTCCTATACGGAGCAGGAACTGGCCAGTCTCAGGCCGGACATTTTCGGGATCAAACTCTACCCCGCCGGAGCTACGACGAACAGCGAAGGAGGAGTCAAAGCCATCCATGACGCAGAAGGCACTATGAAAATCATGGAAGAAATGGGCATCCCCCTGCTCGTCCATGGAGAAAGCCACGGCTTCGTCATGGATCGCGAAGAGGAATTCCTGCATGTTTACCGCCATTTGGCAACGGCATTTCCCAAACTTACCATCTGTATGGAGCACATCACCACGGCTTCTGCCGTTCAACTGCTCGACGAATTCGAAAACCTTTGCGCAACCGTCACCCTCCAACACCTTATCATTACTCTGGACGACGTAGCCGGCGGCATGTTGCGCCCCCACCTCTTCTGCAAACCAATCGCCAAACGACCAGAAGACCGCGACGCCCTCTTGCAAGCGGCCCTGGCAGCCCATCCCAAGCTCATGTTCGGCAGCGACTCGGCACCTCATCCCATCCATGCCAAGGAAACATGCGGGTGTGCGGCAGGCGTATTCACCGCTCCCATCGCACTGCCCGTCCTGGCCGATCTCTTTGAACGCCACGGAGCTCTGGAGAAACTTCAGGACTTCGTATCCGGCAACGCATGCCGCCTCCATCATTTGACCCCTCCCGTCAAACACATCACTCTCGCCAAAAAAGACATGACCGTCCCTGACGTCTACGAAGGATATGGCAAAAACGTCGTTCCCATGAAAGCGGGAGAAACCATCTCATGGTCTATCCGGTCATAACGCACCGGACCGGATAAGGTTCGCTCCTGAAGGGCTGTAATTCTGCAACGGGTTTACCGGACAACGGCCCGTCAAAACGCCTTTTCTCCAAGCTCCGTTGCCATAACATTACCCAGATTTATGTTGTCTCACGATCCTTCCTGGATAATATCGCCGTAACAAACGGCTTTCTGATTATATTATGCAGCTCCCTTTCCGCTTCATCATCCTGTCCTGTATCGGACTGCTCGCCCCGGCTACCGGATTTTCACAATCCCTTGCTCCGATGCTTCCCGGAGGACTTCAACCCTCCTCCGCCATGAAACCGGAAGCTCCCAGAGCCAAGCCCGCACGGGTCGTCAATAGAATCGCCGCAACCGTCAACGGGCGTCCCATCACGTCCAGTGAAGTCAGCTTCCGCCTAATGCCCATCGGAGCCCAACTTGCGACCCAATATCCAAGACAGGGAGCCGAATTCAACAGGCAGCTCGCCGCCGCTAAAAAGGCAATCATCAACGATCTGATTGATCGAGAACTCGTCCTGAGCGAATTCGACTCCAAAGGAGCCCAACTCAAAGATTCCTATGTTGACCAGGAAATCTCGCGCACAATT
The DNA here is from genome assembly GCF_029854675.1 of Akkermansia sp. N21169. Taxonomy (NCBI): domain Bacteria; kingdom Pseudomonadati; phylum Verrucomicrobiota; class Verrucomicrobiia; order Verrucomicrobiales; family Akkermansiaceae; genus Akkermansia; species Akkermansia sp. N21169. The sequence goes on along the minus strand of NZ_JARWNC010000038.1, from coordinate 129,604 downwards.
CGTGAAAATTTCAACGGCAACCGCGATCGTTTCCTTGAAAGCCTCCGCCTCTCCAACATGACTATACGCAACTTTCGCGAAGTCACCAAGCGCAACATGGTCGTCATGGCCATGCGCGCTTCCAAATACGACCAGGACATTCCGCCTACACCCGACGAAATCAACCGTGAATACCAGGAAACCAAAATGAAGTTCCGAGATATCACGAAGGACCACATCCAGTTCAAAAAGATCTTTATCCCCATGCTCGGAGACGAGCATGACTCTACTCCCGACGTCCAGCTCAAGCTGGCCGAACTCGTTGCCCAGGAAATCAGATCCGGCAAATCCTCCTTCGAAGAGATGGCTAAAACCTATTCCAAGGACGGCATGGCGGAAAACGGAGGGGTATGGCCAATGAAAGAGCGTTCGGAACTATCCCCGGAATTTGCGGCCATTATTTTTGACACTCCCGAGAACCAGCTCGTCGGCCCCCTCATCGAACCTACCGGATTCACAATCGCCGTTCCCCTGAAAAAGAATCTGGCTCCTGCCCCGCCTCTCTCGAAAATCAAGGACGAAATCGATGCTCAAGTCCGCAGCAAGCGCAGCAATGAACGCTACAAGCAGTGGATTGAGCGTTTACGCAACAAAGCCATCATCAAAACTTACATCTAAAAAGACAGGCAATTCCGCCAGCCGCCCCCGGTTCCCTCCAAGGACCGGGGGCTTTTTCTTTCTCCTTCCGGATACGGCTTCTTCCATTGATTCCTCGCCGTACATTCAAAGAGGCGAACGTTTCTTTATGACTTGCATAATTCGCAGGAGAGAGTCATAATCCTCCCCGTATTATGAAACCTACACTCCTTGTTCTTGCAGCCGGGATGGGCAGCCGTTACGGTGGCCTCAAGCAGCTTGACCCCATGGGCCCCAACGGTGAAGTCGTCCTTGATTACTCCGTTTATGACGCCATCCGCGCCGGTTTCGGCAAAGTCGTCTTTGTGATTCGCCGTGACTTTGAAGAGGCTTTCAAGGAAAAAGTCGGCAGCCGCTTCGCTTCCAAAATCGAAGTGGATTACGCTTTCCAATCCCTTGACGACCTTCCCGAAGGATTCTCCGTTCCCGAAGGACGTGAAAAGCCCTGGGGCACGGCTCACGCTCTCCGCGCCGCCCGCAATGTCGTCAAAGAACCGTTTGCCGTCATCAATGCGGACGACTTCTACGGCACCGACGCTTTCATGCAGGCAGCCACATTCCTCAACACCATTCAGGACGAACCCGGCAAAGCCCACTACGGTATGATCGGCTATCCCCTGAAAAATACCCTTTCCGACAACGGCGATGTCAATCGCGGTATCTGCACCATCAACAACGGCCTCCTCGCCGGCGTTGAAGAATTCGTCAAAATTCTGACAGAAGAAGACGGAGTCACCCGAGGCGAAAACCTTGAAGGCAAGCGCCTCCCGGTTGATCCCGAAGAACTCGTCTCCATGAATTTCTGGCTCTTTGGCCCGTCCTTCATCGAACTGACGGAAGCCCACTTTGTCGACTTCCTCACCAAACGCGGTACGGAACTCAAGAGCGAATGCTACATTCCAACCGTTATGGACGCCTTAATCAAAGCCGACCGGGCCGACTGCAAAGTTCTTGCCACCACATCCAACTGGTTCGGTGTCACCTATCCCCAAGACAAGCCCACTGTCGTTGCCGGCATCCGGGCTCTCATCGATCAAGGGGTTTATCCGGAAAAGCTCGCTTAATTCCAAGCCATGCACGATTTGAAAGCAACAGCCGCCCTGTTCGACCTCCGAGGAGACTTCGTCCACGGACACCCCTACGGAAGCGGTCACATCAACGATACCTACTGCATCTGGGTAGATCAGGCAGGCCAGCGCATCCGATACATCCTCCAGCGTCTCAACCAAAACGTATTCAAGCAACCCGTACCGCTGATGGAAAACGTCAAGCGAGTCACGGATCATGCTCTCTCCCAGCTGAAGGAAAGCAATTGTGCCGAAGCCTACCGCCGTACCCTTACCCTGATTCCCGCCATTGACGGAAAGCCTTACGCAATTGATGCGGAAGGCAATTGCTGGCGTGTCTACCCGTTCATCGAACGAGCCCGTACCTACGACCAGATCGAAACCACCCAACAGTGCTACGAAGCAGCCAAGGCCTTCGGTGAATTCCAAAAGCTCACCGCCAACCTTCCCGGCGATCCCCTGTTTGAAACCATTCCGAACTTCCACAATACGACCAATCGCTTCCAGGCCCTTCAGGAAGCTATCAAGGCTGATCCTCTCGGACGCGTTCAGGAAGTGAAAAAGGAAATCGAATGGTTCATGGCACGCGAAGCAGACTGCCATCGCGTCGTCAACTACCTGGCTTCTGGAGAACTGCCCGTCCGCTGTACGCATAACGACACCAAGCTCAACAACGTTATGCTTGACGATGTCACGGGAGAAGGCATCTGTGTTATCGACCTCGATACCACCATGCCCGGTTCCGCCATCTACGACTTCGGCGACATGATCCGCACGGCGACGTCCCCCGCGGCCGAAGATGAAAAGGACATATCCAAGGTCACCATGCGCATGTTCATGTTCGAAGCCTTGCTGCAGGGTTATTTATCCTCAGCAACCTTCCTGACCCCGCTTGAAAAAGAACTGCTGCCCTTCTCCGGCAAACTCCTGACAATGGAATGCGGTATCCGGTTCCTCACGGACTACCTCTCCGGAGACGTGTACTTCAAGATCAAGCGCCCGGAACACAATCTGGACCGGTGCCGCACCCAGATCGCGCTCGTTGAATCCATCGAAAAACAGATGGATGAAATGAATGCCCTGGTCGCCAAATACTAAACCACCTCATTTATACCGCAGGGGGTGGGCACCGGTTTGCGGAAGCCCACCCCCCTTTTTTAGATATTCACTCCAACCACCACTCACCATCCATCCATGAAAATCCTCGTTACAGGCGGCGCCGGGTTCATCGGCTCCCATATCGTCGAACACTATCAGGACAAAGCTGACGAAATCCGCGTCCTCGACAACCTCCGCACCGGCTATCTCAAAAACCTCGACGGCCTCAAGCACACTTTCATCGAAGGCTCCATTTGTGATCGCGACATCGTTCGCAAAGCCGTCGAAGGTGTCGATTACATTTTCCACATGGCAGCTCTCGTCTCCGTCCCGGAATCTATGAGCAAGATCGAAGAAACCATCGACATCAACTGCCGCGGTCTTCTCAACGTTCTCGAAGAAGCCTCTGCCGCAGGAGTCAAAAAGATTGTTCTCGCCTCCTCTGCCGCTATCTACGGTGACAACCCCACCGTACCCAAAATCGAAACCATGTATCCGGAGCCCAAGAGTCCGTACGCCATCACCAAGCTTGACGGCGAATACTACCTCGCCATGTTCCGCTCCATCGGCAAGATCAACACCGCATCCGTCCGGTTCTTCAACGTATTCGGCCCCCGTCAAGATCCCAAGGGAGCCTATGCCGCCGCCGTGCCGATCTTCATCGAAAAAGCCTTGAAAAACGAAGACATTACGGTTTATGGAGACGGGGAGCAAACCCGCGACTTCATCTACGTCAAGGACATCGTCGGCGCCCTTACCTTTGCTGCCGAACATCCCGAAGTAACCGGAACATTCAATGCCGGGTACGGAGGTCAGATCACAATCGAAGACCTTGCCCAAAAGATTATCAAGGAAGCCGATTCCTCCTCCAAAGTCCTCCATGCACCGGAACGCGCCGGCGACGTCAAACACTCCCGCGCCTGTGCCGACAAACTCCGCGCTGCCGGCTGGAAGCCCCGGCATTCTCTGGAAGAAGGCCTGGCCGCCACGCTTGCCTATTTCCGCAGTATCCTTGGCAAATAATCTTTCCAATCCGGTCATCGAACCGTATTGACGCATCTGTTCAGCCGCCCTTTTCTCTACGAAGGGTGGCTTTTTTTGTATGACTTTGCACCCGCATCGGCACCTTGACTTGCTCACATCGGCTTCTATCATCCAACTATGACCTGCCAAATGTACCATTTGTCAGCAATGTATTCTCCGAATATCCCTTTCCACATGATCTCTTCCGGATATTCGGGCAATTTCCTATCCCGTAAGCCTGTGAAAAAAATCCAGGCAATGTACCTGCCAGTAAAAATTCACATCCTCCAACAATTGATTAACATACAGAAACCATTCTATTTCATTAACAAAGATAGCTATGCTATTTTGCATCACGAATAAGGTGTTGACTCGCAAGAAAAAAAGCAGAAAATCCTCGTCTCCGGGCGCATCACGGATGTACAAAATTAACCATTCTCTCACCATGAACAAAAATCTGATTCACTCCTGCACAACGGTCTTAGCCGTTTTTTCCGTTCTGGGTGCCCTGACCTCCTGCGATGAGGCCACCAACAAGCAACAATCTTCCGCCGCCATCCCTCCCCCTGACGTCCAGGTCACTGAATTGATCCACCGGGATGTTCCCATCACGGCGGAATGGATAGGTTCTCTCCGAGGTACGGAAGATGCTGAAATCCGCCCGCGCGTCAGTGGTTACCTCCTGAGCAAGGATTATAAAGACGGAGCCTATGTCAAAAAGGGAGAAATCTTGTTCCGTATTGACCCTCGCCCATTCCAAGCCGCTCTCGACCAGGCTCGCGGTCAGCTGGCACAGGCTCGCGCCAACGCTGAAAAATTCAGTTTGGACGTCAAACGCTACACTCCCCTCGTCGAATCCGGTTCCGTCAGCCGCAAACAGCTTGACGACGCCGTCCAGTCCTTGAAACAGGCCGAAGCATCTATCAAAACCTCCGAGGCTTCCGTTGCCGATGCGGAAATCAACCTCAAGTTCACGACGATTGATGCCCCCATCTCCGGGCTTGCCGGACTTGCCCAGCCATCTATCGGAGACCTTCTTTCTCCCACATCGTCCGAGGCCCTGACCACCATTTCCTCCATTGATCCGATCCGAGTAGACTACTCCATCAGTGAAAATCAACTTCTCGACGCGTTCGAAAAAAACGGCATTGATCCCGAAAAGGAAAAATTCCAAGTCATTCTCGCAAACGGCAAACCCTATTCCGAACTGGGCACTCCTGTAGCCGTTGACCGCAACGTAAGCCGCCAAACCGGCACCATTAATATTGTCGGCCAGATTCCCAACCCGAAGCACGAACTTCGTCCCGGCATGTTCGTACGTATCAGAGCTGTTGTCAAAGTCATTAAAAACGCTACACTCGTCCCTCCGCGCTCCATCATGAAAGTGCAAAGCATGAGCTTTATTCTCGGCATAGGCAAGGACAACATCCCGTTCATCTTCCCCGTCAAACCGGGACCGGTCGTTGATCACCTTCAAGTCGTCGAACCGCTCAAGGGAGAATTCCCGCCCAAAATGTCTGTTGTTGTCGAAGGGGTTCTCCAAGCGGCATCGCGCCAGGGCAAAGCCCCCGTCAACCCAGTTCCTTACGTTTTCCAGGAATCCCAGCCCATCATCAATTCCAAGGCCGTCTCCGACTTCGACGACAAGGGCAAATTAAAAACGCCTGGACAACAACCCGTCTCCGGTAATAAGGAAACCAAATAACCGGCCTTTTCTCCTTAGCAGCTTGTACCCGTTCAGCCTCTCAACCTGACGCAAGCTTCAGAAATATTCCACATCTCTACCTGCATGTAACACATGTCCAAGTTCTTCATCAAACACCCCATTATCGCCATGGTGATCTCTATCATCATGGTGATCATCGGTTCCCTCTCCATGATGTCACTGCCCATTGAGCAGTATCCGAACATCGTCCCCCCTAACATCAGTCTTCAAGCAACCTACCCGGGAGCCGATGCCCAGACTGTCACGGACTCCGTTGCAACACCCATTGAAATGCAAATGTCCGGTGTAGACAACATGGAATACATGCAGTCCACCAATTCCAATAACGGCATTTGCAAAATGTCCATTGTTTTCAAGGTCGGCACCGACCCGAACATGGACCAGACGCTCACCTACATGCGTTACGCCCAATCCACTGCCCAGCTTCCCGGTGAAGTTTCGCAGATGGGCGTCACTCTCACCAAGTCGGCCTCCGCCCCGTTATGCCTGGTGTCCCTCTATTCTCCAGACAACTCGCTCGACTCCGTGTTCCTTTCCAACTACGCCTACGTCAGCCTTGTCGACCCGATCAAGCGTCTGCCCGGCGTCGGCGATGTTCAGGTCTTTGGCGCCGGTCGTTATGCCATGCGTATCTGGCTGGACACCAAGCACATGTCCTCGCTCAACATTTCTATTGATGAAATTAAGGCAGCCATCGCCGCCCAGAATACCGTCAATCCCAGTGGCCAGGTAGGAGCCGAACCCGCAGCCCCCGGACAAGACTTTACCTATACGATCCGCACGGCCGGCCGCTTGTCTACTGTTGAAGAATTCGGCGATATCGTCATCCGTGCCGTCGACGGCAAATTCGTCTACCTCAAGGATGTCGCCCGCATCGAACTGGGATCGCAAACCTACGCCGTCAATGCCCGCTACAACGGCTCTCCTACAGGGGCTATTGCTATTTACCAGACCCCCGGTTCCAACGCAATCGACACCGTTGACGCCATCAACAAAATGATGAAGGATTATTCCCGCAGTTTCCCGTCGGGACTTTCCTACAAAATGACGATGGATACGACGCAGGCAGTCCGTTCTTCCATCGAAGAAATCGAACACACACTCGTCGAAGCACTCTTGCTCGTTGTCTTCGTCGTCTTTATCTTCTTGCAAGGCTGGCGCGCTACATTGATTCCCGCCATTGCCGTACCTGTCTCCATCATCGGTACCTTCGCCGTCTTCCCCCTACTCGGTTTCACTCTGAATACCATCTGCCTCATGGGGATGGTACTGGCCATCGGCCTCGTCGTTGACGATGCCATCGTCGTCGTCGAAGCCGTCGAAGCCCACATGGAGCGAGGTCTCACGCCGCGCCAGGCAGCCTTTGCCGCCATGGAAGAAGTATCCGGTCCCGTCATTGCCATCGCTCTGGTTCTGGCCGCCGTGTTCCTGCCCTCTCTGTTGCTTCCAGGCATCACGGGAACTCTGTTCCAGCAGTTTGCCGTTACCATCGCCATCTCGATGCTCATTTCGGCATTCAATGCCCTCACACTATCTCCGGCGCTTTCAGCCATCCTTCTGAAATCGAAGAATGAAACGCACAGCCTGCTCACGCCCTTCTACAACGTTTTCAACGCATCTTACGAAGCAACGGCACGCGGTTATACCGGGATCTGCCGCTTCCTGACGCGCAGGCTCTATATCTCCATCCCCTTGCTGGCGATCATTTCTTTCATGATCATCCCCGTCGCCAACAAAATTCCCGGAGGTTTCCTCCCGGAAGAAGACCAGGGCTATCTCTTCTGCGGTGTCCAGCTACCCGATGCCTCCTCCATGCAGCGTACGCGCGACGCCATTTCCGACATGGAAAAAATCATCCTCGACAACAACTGCGTCGATGCAGTGGTAAGCGTCATCGGTTTCAACATGATCACCGGAGTGCAAAGTACCAACTGCGGATTCTTCTTCGTCACTCTCAAGCCCTGGTCCGAACGCACCGCTCCGGGACAAAGTGCCAAAGATCTTACGGCACACTTCAACGTAGCATTCGGTCAAAAGGTAACGCAAGGCATGGCCTATTGTTTTGCCCCACCGGCTATTCCTGGCGTAGGTTCCTCCGGTGGTGTGACTTTTGTTCTGCAAGACCGTGCCGGTAACGGTATCCAATATCTGGATGAACAATCCAAGGTATTCACTGCCGAGGCCGCCAAGAGACCGGAAATCGCCAGCATACGCTCTACCCTGATGCCGGCTGTTCCACAAATCCGTGTCAAACTGGACGTGGACAAATGCTACTCCCAGGGAGTTAACGTCAAGGAAGCCAATAGTATCCTCCAGGCCTACATGGGTTCCCTGTTCATTAACTATATTACCTTGTATGGTCAGCAGTGGCAGGTGTATATCCAGGCACAGGCGGATGACCGTTCGGACATCAACCAGTTGGACAATTTCTACATCCGCAACAAGGATGGCGAAGCCGTCCCCATGTCCTCTCTTATTTCCAAGGAAAACATCACAGGTCCCGAATTCGTCTTCCGGTTCAATCTGTACAATTCCGCCCAGTTCCAGGTATCCGCTCAAAAGGGATATTCCTCAGCTCAGGCCATGGACGCCTTGGAAGAAGTCTTTCACCAATACATGCCCAACGACATGGGCTATGACTACAGCGGCATGAGTTTCCAGGAAAACCAAGTTCGCACCGGTATCACCATCACGGAAATCTTCCTCCTTTCATCGGTCTTCGTGTTCCTCATCCTGGCCGCTTTGTATGAACGCTGGTCACTTCCTCTGAGTATCTTCATGACCGTCCCGATCGCAGCCCTGGGAGCCTTCCTCGGTCTTTACATTTTCAAGTTTGAGCTGAACCTGTATGCCCAGATCGGCCTGATCATGCTCATCGGCCTCGCAGCCAAGAATGCTATTCTGATCGTCGAATTTGCCGTCATTGAGATTGAACGCGGCAAAGACCTCATCGAAGCCACGCTCTCCGCCGCCAGAATTCGTCTGCGCCCGATTCTCATGACTTCATTCGCCTTCATCCTCGGTTGCGTACCGCTGGCCCTGGCCTCCGGTTCCGGCGCCTATTCCCGCAATGTCATCGGCATCGTCGTCATCGCGGGAATGACGATGGCCACCTTTGTCGGCGTCTTCCTGATTCCATGCAGCTTCTACTTCATCATGCGCCTCTTCCGCGTCAAGATTGCCGCCAAGCACGATGGAGAAGACCCTGATGAAACGATCGCCATGAAATACCTGCAAGAAGGACATCCCCACTAAAACTCTGGCTGTCCCCTCCCCGACAATACCTATTGATATCTATCTTTATTTATGAAAGCCCATAATATATGCCCCATAATCACATTCGCCGTATCGGCCTTGGGCCTCACCTCGTGCATGTTCGGTCCGGACTATAAGCGTCCGGACACCGATGTCCCGGCCGCCTTCCGAGGCGCCTTTGCCACGGATGCCTCCATCGCCGACCTTCCCTGGTGGAAAGTGTTCAAGAACAAGGAACTCCAAAACCTACTGTCCGAAACCTACGCCAACAACCACGACCTGCGTTCCATGATCGCCAACGTGGAAAAAGCGCGCCAGTACGTCACCATCGCCAACGCCCCCCTCTTCCCCTGGGCCAACTATGGAGCCAATGTATCCAAAGGGCAGAATTACAATTCCGGCAGCATCTACAACAGTGGTAATATGACCACCAACCCCGCCGCCATCCAGGCCGGGATCTCGTGGGAACTTGACCTCTGGGGCAAAACCCGCCGCAGCACGGAAGCCGCCGTTGCTGAATACCTCGCTTCCGAGGAAGGTCAACGGGCTCTCATGCTCTCCCTCCTCAGCCAAGTCGCAGACGGCTACCTTTCCCTCCTTCAGCTGGATGAACAACTCTCCATTATGAAGGACTCCGTCTCATCCTACACGGAATCCTACAGACTCTTCAAAGAACAGATGCAGGGTGAAGTTGGCGACGTTCTCCAGGTATCCTCGGCCGAAGCCGCCCTTTCCGCCGCCAAAGCTCAGATCCCGCTGCTGGAATCTCAAATCGCCAGCCTCGAAAATACATTGAGTGCCATAGCGGGCCGCGTTCCCGGCAAAATCAGCCGATCCGGAGATCTTGTTTCCATTGCCAATGCCGTCAAGATCCCTGCCGGAATTCCCGCTCAGATTCTGAACCGCCGGCCCGACATCCGCCAAAAAGAACAAATGCTCCGTGCCGCCAACGCCCGGGTAGGAGTCGCCATTGCCAACTACTTCCCCAGCATCTCGTTGACAGCTGCCGCCGGCACCGCGACTTCCGACCTCCGCAACGTAGCCTACCGCACCCGCGGCAACGGCTGGGGCATTACGCCCTCCGTCACCGGCCCCATCTTCCAGGGAGGAACTCTCCGTGCCTCGGAAAAAGCAGCCAAGGCTGATTACGAAGCAGCCAAAAACGACTACGAACAAACCGTTCTCAACGCTCTTGCCGAAGTCTCCAGTACTCTTGTCTCCCGGACCAAGTTGAATGAAGTCAACATCCAACAGGATAACGCTGTCAAAGCCTACCTTACCTCCATGAACGCTGCCATGGACCGTTACAAAACCGGTCTGTCCGACTATTTCGAAGTATTGTATGCCCAGCAGAACCTCTTCCCGGCCCAAGTCAGCCGTTCCCAGTACCGTTATCAGTACGCCAGTTCCCTCGTGAAACTCTACGTTGCCCTCGGCGGAGGCTGGAACATGACGAACCAGCAAATGATGAAGGGCAAATAATCAAAAACTCCCATCCATCAATTTCCCAAAACCGCTTCTCCTGTCACATGAGGGGAAGCGGTTTTTATGTTCTTTACCGTATTCCACCCCGCCTCAAACATGATTTCCGGCAGATCCACAAAATACAGAAAATCTAGACAGAAACCGGCATCTTCTCCGCTTATTAATAGAAATGATGCGACGGTTCAAAATCCATGAGCTCGTGTATGAGAAATTCTACCTGCTTTTTCTCATTCCCTGCCTGAGCATTACCGTCTCATGTTCGCTCCCCCCCGTCAGACAGACAGCTCCGGAGCCACAATGGCTCCAGTCGTGGAAATCTACTTGGAAAAACAAATCCGCAGCAGATGGCAAACCCATCCCTCCTGATCCGGCTTCATACTCTAGCGCCATATACATTCCTCCCCAAAAAGATTCGTCTCCACCTCTCGTCCTCCCTATGTATTCCAACCCTGACTTCTGCCCTCATCGCAATTGTAATCGTCACCATCGAAGCAAAAAAGGCCATGATATCTATCATCCGCCCGACCACTGTTTCCGCAAATAAAAACATCTTTCGGGGATTGATTCAAACGGGCATCTTGCTAACATCTCCCCCATGAAAATGATGCGTCCGCACCGTCCTTCCGTCGATGAACTTGTTCAAGGTGTCCTGCAAGGCAACCGCGCCATGCTGGGACGTGCCATCACCCTGATTGAAAGCAATGCGGAAAAAGACCAGCATACCTCCCGCGAACTCATTGAAAAACTCCTTCCCCATTCAGGCAAAGCCATCCGCGTCGGCATTACCGGCGTACCAGGCGCCGGAAAATCATCTTTCATCGAAGCCTTCGGGACCTCCCTTTGCCGTCACGGATTCAAAGTAGCCGTCCTCGCCATCGACCCCTCCTCGTCCCTCTCCAAAGGTTCTATCATGGGAGATAAAACCCGCATGGAAGAACTCTCCGGCGAAGCCAACGCCTTCATCCGCCCTTCTCCCTCCGGAGGAACCCTCGGTGGCGTCGCCCGTAAATCCCGTGAAACCATGATCGCCTGCGAAGCCGCCGGCTTCGATATCATTCTGATCGAAACCGTCGGAGTCGGTCAATCCGAAACCACGGTCCGTTCCATGGTGGACATTTTCCTTCTTCTCCTGATCACCGGTGCCGGAGACGACCTTCAGGGTATCAAGCGCGGCATCATGGAGCTGGCCGACCTACTCATCGTCACTAAAGACGACGGCGACAACCGCCATCGCGCTGCAGCCCACTGCCAGGAACTCAAAATGGTTCTCCATTACCTCCAATCTCCCACTCCCGGCTGGCAACCTAACGTCCTTACCTGCTCCTCCCTGGAAAACCGCGGCCTGGATACTATCGAATCCCAAATCATCAAATTCCGAGACACTCTCGAAGAATCCGGTTACTGGTTCAAGCGACGCCGCCAGCAAGCCCTCCAGTGGGTCCATACACTCGTTCACGAGGCTCTTCTGGATTCCTTTGCCAAACACCCGGCCGTCGCCGACCATGCCCAACAAGTAGAAGACAAAGTTGCCAGTGGAAAAATGGATCCCGTTTCCGCAGCGCAAACTCTCATCTCCTACTTCACTTATCCCCTGCCCAACCAACACAAGTCATAACTTCTCCTCCAAAAAGAACATCTTTTTACTGGACAAAATATCCCAGTCAACCTAGAATCTTGCACCCCAATTCAACGAGCTGTAGCGCAGGCTGGTAGCGCGCTTCGTTCGGGACGAAGAGGTCGCAGGTTCGAATCCTGTCAGCTCGACCATTTCAAAATCCCTGCAAGTCAATCACTTGCAGGGATTTTTGTGGGTGTGGAAAGCTATTTTCCTTTCGTGCCTTTTGTGTCTCAAGATGATGTTTCTGGCACCTTTTTCCTTTTCACATACTGTATTCTGCCGTATTATATTTTTTCGCTTTTGTTAGTCGTGCCTGCTGGTAATCTACTTTAGATTGATCGTTTCTTTTTTGTCTTTGACAATAATTTCAAATTCACCCGGTTCCAGCACTCGTCGTCCATCGGAATTGGCGAAACTCAAGTCTCGCGCAGGATCCACGGTAAAGGAAACGGTTTTAGATTCACCCGCCTGCAATTCGACCTTCTGAAAAGCTATCAGGCGTTTCATCGGCTGCGATACTGAAGCCACTTTGTCATGAATGTACAAGAAAACAGTTTCTTTGCCGGCCCGGGAACCGGTATTTTTGATATCGATATTCACAGTCAGAGGCGTACTGGATGTCAATTCCCTGGCACTCAGCCCAAAGGGGCCGTATTCGAATGTAGTGTAGCTGATACCGTCTCCGAACCAATACATCGGCTCCGTGGAAATATCCTGATACTTACCCTGGTAAGGCCTGGCTCGGTTCCGCATATTGTAGTACACCGGGATCTGGCCTTCCGTACGAGGGAAGGTAATGGCGAGCCTGCCGGAGGGGTTTTCCCGACCGGTAAGGAGATCAGCTACAGCAGGTCCGGCTTCTGTGCCGGGATGCCAGGTTACAAGAATAGATGACACTCGAGGTTCAATCGTATGCAGGGAAATTGGTCTTCCCGTCGCCAGCAGAAGGACAATCGGCTTCTTCAATTCGGCCAGACGGGCAAACAACTTTTGTTGAGGAGAAGTCAAGGAAATGGTCGAACGGCTGGCATTCTCTCCATTCATGGTAGAGGTTTCCCCTAGGCAGAGGAGGATAACTTCCGATTGCTCTGCAGCCTGTACAGCTTCCTGAAGCTCCTCGTCGGAACCTTCATTCACGCCGCAACCCTTCGCATAATGGAGATTGACAGAGGATGGTAACACTTTGCGAAGTCCCTCTTCGATATCCGTCACATTCCTAGCCTCTCCACGACCGCGCCAACTTCCGATCAAGGAATCCTTGTCTTTGGCTAAAGGGCCGATCAGGGCGATGTTCTTGAGATCGGGAGATAGAGGCAAAAGGTTGTCTTTGTTTTTGAGAAGCACCATGGATTCCACTGCCATCTGGCGCGCCAGAGCCTTGTATCCGGGCAAAAGCAAACGTTCGGCTGCAGGCTTGACCTCCACGTAGGGATGTTCGAAAAGCCCTAGCTCAAATTTGACGCGTAAGACATTCCGCACAGCATCGTCCACAAATTTGGGATCCAGATCCCCGCTTTTTACAAGGGAAGGAATGGATCTCCTGTAAAATCCATCCACCATTTCCATATCGAGCCCGGCTTCAAGAGCTTTTTTGACACAGTCGTCCGCATTGGCCGCATAGCCCTGGTTCATCAGTTGGCGAACGGAGCTCCAGTCCGACACGACAAAACCGGTGAATCCCCATTTGTTACGCAATACTTCCTTGAGGGTATAGGGATTAGCCGAAGCCGGCACCCCACAAATGTCATTGAAAGCTCCCATCAGAGTCCTGGCTCCGGCTTGAACGCCGGCTTCGTAAGGAGGCAGGTATGTCTCCCAGAGAGCCTGACGGGAAATATCCGTATAAGAATAATCCCGTCCGCCTTCCGACACGCCGTACCCGACAAAATGCTTCAAACAAGCAGCAATTCTATACGGTATAGTCTCTCCCTGGTACCCCTTGACAGCGGCAGCGGCAAATACTCCCGTAGCATAAGGATCTTCTCCGTAACCTTCCACAACGCGCCCCCAACGGGGATCACGTCCGATGTCGATCATCGGTGAAAATGTCCAGTCGATGCCTGATGCCTTGCTCTCTTTGGCAGCAACAACACAACTTTCGCGCACCAATTCCGGATTCCAGGAACAAGCCTGGGCCAGTGGCACGGGGAAAATGGTCTTATACCCATGAATCACATCATAGCCAAAGATCATGGGAATCCCCAATCGACTCTTTTCCACAATAAATTTCTGATAGGCGTTACGCTTTTCCGGATCTTCCAGCGCACAAATCATCGAGCCCATCCGCGGGTCATCCTGAGCCTTTCCTCCCACGAGATTATTGACATTGTAATCCTGTCCGAGAACACCCTGGCTAAGCTGCAAGGCTTTTTCTTCCAATGTCATCTGACTCAACAAGGATTCAACCCTCTCTTCAAGAGGCAGCGCCGGATTTTTGTAGTCATCGGCAACAGGAGTTTCCTGGGCGCCACCTCCCGTACTACATGCTAGAAAAATGAGACAGGAGGATATTCTATAGAGATTTTTTCGTTTCATAAGCTACTTATCCGATCAATTCAACAAGGTACCAAACATCTGCGATGTTACAAGTACGCAGAAGGAAAGAAAAAACTTACGAGGTTTTTCCAATCCGGAGACAAAGAAAAGAAAGATCTCAAAAAATCAATTCGTGTGAAACAACCACGCCCATACCGGAGTATATAATTATGTTATTCTTTTTCTTATAATATCATGAAGCCCACGCTCTACACACTTGGATTACTGGCTATTACAGCAGTTACTTATCTCATCTCCGAATCCGCCGAAGGTTCCGACCTCTCGCCGGATTCTCCCGTTTTTGCTCCCGCCACCAAAAACACCATTCACACAGACCGAGACAAACCCGCTGGTACATGGAACTGGGCCGACGCCGCCAAAATGGAGATGCCGAACGGCTTCCCCACAGCACAAAATAAATGGAAATCCGGGAAAGACGACACTCAAAGAGCCTCCCTCCAGTCCTTGTGTAAATCATGGCACAAGGCAGATCCCTCCTCCCTTTCGGCCTGCCCGGCTGCAGCCGACTACCCCGGATTGCCCGGGGAAAAAGACGTCAAGCTTGTCACTCGTACAATCACAGTCGATCCCTCTTTCGCCGGTTGGCACAGTACAGGGTTGTATGCACCTCCCGGCGGGAAGGTAACTGTCACCTTCCCGGAAAACGTCACTCTTCGCCAGGAAGAAGGCAAACGGAACAAAAACATTTATGATGTTCGCATCGGTTGCCACAAGGATAAACTCGGAGAACGGCACAAGCAATGGAGCCGTCTCCCCGACATCACCGTTTCCAAACCCGTCACCGGTACCACGACGGAAATTACAAACCCCATGGGAGGCCTTATCTACGTCTGCGTCAACGGCAACCAGCATGAAACCCAGCCCTTTGACGTCACCATATCCCCTGCCGTTCCCAGCCCGATTTTCATCCTGGGTAAAACCTCCACCGACGACTGGAAACAGCAACTAGCCACCACCACCGCTCCCTGGGGAGAAATCCAGACACCGAGACTGACTGTCACCCTCGCCATCAACCAACTGAAGCAATGTCCGGACATACAGTCCATCGCCGCTTGCCTCCAGAAAAACATGGCTCTGGAAGACTGGTTGATCGCCTGGGACAAATTCCCCAACAAATTAAAATCACCCATGCGTATTGTTGTAGACCGGCAAATTTCCGCCGGGTCCGGTCACTCAGGCTACCCGGCCATGGGCTTGTTCGGCTGGGGAAAACCCATCGCTACCGGCTCCCTCCTCACACATGGAAGCTGGGGATTCTGGCATGAATTGGGACACAACCATCAAACGCCTCCCTTCCGCCTCGACGGCTTGGGCGAAGTCACAGTCAATCTCTTTTCCCTGATCTGCCAGGTTCAAGGTATCGGACTGGATTTTTCCAATGCCTGGGGAGGACTCAAATCCAAATCCCTTGCCCAGAAACTGAATGCCTACTTCACCGGAACGGAAACATACCACGAAAACCGGGATCATTCCCTGCGCCTCGCTTTCTTTGCCGACCTCATGAAAGGCATCGGCTTCAAACCTTTCCGCGCAGCTGCCATCGCCTACCACGCAAACCCGTACGATGCCAAAAAGACATCCAACGACGCCAAATGGGACTGGCTCATGGTCGAACTTTCCAAAGGTGCCGGTAAAAACCTCGCCAAATATTTCGAAACCTGGCGCATTCCCGTCTCTCCGGAAGCCAAAGCGGAGGTCAAAAACCTGCCTACCTGGATGCCCTCTCAAGACTATCCGGCCTGTTACATTTCGGCACAATAATACTCTCCTATCACATCACTTGCTTTTTCATTCCTGGGCTGTCCTTCAAAATGAAGGACAGCCCAGGAATGCAGCAAGAAGATCGGAGATCAGGCATTCTTTTTAGCGGTTTCGAGACGCTGTTCCGCTTTTTTGATGATTTTTTCACCTTTCCGGTCATCGCCCGCTTCAATAAAGAAATTACCCAGTTTTTTCTGAAGCCGGACTTCCTGGGAGATTTTGAAATAATCCCCACCCGTTTCCACCTTGGAGCGGTAGATGCGTTCCATGGAGCTGAGGGCCTGGTTCGTATATTTGGGGTTGTCTTTAGCGAAGCCCCAATACATGTCCATCACGGAAGAAAGGGTATCAAGTTTGCCGCTATAATCACGCAAAGCTTTCTTGAACAATGTATTGACTTCATCGTTCTTCTCGCCCTCAAGCAGATGATCCACTTGACGACGGAGAGATTGAACGGAAAGGTCGGCACGGCCATCCTTGGTGGAACGATCAAGCTGGCGGCGTTCACGGGCAAGAGCCTTGGCCGTGTCACTGCTATCCTGGAAGGGACGGACGAATTCTTCGTCAATCTCTTCCGCAAGGGAAAGGAAATCAGGCCTGTTCTTGAACTTTTTCCGGATGCTGTCGGACATTTCCTTCCACTGCTCAGTGGTTGGCTTGGGCTCCTTATTCTTCATGAAGTCGATTGACATTTCCCAAGGCAAGGGGTGGGTCGAAGCGATTTCACGGGCGCGAGCAAGCAGTTTCCATGCTGCATCATCAAGTCCAAAATCCTTGAGGAGATTGGACATGGTGAGCAAGTCACGCATCTGCGTATTACGTGATCCGCTTGTTTTAGGGTCGGAACGCATTGCAAACAGGGATTCGTGAACACGCTTGCCTGTCTGAGGATCCGATGTCATTCCGGACGTATATCCATAACCGCCCGCACTCTGCCAATGGGTAGCTGAATCCATGTAGACAAACCACGCATGCGGGCCACGGTTTCCGTCGCCGGTGACGTAGGCTGCCGGAATACCGTTGCAGCGGGCAGTATTGACTGCGAAATAGCCCTGGTCGCGGCAGACCCCGCCTTCTTTCAGGATTTCCTTCAGGGTATACTCCTTGTACGGGTTTTTGTTCTGGGTAGCCCGCTCCATCAGGTAGTGTACCATGGGATAGGCAGAACTCCATTTCTTGCGGGAAAGGTGAACATTTTTCTGAGCCCATTCCATTTCCGAGTACGGAAGACGGACATTGACCACATAAATCAGGTCTGAAGGTTCCATTTTTGTAATATCCGTCTTCAACTTACCCGCTTCGGCACTGGCACAGAATCGATCGTACACCTGGACAATATCCATCGGCATCTGTCCGATAGTCTGGCATCCTCCCAATTGATCCTCCCTCACAATGCTACATGCAATCGCCAAAGGCTGGTATTTGGCTCTCCATTCCGGAGAACTCTTCTTCCAAAGAACATGCCAGGTTCTCAAATAGCGTTCCCAGTCACTGCCCGTTTCGGAACCGGTGGCAGCACGGCTAAGATTGATCAGGGAATTGTCCTTGTTGGTCAGGATGTATTTCAGAAAAGAATCCCCACCTTCGACCGCTTCATTCAATTCGACAAGAGTCTCCTCCGGAAGGGTTTTAATCAGGTTATAGATGGCAACGGCCTGTGGCATCAATGGACTTTCGGAATAAACCTCCATATTAAATTCTTTCATACGCGTTACGCGCGCCAGAAGATCTTTGATATTTTTTTCCAAAAACGCTTTGAAGAGATTCCACTCATTCGTATCGCAAGCCACATTCAGGACCTCGTTCATGCGATCCATATTCCCCTTCTTTCCGGCAGCTATTCCGGACAACGCCACCGATTTGTCAAAAACGGCGACACGGGGATCTTTTTTATCTTGATCGACCGGAGTCACCTCCACTTTGGAAGGTTTATGCTCTCCGGCCCGACGTCGGGCTTCGGCAAGGCGGCGAGCCTCCTCTTCACGCAGCCAGGCTTCATGGGCCAGACGTATGCTTTCATCAACGTTTTTCCAAAGCTCCATGTTCTGCTGCTGCAAATTAGCTATGATCTTAAGGGCAGCTTCACGAGCTTCTTTTTCCCGGGCAAGACGTTCGCGGTCAAGCATCGCTATGCGGGCCTTCTCTGCACGCTCCATATAAATATAATAACTGATACCGGCGACGGCAACCACCAGTATCAGCAAAAGCCAGCCAACGGCAGAACCTCGGCGCAGAGAGCGAGAAATTAAACTAAGTTTCATGAAAAGAAAAATAATCGACAGTTTACTATGTCTCCATCCTGCAAAGATGGAACTACATGTCAATGAGAATCCACTTTTTACTTCCGTGCAAGACGTTCTTCAACATCGGGCAAACGCACCGGACCATCTCCCCCGCACCGGGAATCGATATCCTCCAATTCCTGCAGCAAATCGGAAACGAGTTTCCTGGGAACGACACCACCTGCCGACGAACAAAAATGCGATCGGCATGCCAAAGGACGGTGGGCGTAAATCCTGCACAAACTCGTCACCGGATCCAGAAAAGGGCATGCCCCATCCCCGGGCAGTTCAATACGGACACGCCCTGTGGCACGCCACGCCTTCCAGGCGACCCATGCCTCACCCAACGTCACATGGGGCACTTCCCCGGTTTCACGGAAACGGCAACAGCCGGCTCTTCCTCCGCATCCCTCGCTGCATGTCCGCATCACCTGCCCGACCCGGAATGAGCATTCTTCTAAAATTTCCCTGACACGCGCCAGAATCTCCGCCGGAGGCTCCAATTCCCTCCGGAGTCTGCGCCCGTTTTTCCCATGGTTTCCACCGCCCTTCATGCACCTTGCCGAAGCCAGATCAAAAAAATGCGAAATCCCCGGACCAGAAAACATCCGGGGATCCCGCCTTGAAAGTTCAATCGCGTTACTTGGTCAGGCCGTCCACCTTTGCCTGGTTCCAATAGGCGTATTCGGAACGGTTAAAGTCCACGTATTCCGGGGAAATATCGGAGGTATAAACCGTATAGGAGGCATCTCCCTGGTTCAGATTGATCACAATCGAGAATTCAGGCACGGATACGGCCTCCCGTAAATCGTCGGACGGAGTATTCGTCTGCAAGCCGCCCCGGCAGGCAGGCAGCCCGGCAATATCAATATCGATCAGTTCCTCGCGGACACGCGCACGGGAATAACCCACTGCGTGGATAATACGCCCCCAGTTCGGGTCATTCCCATTCCACGACGACTTCACGAGGAAAGACTTGCATACGGTTTCCGCCACCATTTTCGCTTCCGAGAAATTACGGGCGCCGGTTACTTGTACCGTCACAAATTTCGTCACCCGTTCACCGTCACGCACCACCTTTTTGGCAAGTTCAAGCATCACCGCAGTCAAAGCTTCATGAAAGGTTCTGATGTCCTCTTCCGATTCAATACTGACACCGGACGCACCATTGGCGAGAACCAGCACCGTATCATTCGTACTCATGTCGCCGTCAATCGTAATGCGGTTGAATGTCTGCTCTACGGCATCATGCGTGCATTTGTCCAACACCTGGCGGCTTACTCCGGCATCCGTCGTTATAAAGCAAAGCATTGTCGCCATGCAGGGGGAAATCATGCCGGCGCCCTTGCAACAGGCGCCGATGCGGACAGGTTTGCCGCCGATCATCATTTCAATGGCAACAATCTTGTTGCACGTATCGCTCGTAATGATGGCATTGGCCACATCCTCCCCCTTGTCGCAGGCAAGGCCGGCTGCCAATTCGGACATCCTGGGTTCAATACGCACCATCGGCATCGGAAGACCGATCACCCCCGTCGAACAGACCCCTATTTCAGAGGATTTCAACCCCAGTTCCCTGGCTATCAGCTTACATTCGCGCCGGGCCACTTCCACACCTTCTACTCCGGTACATGCGTTCGCATTGCCGCTGTTGGCCACGATCGCCTGCAAATTGCTGCGGCGCAAATGAGCCTGAGTCACCTTCACGCAAGCCGCTTTCACGCGGTTTGTCGTAAACGTGCCGGAAGATACACAGGGTTTGTCGGAATAAATCAACGCAAGATCAAGCCGGGTTGCAGTCGGCTTCTTAATGCCGCAGCTCACAGCACTGCCAAGGAATCCCTGAGGCGCACAAACGCCCCCCTGTACCTGTTTGTAGGAAGTGATATCCATGTTCGTAGAATAAACGTACGCGCAAATCATGAAGCCGAACCGCACATTTGAAAAGCCCCAAACGCGCGATTCGGAAAAAATAACTCAGCCCTCTCCAATCCTCCGGCCTTACAAAAGGATCAATCCTTCCGTTTCCTTAAAGCCGAACATGATATTGAACGACTGTACCCCCTGCCCTCCAGCCCCTTTCACGACATTGTCCTCCGCACTCATGAGAACAACACGACCAGTACGCTCATCCCACGCCCAACCGAGATCTACAAAATTCGTACGGGTTACATTCTTCGTATCCGCCGGACGATTCCTTCCCAACAGACGGACAAACGGAGAAGCATCGTAGGCAGCATGCAAAGCAGACTCCACCTCGTCAAAAGACTTGCCAGCTTTCAGTTTGGCGCTGATCGTCGTACAAATGCCCGTATTGACGGGAACCAGATGGGGCGTAAACGAAATCACGACCTTTTCTCCGGCAGCCCAGGAAAGTTCCTGTTCGATTTCGCTCAAATGGCGGTGTTTCGGCACGCCATAGGCACGCACGCTTTCATTGCATTCGCAGAAAAGGAGATCCACATTCGCCTTGCGCCCGGCACCGCTCACTCCGCTGGAGGAATTCACGACAATACCTTCCAACTCCAGCAATCCCTTCTTCAGCAGAGGAATCAGGGGCAACATGATACTCGTCGGATAACAACCAGCCGACGCCACCAGACGAGCTCCGGCAATTTCGTCCTTCCTCCACTCCGGCAACCCGAATACGGCCTCCTTCATCAAGGGGACATCCGGATGACTGGTTCCGTAATATTCTTCATATGTCTCGGGATCCCTCAACCGGAAATCCGCACTAAGATCCACGACGCGAATGCCTTTTTCCACCAATCCGCGCGCATAGGTTACTGACACGCCATGAGGAAGAGCCAAGAAGGCCATCTCGGCCCCGGTTCCGGCAATGGCATCTACATCAGAATCCGTAAAAAGAAGATCGGCTCCCGAAACTTTTCTGAACCGAGGAAAAATCTCCCACAGCGGCTTCCCGGCATACTGCCGGGACGTTGCACAAACCAGTTGAACGCCAGCATGGTTCAAAAGAATCCGCAATAATTCCTGCCCCGTGTAACCACTAGCTCCAACGACTGCTACTTGTACTTGCTTCATGACGGAAAAGTCTGTGCCATGAAAAAAGTCTCTTGCCAATACCAAATTTTTACTATATACACGTCCCCGCCCTCACGAGCCGCTCTAAATAAGATGCTCATGAAATGCCAAAACGGGTTGTAGCGCAGTCTGGTAGCGCACCTGCATGGGGTGCAGGGGGTCGCAGGTTCGAATCCTGTCAACCCGACCATTTTAACCGCCGTAAGTTCAATAACTTACGGCGGTTTTTTTGATTCAACGGTGCTCTATTCCCGCCGTCAGGAAATCCCGCGGCCGGATCAAGGTATGGAGAGGGCCGTTCTCCATTTCCTTGTCAGATGCGTTGTAATGGCAAAAGGCCAACCCTTCCGGATCGGCAATTACGCACCGCGTACCTCGTTTCATCTTCCAGTACCAATGAATGTCCGCTGCCTTGATGTCGCACAGACGTACTAAATTCTTCTCTCCGCCGTCCGACATCGGCAGGTGAGCCATGTCACGGCGAATGTCGCGCGGACCGTCCTTGCTCCATCTCTGACGGAATTTCCAGGCTTTCAGCATGATCCGGGACACGTCAGGCGTTTTTGCCTCCACCTGTTCCAGAATGGTACCGACACTCGTTCCCGACCGGCAGTAGAGGTATTCGTCCATGTCCAGGAACGCACACCAGTCCAGTTCCTTCTCCCAGCGACGGATGAAGTCTTCATAGGCCTCCACCTGACCATGAATGATCTGTCCCGTCTCCGGATCTCTCGGCTGCCACGGCACGATGCGCACCCGTTCCCGGCCGTACCGGGCCGACAAACCATCAAGCTTGCTTTTAATATCTTCGTCACTCAAATGTGCCGTCAGCCTTCCGTATTCCTCCCCCCGCTTGCTTGTTCCGCTACGCTGTAAACGCCCTGCCCGGAAGACGGAATCAACCCTGCGGCTGCCAGTGCTGCCCGTGTTGTCATAAATCACGACGCGGAAGGCTCCGGCTCGCAGGTGGAACTCAATCCAGTCGCGCAGCCAATAGTAGGATTCCCTGGGCAAGGCCACCGCACACACGCCCCAGCGCACCGGAGGAGCGGCCAAAGCCATCTCCACCAAGTCAAGGGATTCCTGCCTCCTGCCGGGATTATCGGCACCCTTCCTACGCAGAACAGCGGTATGGTACAGGCGGTAGGGACCCTCCTCCTTGTCTCGGATGAATTGTTCCCTTCCCCATCGCTCCCATTGCAGAACAAGCTCCCGTTCCGTGAAGCGCAGGACAGTTGCCTTTTCCGGGAGTTTCACGCGGCAGCCGTTTATGCCCAGAATGCGGAAGCAGTCCGTCCAGTACGGATGTTCCAGTTCCACCAGGTACTCGGCACTGACCGGATCATCCGTCATGGCCTCATGCAGGCTTTCCTCCATTTCCACCAGGGGATTGTTCAGGCTGACAGCTGGAGAGGGACATAGCAGGAAAGAAGTTTCCTGTTCCATGCTAGAGAGATTCTCACCTCCGTAATAGCTGACCATCTGCATCATCAGGGAATCGGCATCGTGTCCATAAGCTCCGTGTTTTGGATCCCGCCGGTCAGGGTAAAGCCCGGCAAGCTGCGCCGGGTTTCGTTCGCACTCCATCAGGGATTCCGCCGCTTCCCTAGTCAACGTGTAGAAAAGAGGGTTGGCAGGTTTGGCGGGAGGTTCCGCGTACTGGACGCCGTTGCGCGTCGTCAACATGCGGCACTCCCCCTGCTCATAGGAACAATGATGCGGAGAAAGCCGGGCATGCAATCGGTTGATGCGTTCCAAAAATCCCGAAGAACACAGAAGCTCTTCTCTGGGAAAGACAAACAGGTCATACGGTGAAAGTTCCACTCCTCGCACCGTATCAATCAGATCGGAAACCTGGTTCTTGCCCGGATAGTGACGGAGCGTGACGCACCCTTGTCTAATCCAGTATTCATAGCGCGGCAGGACGAGGGAGGTGAAATTGTCCTCCGTCATTCCCTTGACGGCGACAAAGACATGGCAGTTCCCGTAAGGCTGGACCATAAAGAGGGGGAGCAACCTGTCCAGGTTTTCCAGACGGCGCACAACCAAACAGACAGCGATGAACTTTTTCGGTTCCGCATCATCCAGACGGGAGGCATTCTGCATGGAAGGAAGATCTTCTCCACCCTCCAAAAATTCTCCCGGCATCCGGGACAGCAGACAATGATGGGACTTATTCATCAGCAGAGCAAAAGACCTTTTTTAATCTACTGCTTCTTTTCGAAAAAATCCACCAAGAAAATAAAAAATAAAAAATCTGCAAATAAATCACTTTCAATCTTGACGCAAGAGATTTGAAGATTGATTGTGTAGAGTGACAGGAAGGTTTTTATTCCTGCTTTTCTGTCCTGTGTGTGCTCAAACCATTCATTTTGCGTCCTGTCATGAATACGCCTGTTTCAGATTCCGCCTCTCCGGCCTCCAATCCGGAAAACGCCACCCCCGCCTCCCGTCTGCCCGGGGCGGCCCCCTCGCTCTCCAGCAGCGCTGCTCCGGTTTCCAGTTCCTCTGCTCTCCCCTCGTCTTCGGCAAGCTCCAGCACCCCCTCCTCGTCGGCAAGCTCAAGTTCTCCGTCCTCGTCGTCTAGTTCCAGTTCTCCCTCATCTTCGTCAAGCCCTCCCACGTCCTCATCGAGCAGCAGTGTGCCCTCCTCTTCGTCAAGTTCCAGCGTACCATCCTCCTCATCGAGCAGTAGCGTACCATCCTCCTCATCGAGCAGTAGCGTACCATCCTCTTCGTCGAGTTCCAGCGTGCCGTCTTCCTCGTCAAGTAGCAGTTCTTCTTCATCATCTTCTTCGAGCAGTAGCTCCTCCTCTTCCTCCAGCAGCTCCTCTTCGGAGCCTTCTTCCAGTTCGTCCTCCGAGTCCTCCAGCTCCAGCAGCGTTCCGCCGACCAAGGAAAGTGATCCCTGCCAATCCTGTTCTGATCCCTGCGATGATATTTGCAACAACGGGGACGGAGACTACGCCGGGCGCATCGGCTTTGGCGGCACGCCGGATGGCGGCATGTGTGACGGCGCCGTCAATATCACTGGTAATCCCGCTCCTGCTTCCCGCATGCGCAATGCGGCCTCCAGGGCTGGAGACCTCTTTTCCATTGATTCGAGCTACGATTCCCCCATGGGAATGAAGTCCAGCTACGATTCTTCCACCAACTCGCTCAGCATCAGCCTGACCTCCGGGGGCGTGATGTCCTTTAGGGGCAGCGACGGGTCGGCGACGGCAGACCGCTCCGGAGCTTCGCGGAAGGATTTCTCTCTGGCCCAGTACCTGAATGAGGACATGACGCCATGCACCACCGGCAACGCCTCATTCGCTAAAGTTGTCCAGCCGGACGGCTCTTCCCAGACGTTGAACCTCTCCACTGGCAGCGTCCATTCCATGACCACCAAGACCGGAGCCGTTATCTCGAAACAGTCCTACGATTCCCAGGTCCAGGTTTCCAAAAACAGCCAGGGGGACATCAACAGCATCACCAGTTCCAGGGACGGCATGCTGAGTTTCAGCCGTTCCTCCAACAACCTCACCATCTCCCAATACGGAGTCTCCCAGGTTTCCAGGAATGCTCGCGGAGAAGCCGTCCCGCAGGGAGATCCCGTCAAGATTTATTCCTACGAGTGGAACCCCGTCAAAGGGGCGATGATCATTACAAGTCAGGAAGCGGGCCTCCAGGCCTTTACCAGGGAGCGCCGCGTGGAGGGGAATAAGACCATCATCACCGAAGGCTCGGGAGACGAGCGCGTCGTCACCACCTATGAACGCAACATGCTTCCCGGCGAAAAGTGGGAGGAGATCAAGACCGTCCAAAAATTCGGGGCTGCGGACCCCTCCCTCTGTGAACGCGTCGTAAAGAAGTACACGGATGGCGGCTGGCTTGTCCTGAGCCGTACGGAAGGCTACGGCACCATGCTGGCACGCACCACCTCCTATACCTATAACGACCAGTTCCGCGTCTCCGTCAAGGCCCTGCCGGGCGGCGGCTACACCCGCTACGAGTACGACTCCCAAGGGCGCGTCATCATGGAGGCTTCCCCCTGGACGGACGGGGATTATGAAAAGGTCGTGCATACCGTCTACGCCGACCAGCGCTTCAATGACTTCCGCCCCTCCATGGAACAAGTCACCCTGATGAACCTGGTAACGGGTGAGGAACAGGAACTCAAGCGCAGCATCTTCACTTACGACGACTCCACGACCGTACAGAGAAAAGTCGTCACCACCTGGATCACCGGGGAGACCAGCCCCGTCACCACCATCACGGAGACCTGGGGAGAAAGCGCCGCCAATGAATACTCCCGCGGGCGTGTCAAGATGGAGCAGGATGCCTCCGGCGTCCAGAAATGCACGTCGTATGAAGACACCTCCCTGCATGGGGCCAAATGGAAGGTCACGGAAGAAACCCGCGTCAACGATGCCGTCGTCCCCGGCCAAAGTGAAAAAACCATCCGCTACCTGGCGGAAGATGAAACCGTCGCCCGTGAGGAAAAATACGTCCATACCGGCCAGGGCTGGAGCCTCATTTCATCCGAGGACTACCAGTACGACGCCCTGAAGCGCCTCATCAAAACGACGAGGGGCAATGGCCGCGTCAGCACGGCGGAATGGGGCTGCTGCGGCCCCCTCCGCCAGGTGGACGAGGACGGGGTGATGCTCTCCTACGCCTACAATACCTCCCGCCAGCTTGTGGAAATCATCCGCTCCGCCACGGACACCAAGCCGGAGTCTATCATTTCCTATACGCGGGATTCCTCCGGGAATATCCTCCACTTGCGGGAGGATGTCGGCTCCATGCAGCGTACCCACTCCAGGACGTACGACATTCTGGGCCGGGTCACGAGTGAAACGGACTACACGGGCCGCGTGACGACGTGGCTCTACGCGCAATACGGCCTGAAGGAGACGGTCGTCTACCCCTCCGGGGCGCAGGCCACCCTCATCAAGAACAAAGACGGCTCCACGCACAGCTACGCCGCTGTTGGCAGGCGCACCATCGTTTATCACTACGAACCTTCCTCCCACGGGGTGAAGGTGACGCGTAAATTGGAGGACGGCAGGGTTCTGGGTTATGATGAACTTGACGGAGACGGCAAGCTCCTCAATACCTACGAATCCCCTGTCAACACGATGCTCTCCGACCAGCTCGTCCTCTCGAACCTCTACAACGGGAAAAGCCAGCTCGTCTCCTCCACGGATCGCGGGGTTCTGACGCAGTACCAGTATGACGCCATGGGCAACCGGAGCCGCCAGGTGCTTCCCATGGCTCCGTCTCCCACCCCGCAGAACTCGCGCGTGATTGACTACGCCAATCTTTACGAGGAGCGGGAGGATGGAGTTTACCGGGTGATGACGGAAACCTCCTACAATGAGGCGGGCCTTCCCCTCGTCCGCTCCCGGGCGGAACTGGTCTCTCAATTGAGTTCCACGCTGGAAAGCAAGGTGGTCTCCACGGACGTTTTAGGCAACGTGACAACCGAGTGGACGGAATACGGCGCCCCCACGGTCCGCGTCCGGAAGGTTTCTCTTCCCGCCTCCAATATCACGGCTGAAACGTGCCTGACGGACGACTTTGTCGTCTCCTCCACGGACCAGGCGGGTGTCTCCACCACCCAATCCAGGAGCTACACCTCCACTGGTTACACCGTCACAGTGACGGACGCCCGCGGGAACGTCTCCTCCGTGAAGTACGACCTGATGGAGCGCCCCGTCCTGAAGACGGATGCGGCGGGAGCCACGGAATCCTACTCCTATGACCCGGCCACCGGGAGGCTTTCGGAACACACCAATGCCCTGCAACGCTCGGCCAAGTACATCTATGATGAGAACGCCCGCGTCGTCGCCGCCTTCGGAGATGGCATCCCTCCCGTCTGCTTCAGCTACGACGAGGACGGCAACCTGGCGATAATGAAGACGTTCCGGGTTCCCGGCACGGTCATTTCCCAGGACCCTCGCACCCGTACGGACGGGGATGCGACCATTTGGGAATACGCATGGCAGGCGCGCCTTCTTACGAAGACAACCTATGCTGATGGCCACACCGTCTCCCTCCAGTACGGGGAGATGAACCGCCTGGCCTCCAGTACGGATTCCGCCGGGCGCACGCTTTCGCGGAGCTACGACGCGGCCACCGGGGAACTCATAGATGTCTCCTGCGATGATGGTGTGACCCCCGCCATCCATTACGGCCACAACCGGCTCGGCTGGCTCACGACCGTGCAGGACGCGGCGGGAACCAGGACGTTCACCTACGATGCCCATGGCCTTCCGGAGAAGGAGATTCTTTCCATCGGCGGCGTCTCCCATGTCTTGCAGAACAAAATGGACGGCTTGGGCCGCCTGGAAGGCCTTCTGCTGAAACAGGGGGCTTCCTCCATCCTGGACACCTCGTTCTCTTATGACGCCGTGGGCAGGTATGCCTCGGGCGCCATTGCCGTCCAGGGTGTCTCCAAACAGTTCTCCTTCGGCTACATGGAGGGCACCAATCTGCTCCAGACCCTCACGATGCCCCAGGGCGTCACCCAGCAGATCACGTATGACGAACACCGCGACCTGGAAACGGGCTACCTCTTCCAGAATTCTACCGGGGTTCCCCTGTTGATCGCTTCCCAGTCGTATGACATCATGCGGCGTGTTGCCAGCGACTCCTGGCAGCGTTCGGGAGACTCGCCCATCCAGGGTTCCTTTGCCTACAATGCCCGCAATGAGATGGAAACCGTCACCTGGCACGGGAACTCCTATGCCTACGCCTATGACAACATCGGCAACAGGACGGCGGCCCGGGAAGCTTCCACCGCCTTCACGTACCAGTCCAACGCCCTGAACCAGTACACGCGGATTCAGGAAGGCACGGCGTCCCCCTTCGTCCCGGCCTGTAACCTGGATGGCTGCCAGACGTTGGTGAAGACCTCCACCGGCATCTGGTCGGTGGAATACAATGCGGAGAAACGCCCCATCCGTTTCAGCAATACGGCCTCGGGTATCGTGGTGGAATGCGCCTATGACTACCGGGGGCGCCGCTGCATGAAGAAGGTGACGAAGAATGGCTCCGTCACAGTGCAGGACCACTACCTCTACCTTGGCTATCTCCAGGTGGCCTGTATAGACGCGCGCAACGGCGCGTCCCTGCGCCACGGCGTCCTGTGGGATTTGTCTAGAGGTATAGCGTCCCGTCCCCTCGGCTTGCTCAAGGGCGGCGCGTTGTATACGTACGCCTGGGATCGCAATAAAAACATCCGCGCCGTTCTTGATTCCTCGTCCCGGCTGGTAGCCGGATATGACTACTCCCCCTACGGGGCCGTCACCGCGACGGGCACGCTGGAGAATCCCTTCCAGTGGAGTAGTGAGTTCTATGATGCGGAGTTGGGCCTGGTCTATTACAACTTCCGCTACTACTCGCCGCTCGACGGCAGATGGTTGAGCCGCGACCCCCTCGGGGAAGTGGCCGGTTTGAACCTGTATGTCTTCGCCCATAACACCCAGGCCATCGACGTTCTGGGACTCGCGGCCCAGCAGCCTTGCGACCCGAAAAGCGGGATGGCGGGAATGATTGGAGGCCTTACCGGCGAACTGCTCAAAAAGTGGTGCATCAAATTGTGCCATGGCAATGAATGGCTGGGCTCAGGTGTGTACGGGCTTTTCCCGATGGACAAGTTACAGATCAGTGATGTATTCACCTTGTCGGAACTTTTGGATCACTCGTTCTTTCAACCGGATAGCAATGCCATCCCCGACTCCCTTACGGGTATGTTGACAGCCTCCTTCACGTTCACAACGCCTGAGCTTGCAGCCGGAAAGGGCGGATCGTTCACAGTCAGTACGTCATATCCCTTCCCGGAAGGTAAGGACCCCGTCTCGTTTTCGGGCGGCACTGTTTCCAATCCAGGAAACAAATTCGGAGGTTCTGCAAAAATTGGGGGAGAAGTATCTATCCCTGTAACTCAGCATTCGGCTCTATACGGACAGGGTTCGATTTCGCTGGGACCTACCGGATCATCTGTTTCTGTTCAAGTCGGATACAAATGGAATTTTTAACCCGTATAAAATAATGAAACAAATGACATTAAAAACAACATCGGACCTGTCTTTGGCGATAGCTAAGGACAGGTTTTCAAGAGGCGCTCTCTGGCGTTTTCCTGCCCGGGTGCCTCTCCTTCTGCTCGTCACGGGGCTGTTTCTTCAAATGCCTGCCGTATGGGCCCAGCAACAGGAAACTCCTGGAAAAGCAGCAATTCCGCAGGAATCGCCGTTTGGGACATATGGCAGTTTTGAGAAGCTCTTACAGGCTGCTGAAGAGGGAAATGCGGATGCGCAGGCTCAAGTGAGTCTCTGTTACGGAAAAGGTATCGGAGTTACGCAGGATTACGAAAAAGCGTTTACTTGGGCCATGAAATCTGCCAAACAGGGAAACGTTTTGAGTGCTACTACAGTAGCGGGTTGTTATTTCCAAGGGAAAGGTGTTGAACAAGACATTCCCCAAGCTATTGAATGGCTCACAAAAGCGGCCAACCAGGGAAATGTAATGGCACAACACAATTTGGGGACAATGTATTTGGAGGGATTGCCTGACATACCTAAAGACGAAAAAAAATCGTTCTTTTGGTTTGAGAAAGCAGCCAATCAGGGAGATAGAGAAGCACAATGTTTTCTTGGCGTTTGTTATTTGATGGGAAAAGGTGTTGCCAAAAGCACAGAGAAAGCTGTCTATTGGACTCAAAAAGCGGTTGACCGAGGAGATCCAGCCGCCCAGCGTAATATGGGAATCTTTTATGCCACGGGGGAGGGAGGCTTGAAAAAAGATGTCAACAAGGCACTGGAATTATGGAAAAAAGCAGCGGAAGCTGGTGACAGTGAAGCACAATATGTATTGGGATCATGTTATGCAGGAGATGCAGAATATTGTGATCCGGATAAAATTTATCAAAACATGCCGGAAGCAAAAAAATGGCTTCAAAAAGCGGCGGACCAGGGAAATGAAAAAGCTAAGGAAGCATTGGAACGTCTCTTCCACATAAAAGCTTCTTCCTGAGAAACCTATTTCCAATACCCGGTCAGTTCCGGAATGCCGCTGGTTATGTCGCTTCCCTTGTGGTTGGTCCGGACGAGCATCGGCTTGGCGGCCAGGATCAGGTCGCCTCGCCGGACAAGGGGAGCCCAGATGCGGTCGTCCTCGCCTCTCTTATGGGTATGTTGACAGCCTCCTTCACGGGCACAACGCCTGAGCTTGTAGCCGGAAAGGGCGGATCTTTCACAGTCAGTACATCATATCCAACCCAGGAAGGTAAGGACCCCGTCTCGTTTTCGGGCGGCACTGTTTCCAATCCAGGCAACAAATTCAGCGGCTCCGGCACAATTGGAGTAGAAGGGGCTATTCCTACAGGTGCACATTCGGCTCTATACGGACAGGGTTCGATTTCGCTGGGACCTACCGGACCATCTTTTTCTGCTCAAATCGGATACAAGTGGAATTTTTAACCCGTATAAAAACAATGAAACAAATGATATTAAAAACAACATCGAGCCTGTCTTTGGCGACAGCTAAGGACAGGTCGTCAAGAGGCGCTCTCTGGCGTTTTCCTGCCCGGGTGCCTCTCCTCCTGCTCGTCACGGGGCTGTTCCTCCAAATGCCATCCGTATGGGCCCAGCAACAGGAAACTCCTGGAAAAGCAGCAATTCCGCAGGAATCGCCGTTTGGGACGTATGGCAGTTTTGAGAAGCTCTTGCAGGCGGCTCAAGGAGGCGATGCGGATGCGCAGGTCAAAGTGGGCCTCTGTTACGGAAAAGGTATTGGAGTTACACAGGATTATGAAAAAGCGTTTACCTGGGTAATGAAGTCGGCTGAACAGGGAAATGCTTTGGGAGCATATCTTGTTGCGGATTGCTACATGCAAGGAAAAGGTGTAGAACAAAATATTCCTCAAGCTATGGAATGGTTTACAAAAGCGGCTAATCAGGGAATTGCAATAGCCCAGTACAACTTGGGAGCTATTTATTCGGAGGGATTGCTTGGCATACCCAAAAATGAGAAGAAAGCGTTCTTTTGGTTTGAAAAAGCGGCTAATCAGGGAGACAAAGATGCTCAAAATAATCTTGGGCGTTATTATTATAATGGATTAGGTGTTCCGAAGGATCTGGAAAAAGCATTCTATTGGTTTGAGAAAGCGGCTAATCAAAACAAAGAAGCACAATATAATATGGGTGTTTTCTACTATCAGGGGCAGGTTGTTCAAAAAGACTTGAAACAAGCTGAATACTGGTGGAAGAAAGCGGCGGAACAAGGAGATCCAAATGCTCAAGCCAGTTTGGGATTGCTCTACAGAAATGATGATAAGGATGTATCTTCTGTTATACCCCAGAATCCGGAAAAATCTGTCTATTGGACTCAAAAAGCTGCAAATCAAGGAGTTGTTCGATCACAATATGATATGGGGTTGATTTATTATGCAGGATTAGGAGGGATGAAAAAAGATAGGGACAAAGCGATGGAATGGTGGGAAAAAGCGGCACAAGCAGGAAATATGGATGCACAACAAGCATTGGGTATTTGTTATATGGAAAAAAAAGAGATACCAGGTAATTTGGAAAAATCTATTCATTGGCTTCAAAAGGCGGCTGCCCAAGGTGCCCCACCTGCCCAGCGTAACATGGGAACCTTTTATGCCATGGGGTTGGGAGGCTTGAAAAAAGATGTCAATAAGGCACTGGAATTATGGAAAAAAGCAGCGGAAGCTGGTGACAGTGAAGCCCAATATGCCTTGGGCTTGTGTTATGCAGGAGATGCAGAATATTATGATCCGGATAAAATTTATCAAAACATGCCGGAAGCAAAAAAATGGCTTCAAAAAGCGGCGGATCAGGGACATGAAAGGGCTAAGGAAGCATTGGAACGCCTCTTCCACATAAAAGCTTCTTCCTGAGAAACCTATTTCCAATATCCGGTCAATTCCGGAATGCCGCTGGTTATGTCGCTTCCCTTGTGGTTGGTCCGGACGAGCATCGGCTTGGCGGCCAGGATCAGGTCGCCTCGCCGGACAAGGGGAGCCCAGATGCGGTCGTCCTCGCCTCCCCAGGAGGAGAGGAAATCTTCCATCGCCTCAGCGTACGACGGGCGCACGGCAAAGGCGGCCATGCTGCGCAAATCTCCAGTGACTTCCTTCCATTCCCCGCAATCAAGGACGGCGCTCCCCTCGTAATGCAGCATCACGGCTCCAGCGGTGGCTGGCGCCTTGCCGAGGAGATCCCGCAGCTTCACGTCAAACTCCGGCATCACCCGCGCGTCGTCCTGGAGGATGACCACCCATTCCTCCTCGCAGCACGCGGCCCACGCCAGCGCATTCCGCATGGCCCGCTTGCAGCCCACCGCGCGGCGGATGTAGTCCGGGTCCGTCTTCAGTCGCGGAATGCGGTAGGCCTCCAGGTCGCTGTACTCCTCTGGAGCGGCTTCTTCCACGGCTTCCAGGCGCACACCGTCCACCCACTCCCAGGCCAGCCCCTGTTCCAGGAGCCGGGCGCTTATGGCCTCCCTCTTCGGGGAACCGGGCAAACTTACGACGAGTATCTTGTACATGGCATCCGCTCTTTTGCTGTTGTCTCAATCCCCGGCTCTAGGGGGTTCCCGGGGCCTTGTCGATCCCGGGGACGCGAACATCAAATGCCTTTTCGGAATACTGGGCCTGGTACACCTGGATAGGTCCGTCCCCGTCCTTCCGGAAAAGTTCGACAATTTTCTTAACGCTTTCCGCGTCCTTCTGGCATTTGATTCCCAGGATAATCCCCGTCAAATACTTGTGGAAGCAATCTACGAAATAGTCCTCCTCCTTCCTAATATTCTTCTCCGGCAAGGGGATGAGTATCCGCAGTTCTTCCTCATAGTGCCAAGATTTATCTTTTGTTAAGAGACATTCATCTAGATTACACATCAGGCGGTCACCCATCATGCTGGTTCCGACCATGCCATAATCAAATGCTGGGCGCTCTTTCTTATATTTCATGTTAAACAGCACACAATAATGGAGATGGGTTTTATCCCGCTTTCTCCAGCTAAACGAAAGAAGCGAGTCTTCTTTCAGTTCAATATCCAGAATATAATAGGGGGGCTCGTCTTCAACGTCTAGCGGGTAAAGAGCTGGCTGGCGCAGGGGAAAGGTAAACTCCAGGCATACGCCCTTGTGCTTGTCTCCGTAATGCCCCCACATCGCTACGGAATTGTAAAGGGAGGAAAAGCAGATAAACGCCATCTCATACTCTTTCGACCATTTTTCCCCTTCCGGTCCGGCGGGCATCTGCTCGTAGGGATCATTGCACTCGTCGATGGTGCGCACCTTCAGGGCTCCTCCGGCCAATACCTTGAGCATGTTCTCATACGTCATGTAGATATAGGCCTTGATCTCCATGATCTCCTTGGGCTCCGTACCGTCAGAACTCTTTTCCATCCCGCCTTTTTATCTTTTTTTGGAAGTGCTGTCACGCCCGGAATTGCCTTCTCATTCCAGCGCTCCTTCGTCCGGAGGCGGCAGTTCCCAGAGCGAGCGGGAACCATCCAGCCTCGCCAGGGTCACGGAGGGGCCTTGGAAGTTTTCCCCCTTCCATTCCAGTTCCATCGGGTCCCACCGCTTCCAGGCCAATGTCAGCGTGTCCCGGGTCTCCCCGCCGAGTTTCCACCATCCGAAGTCCGGGGAGGATGCCCTCCGGAACACCCCCTCCCGGTAAAAGAGGAAGGAGTCGTCCCAGTGGGGGTGGATGCCCCTGTACACGGCGGCGGGCGTACCGTGACGCAGCACGTCCATGGCGCGCAGCACGGAGGGGATGCACCAGTGCGCCGTCACCGTGTCGTTGTCCGGCAGCGGGTAGCGCACGTTGGAGAGGAAGAGCCTCGGCGTCACCAGGTACTCCGCCCCCGTTTCAAGGGCCAGCTTCCCGAAGATGAGGTCTTCCGCCCCCGTGAGCGGCACGTCCGGCCTGGCGGCAATCTCCTCCACCACCGCGCGGGAGAGGAAGTAGCCCGCCCCGCCACTGGGGGCTTTCCGCTCGCCCAGCAGGGCATCCCCGATCAGGCCGTACCGGGAGTCCGCCAGTTCAGGCAGCCGGGACAGGTCCAGGTACGTGTCGTCGTCGCACTTGAAAATCCAGTCGAAGTCGTAGTGCTCAAGTCCGTAGCGGAAGAAGGCCAGCACCTTGGCCGGAAGCCCGTTGTACGTGTCCGGGGCGTCCAGCCCTACGGTATCGCCCCGTTCCTCTTCCGCCGCTTCGCCGCCGATGAAGAACAGGCACTCCACGCCCTCCTGCGGGTGCCGGAGCCAGGAGTCCCGCACGGCGTTGCGCCGTTCCTCCAGCCCCTGGCCGGAACAGATGCCCACCAGGATGGAAACTTTCTTCTTCTCGTTCATAAGCTCGTTTCGTGTGATTGAGGGGAACCCAAGGTTTCGGATGTAGGGACTCGCTGCCCTCCTGTCCCTATTCGGGCAGCTTCGCCATTGCGTCGAACACTTCCTCCCAACTGGCGGACGACGCTTCCAGCCCGCCGAGTTCCAGGCCGCGTTCCCGCGCCGCCTCCGCCATGTCGTCGCGCCAGTGCGGCTCGTATGCCATCCGGGAGGCGTAGTAGATAAAGTCCCTCTCATGGTCGCAGAGCCAGCCGGTCCTGCCGTGTTCCACCATCTGCCGCCACCCGCCCCGGTTATCGACAATCAGCACGCTGCCGGAGGCCATCGCCTCAAAGCCCACGCGCGGCCAGTTCTCCGTCGTGTCCGTGGGTTGCAGCACGATCTTGCAGTGCTTGTAAAATTCCTGCTGGGAAACTTCCGTCTGGTCCCGCGCCGTCCTGATCCAGTCGTAGGGCTTGCCGATCTTCTCCTCGCTCCGGTGGTCGAACCCCAGGAAGAGGCCGCGCTTGGGTACCGGGGAAACGAAGTATTCATAGATTTGCAGCGTGTTCCGGGCGAACTTGTCCGCGTCCTGGCGGGAAATCCGCCCGCACCCGAAGTACTCGTCCGTCCTCTCCGTAATAAAGGGGAAGGCGTCGCTGTGGAAGTACGGCTTAAACGTCATGAACCGGACGGACGGGTCCGCGTTCAGCCCTTGCAGGAGGGGCATGTTCTTCTGCCTCACCTCCTCGTTCTGGTAGAGGAACATGGCAATCAGCCCTTCCTTCATCAATTCCTTCTCCTTGTCGAAGAGCCATGTCATGCAGTTCACAAAGACGGTGCGCTTCGTATGTTTCCGGATCTCCGGGATGGCGTCCAGAAACTCGCTGTTGCAGAACCCCATCACCGGGTCGCCCGGCTCCAGAGCCGTCCAGTCGTCCGCCGCGTGGATGACCACCCCCAGCCGCAGCAGTTCCACATAGAGACTTTCCGGGTAGAAACCGTCCCCGGTCGGGATGAGGTGGACATCCATTCCCATCTTCCGCCACACGATCATCTGGTGGTGCAGCTCCGTCCCCGCCCCGCCGTAAAGCGACGGGAACCCATGCACGAAAATCCTTTTTAACGCCCTGCTCATGGTTGATTAGGCTCTCACCTTACCACATCCTCCACGCGCCGCCAAGAATCCTCTACATTTTCCCATTCATCTCAAAATTTAGCCCTTGCCAATTTCACGATTCATGGAGGTTTTCCTTCCCGTTTCCAAGGAAGAGCACGAATCAGTGCCATCATGTCCCGGCAAAGCCCGATTCCTCTTGATTACCCACAGGCTCTTTTTATACTCTGCGGCAGTTCCTCCCGGGGAGCCAGCCTCAGACGTCAATCTGCCAATTTCACACATCATCAGTCAGTTTTCCATGGATCTCTCCGAGTTACGCAACAGCATCGACGGCATTGATGCCCAAATTGTCAACCTGCTGAAAAACAGATACGAATTCGTACGCCAGGTCGGCGAATACAAAAAGGCCCGCAACGCCCCGATTTCCGTACCGGAAAGAGAAGCGTTGCTCATGCAGAAACTGGAGAAACTCAACAACGGCGTCCTCCCCAAGGAAGCGCTTTATTCCATCTACAGGGAAATCATCTCCTGCGGCCTCCTGCTTGAAGGCAATATCCGCGTCGCCTATCTGGGGCCTCCCGGTACATGGTCCCACCAGGCGGCTCTCAAACAATTCGGTCATAGCGTAGAACTGATACCGGAACCGAACTTTGCCGATATATTTGACGCAGTCAGCCGAGGCAAGGCCAATTACGGAGTCGTCCCGGTGGAAAACTCCACAGAGGGTGCCGTCACAGCCGTCATGGATCTTTTCGTCCAATCTCCACTCAAAATCTGTTCGCAAATTCACCTACGCATCCGCAACGGTCTCATTTCCTCAGCGCCGAAAGACAGGATCACCACCATCTATTCCCACCCCCAGATCCTCGGGCAAACACGCAACTGGCTGCACCGCCACTACCCGGAAGCCGACATTGTCGCCACCACTTCGTCCACCAAGGCTGCCCAAATTGCCAAGGAACATGCCGGGGACGGAGCAGCAGCCCTTGCCAGCCCTCTTTGTGCGGAACTTTTCGGACTCGAACTGCTGGCGGAGGATATTCAGGACAACTGCAATAACACGACGCGCTTCGCCATCATCGGCAAGCAGGAGACCCAGCCCACCGGTAATGACCGGACATCCATTCTCTTCCAGATCAATCACAAGCCGGGGACGCTCGTCAAGGTTCTCGACATTTTCCGCCGCTACAACATCGATCTGACGCGCATCGAATCCCGCCCATCCAAGGTCGTCAACTGGGAATACGTCTTCCATGTCGATATTGTCGGTCATTCCCGGGAAGAGCCCCTTCTGAGCGCGCTGAAAGAAGTGGAACAGAACTGTTCCATCCTCAAAACCATCGGCAGCTATCCCAACGTGGATACCATATAAACCGCCTTCCATCATCTCCCTCCCCCTTTCCCATGAAATGCCGCCCGCATCCATCCGTCCCCGCTCTCCTGGCACTCTTGTTCTGTGCGATGCTGCCGGGCATTGCTGACGATACGCCAGTCCAAAAAGACAAAGCAACTCCCGTACCAGCCGTACAACAAGCAGCCCCGGATCCTCGGAAATCCGACGACCAGCACGCCGCCTATACGGAATCCGAAGAAGAACGCAATGCCCGCATGAAATGGTGGCGCGATGCCAAGTTCGGCATGTTCATCCACTGGGGACTTTACTCCGGACTGGCCGGAGACTGGAAGGGCAAGCCCATGGGATCGGAATGGATCCAGAAGAACGCAGAACTGGACACCGACACCTACGCAGCGGAAGCTCTGCCTCTTTTCCAACCCAAAGAGAATTTCGCCCAAGAATGGGCCGAACTCGCCGAAGCGGCCGGCTGCCGCTATGCCGTCATGACGACCAAACACCACGACGGCTTCGCCCTCTTCAAGAGTGACGTCTCCGACTTCGATGCCTTCGACCACAAGAGCGGACGAGACCTCGTCAAAGAATATGCCGATGCCTTCCGTGCCAAAAACATCCGTATCGGCCTTTACCATTCCGTCATCGACTGGCACCACCCTTCCTACGACTACACAATCTGTCCCGACCTGTGCTATCCCAAGCAGCAGGCCGCCATGCTGGAATCCAAACAAATTCCCCGGGATCAGGAGGCTTACAAGAAATACCTCCAGGCCCAAGTCAAAGAGCTCCTCTCCAATTACGGCAAAGTCGATGTCATCTGGTGGGACTACTCTCAGGGAGACATGCAGGGAAAAACGGGATGGAACGCTCCAGAACTCATCAAGATGGCCCGCAAGCTCCAACCCGGCATCATCATGAACAACCGCCTCTACTCGTTCACCGGCCTCGGACTAACCAAACTCGACGGGCTTGACCTGCGCTGCGGAGATTTCACAACTCCAGAAAAGAGTATCCCTACGGAGGGCTATGCCGGAATCGACTGGGAAGCGTGCATGACTATCGGCGACAAATGGGGATACAACCGCCATGATACCAATATCAAGAGCAAAGACGAACTCGTTCTAAAGCTAGCCGAATGTACTGTCAAAGGGGGTAATCTCCTGTTGAATGTCAACCCTCAGGCGGACGGCACTATCCCCATGGCCATTTCCCTGGCCATGAAAGGAGTCGGATCCTGGTTGAGGATTCATGGTGAAGCCGTCTATGAAACGCGTCCGGTTTCCATTCCAGGCCTCCCCGAAGGAGTTGCCGCCACGACCAAAGGCAAAAACACCTATCTGTTCATCATGCAGCCCTCCTCCCAGGAACGCAAGGAAGCCCTCGTCATCCCCATGCCCAAGGGATTTTCCAAAGCCGAATTCCTGGACGGCTCCCCTGCTCCGGATATTACGCCGGAAGGCATTATCCTGACTCCGGAAGCCCTGAAAGGCAAAACAGTCCCCGTGCTCAGGCTATCCAAATAACCCATGCAGCACACTTGGCAGGAGTTTTACAAAATCCGGCTATCCAGGGAAAAGACCTGTCCCGAGGTCAACGGCATGGATGCGTGCAGGAAATACAGAAACTCCGCCGCATGGGACGGAGTGTTGAAAGCGCCCAGCACATGTTTTTTCCGGGCTCTCTCAAACACATGATCCGGTAATCTCTCTGTCATCGGAGTCTCCATAAAACCGGGAAGCACCAGATTGACGCGGATACCGTCCCCACCCCATTCGCGGGCAAGAGATTTCATGAGGCCCACCAAAGCAGCCTTGGAAGCAGCATAAAGAGCCTGTCCGGCGCCCGGGTGCAAAGCAGCATAAGATCCGACAAGGACAATACTGCCCGGTTTCCGCACACGTTTCATGCCGCGGGCGGCACTTGCGGCACACCAGGCAGCACCACGCAAATTCACGTCCATGATTTCATCCCAGCGGGTCTCCGACTGGCGCATCAGCAACTGGTCTCCCGTTATTCCCGCATTGCAGATCACGCAATCGAAGGAACCATGCGAAGCCACAAACTCCTCTACTCCCACACAATCACGCACATCCAGTTCCATACGGGAAGGCGCCACAACACGCCAGCCGCGATCCCCAAAAAACTGCCGCACACACCGGGCCAGCCCTCCATTTCCCCCGCTAATCAACAAGGAAGGAGCATCATCCTGTTCCGGTGCAACCATGTCCGTGTTTCCCATAGAGAAATCCTCCTCAGGAAGCGGGATCCACCCAGCGTCCATGTTCCCGGATCAAATCGACCAGGCAGTCCACGGCTTCCTCCTGAGGAATGTTAAATCGGATCGGCTCCTTCTTCACATACAAATTGATCTTGCCGGGGGCACCGCCCACATAGCCGAAGTCGGCATCGGCCATCTCGCCCGGGCCATTGACAATGCACCCCATCACAGCGATTTTCACCCCCTTCAGATGTCCGGTTGCAGCCTTGATGCGCGCCGTAGCTTCCTGAATGTTGTACAAGGTTCTCCCGCAGGATGGACAGGACACATAGTCAGCTTTCGTCAGACGGGAACCGCTTGCCTGAAGAATATTGTAGGAAAGGAACAAAGCCGCATGGGGATCCTTTTCTCCCTGGACAAGCACCGCGTCCCCAATGCCGTCGCTCAACAAACTCCCGATAGCACGGGCGGCCTGCAACAAGGCCAACTCTCCGCCCGGTGAAGAATCCGGGGAAAGAGTATCCTTCAGCAAGATCGGATGACGCCCTTCAATCCGTGCCGCCAGCAGTCGGAAGGCATCGGCAACATCCATTGGGCAACCGTCCTTCACAGTCACCACGGTAGGTTCTGGCAGTTCCGTCAATTGTTCGACAGCTTCATCATCCAGAGGATCGACAGCAACGGGTTCCAGCCTGTCGAGATCCAGTTCCGGGATAAACTCACCCAAGGCATCGCGTTCGCGCGAAAGCACGTCAAAGGCCTCATGGGGCAGAGCCACCCGGACGGGATTGTCCCACCCGAGACGGACACCATAACACATCGCCAGCCCGGCCATGCGGCGTTCGTAGGCATAAGGATCGAACGGAGCGGGAGGTTCTGCGACAGGCAGTTCGGGAGAATCCGCCTTCACGGAGGGCTGGAACGGGGCTGC
This sequence comes from Akkermansia sp. N21169, assembly GCF_029854675.1. Taxonomy (NCBI): domain Bacteria; kingdom Pseudomonadati; phylum Verrucomicrobiota; class Verrucomicrobiia; order Verrucomicrobiales; family Akkermansiaceae; genus Akkermansia; species Akkermansia sp. N21169. Next base: position 89,039 of record NZ_JARWNC010000038.1, on the reverse strand, counting down.
AAGAGCAAAAGCGACAGGGACTTCGCACACAGCGTCCTCCGTCAGGGAAACACGCAAGGTATCCCCAATGCCGTCCTGAAGCAGAGAACCGATGCCCACCGCACTCTTAATCCGTCCGTCTTCGCCGCCACCGGCCTCCGTCACGCCCAGGTGGATCGGATAATTCCAATCGTCCCCCATCTCGTACAGGCGTCGGACGAGCAAACGATAAGCCGCTATCATCACCTTTACGTTCGAGGATTTCATTGAAAAAACCAACTGATGATAGTCCAGGTCACGAGCAATACGCGCGAATTCCAAGGCGCTTTCCACCATCCCCTCCGGAGTATCGCCATAACGGTTCAGGATACGGTCGGACAACGAACCATGGTTGGAACCGATACGCATGGCACGACCGTGTTCCTTGCAGAACTGAACGAGCGGAGTAAACTCCTTCCGGACACGATCCAGCTCGGCTTCATACTCATCGTCCGTGTAGTCGCGAACTTCAAACTTCTTTTTATCGATAAAATTACCCGGATTGATCCTGATCTTCTCCACCCACTTAGCCGCTTCCATCGCAGCATCCGGTTTGAAATGAATATCCGCCACCAAAGGAGCCGAGCATCCGGCCCTTCTCAGTTCGCGGGAGATATGTTCCAGATTAGCGGCAAATACTTTAGTCTGGGCTGTCAGACGGATAATTTCACATCCGGCATCAGCCAATTGCAAGGCTTCGCGCACGCATGCCTCCGTATCCCGTGTGTCGGACGTCAGCATGGACTGGATGCGAATGGGATTCCCTCCTCCGATTCCGACATTTCCGACCATCACCTCGCGTGTAGTCCGGCGTTGGTACCTGTACAGGCTGGAACAATACGACTGTTGCATGCCCGTGATGATACATTCCGGGCCAGACATTTGCAAATGCCAAACGCAACACTTCCCGCCTGTCATGAAGAAAAAACGCCACCTTTCCCTTCCCAGAGAAGAGGGAAAGAGCAAGAGGAAACGAGAGAAGCTTCCTATTTCTTGATGTAGAAAATGTAGATTTTTTTGTCCTTCATCGCCGGTACAATCAACTGATTGCCATGGATGAGGAAATGGGAAATCCCCTTCATCGCCAGAGGAGCCACATTCGTTGTACGCCTGATCTTCAGATCCAAACGCTGGAGGGATTCCGGGAACCCTTCCTTGGAATTATCACTGAAATACAGCATCTTGCCATCACTGGCGACCGCTCCGTATTCTCCACGAAGTTTCTTGCCTGCCATGCCTTCCATCTCCGTCACGGTCCCGTAAGTAATATCGACGGCCAAAATGCGGCCAGACGGTTTCTCCTTTTTGTTGACGGTTTCCGTGGCATCTTCCACCACGTAGAGAATCTTGTTCTCCTTGTCCCAGAAAACGCCGCTGGGAGCATGGAGCGGTTCCTTCGTCACAATTTCCGCGAAAGTTTTGGAACGAATATCGCCAATGTAAATCTTATTCAGGTCACGGCTTGCCACAATCACGCGTCCATCGCCCAACGACGTAATGCCGTCGAGTTGCTTCATCGGCAAATCCATGGAAACGCTGATCCCGCCATCAAGATCCGCATTCTTCTTATTGATGATATACACATTGTCCACATCACTGAGGCAGAGGTAGTCACCCTGAACGCAAATTCCCGTAGGACTGTTGTACAACCCCTTTTCGGTAATCATCTCCGGTTTGGCATTTTCATCGGCAAGATTGAGTTTTGCCACGCCACCGTCCTCATCCTTCTCTCCGGTTTTCGGTTCCTGCCCCACGACGGCAATGTAGAGAGTGTCGCCATCCAGAGCAATGCCACCGGGACAAAAGTCCAGATCGATCGCCCGAGGCTTGAAAGGAACCGGTTCCGGCACAGGGGCCTTCTGAGCATTACCGGGGATAGCCGCAAAAGCGGATGCACACAGCAACACGGAACAGGAAGTCAGGAGAATGGAACGCAGCGACATGATCTGTAAATTAATGCTGGAGAAAACATATTACAATTATTCTCCCATTTCAATCTCAAAGGAACGCAGTCCTGAGCTTCCATTCTCAAAATCATCTTCATTTTGTCTTGCTTCTTTCCTCAATTTCACATTAATCCGTAGATTAATATGTTGGAGAAACTTTTCCTCGGCCTCCTGTTGGCGGGGCTTTCGCTTGTTCCCTGTGCCTTGGGCAATGGGGGAGGCTACAACAGTCCGGAAGGAGGAGGGGGAGGCAATGTCCAGCCCTTCGAGCTCGAAGGAGTCAGCCAGGTTGCCATGGAAGAGGAAGACCTTGTCATCGAATTGTGGAACACTTACGCCGATATTCATGTCAAATACAAGCTCAGGAACACAACGAATGCCCCCGTCACCGTCCGTTTCGGCTTCCCAGTTGAAACCCAAGCAAATCCGGACGTACAATATATTTCTTCCATCTCCGACTCATCGAAACGCCCCTCGGACAATCCTGTCCTAGCTTACAAAGCCAGCCTGAACGGAAAAGAGCTGCCAAACGAATTGCAACTACAATCCGTCCCCCTTGAAGAAGATAAAACAGCCAATCTATCCATGTATGGCTGGATTGTTTCCACCATGGAACTGCAAGCACATGAACAAGCGGAATTGGTCATAGAAACCAAAATGAAGCACATCAAGGAGAGTGATTACAGCGTCAGCGAAAATATAACCGTCGTTCCTCGGAATATGGTGTATCGCCTCTCCACAGCCGCCGTCTGGAACGGGCCAATCAAACGGGGCAGTATCACCATCAGAGCTCGCTCAGTCGATACCGACGAAGTCGTCTTCAAATCCCCCGTCAATCGCTTCAAACGTTCCGGTCACAGTTGGATCTGGCAATTCGACAACCTCAAGCCCGGTTTGAAGGACGACATTATCATCCAGGTTCTTCCCGAGATGGGATCTCACTACCAAGGGGATGGTGTCAGTAACGACTGGGAACAAACGACCAACAGCGCTTACGTCTTCAACCGCTTGGGCAAATGGTACAAAGGCATGGACATTGGTTCATCCAAAATCACCGTCTCTTCCATGGCAAACAAAGCTGTGAAATTGAACAAGGCCTTCAATTTCCTCTACAAACCAGACAACTCTCGAACATGGATCAGTGAACCTATGACTCCGGAACGAGAAGAATCTCTCACGATCACCCTTCCGGAACCCGCCCGTATCGGAGCCATCTCTCTCTATCCCGGAGTCCTTGGTCCAAACAATCAGGGCAATGGAAAACCAGCCGAACAAAATCGCAATTACGACAACATCGAAACCATGCAAGTCATTGTCAATGGTGGGACCTGGCAACGCCCCGTCAGGTTTGAATCCAGCGAGGAACCAATAGATCGCTGGATTTCCCTGAATGATTGTCCATTCAAAATCTCCTCCCTCAAACTTGTCATCAAATCCGTCTATCACAACCCAAAAGGCCTAAAGCAGACTGGCATTTCGAATCTGAAACTCTATCGCAAACTCTCACAAAAGCCCCATCTTCCCCCCTGCCGTTGACCATGCGCCGTCTCTTTTCCTTACTCGCAGTAGCATGGATATGGGGTTCATATGCCGCTGTGCCGGTAATTTATCTGGAACAAAGCCATACTGGCAGTTTCACCTTCTTTACGGAAACAACAGACCGTACACGGGATTACAGGCTTCTGCTCGTTGATGCCCATCCGGATTCCAATGCTGCGACCAATTCCGATGCCATCCGCGACGGTGTCCTAAGCATAAACAATCTCAGGCAACGGGCACGGCGTCTCGACCAATGGAGAAAAGAAGGACGTATCCAATGCTACAACTGGCTGGAACCTCTGATGCCGCGTCCAGTTGCCTCCGTTTACTGGATGCCGGCAAAGGAATTACTGCAGAACCAGACCCCTGACGAATTGACACAGGACGCCGTCGCCTATCTGGACGGTCGTCTCGAAATCGATCCTCGGGAATTCGGCTCATTAAGCAAGCGATGGAAAACCATCTCTCGCTGGGAAGAATTGCCCAATGACCAAGGTCTGCCGTGGCTGGCAAGCATCGATCTGGATGCTTTCGCCAACGCTTTCCACCCGGAAGAAGCCTTGGAAGAATGCTGGAAACAGGTCACCGGACTATACAACCTGTGTGCCATCAGCATCTGTCTTTCCCGCCCATGGCACAAGGATGATGCAACCGCTTGGCGGCTTTGGGAAAAAGCTATCCGGCTTTCACTTCAGACCCATCCGGCACATGTTCTGCTCAACGGGTGTCCATTGCCGGAAAAGGATACTTCGCGTATGGCAACCAGTTTCAAAAAGCAGGGAAAATCCATCCCGCAGCTGGATTGGAAACAGGCACCAGATTCCCTGTGGGCATTGTTGACCGCACACCGCAGCCGCTTCTCCTCCGCCCGGCCGGATGTAACGTGGGAAAACATCCTCGAATCCCACAAAAAGACAGTGCCGAAAGTCGGCCTCACGGATATACAAGCCTCGCTGGACGGGACATGGCGCATGGATGCCGGGCAACGCCACCATCTGGAAGCCGGAGACATCTACGATCTTCCTGTCATCCCCCGGCGTTACCGCTGGTACCGTCTCACCCCAGTTGCCTCCATAGCCAATCTCAAGCCGGAAGACAGCAAGGGGGCCAGTTTCACCGGACATGCCGGAAACTGTATCCTCTGGAAAGAACAATTCGTCGCGGAAACCGAGGATCCTTTCCTGGACAACGACACTTGGAGGCGCGGCATCACGCTGGGGCGCTCGTGGTGGAAGGTCGCCATACTGGCCGGAAGCCAGGTTTGGGAAAGCCTGCCCGCTACAATCGCCATCACCGAGGGAGAGGGGTTCCACTCCGCCCTATCCGAGCAATTCGGCACGCCCTACATGTATGGGGTCGGCAGTATTCCGTACATGGGACAATGGATTGCAGGCACCGGGCTAGGCAATGACTGTGCCAACATGATCTGTTACGCCTGGAGAAGAAACGGCCACCGTATCCCCTGGAGCAGTCCCCGGGAACTCACCCGGTACATGCGCCTCCTCGGCAATTTGCAGACTGAAGACACCAGAATCCCCTTCACCCCGGAAGAACAATCTACAGGTCTTGTTGTGGATGCCGTCAACCACTCCGCCGCCTTGTGGCAAGACAAACCACCGCTCGGTTCCCTGGGACAGGAAGATCTCGTCATCCATCATCTCTCCGGGTAACCGGAAATTCTGACACTGGCCGACTTCCGGAAGCGCTACAAACGTTTTTCCCACTCGGTCTGGACGCTGGGAGATACTGAACCCGGAGTTAGCATCGCCCTTCTCGGTGACGTGGTAGCAATCGGAGAAGATACCCTCTGGGACAGACTGTGCCACTCCCTGCAAGATTACAACCTGGTAATGGCTAATGTCGAAGGAAGTATCGCATGTTCTCGGGAGGATGTTCCACAGGGAAGGAAATACACCTTTCTCTCCACTCCAGAACGCCAGGTTGCCCTGCTCAAACAAGCCGGAGTCCGTGTCGCCTCACTCGCCAACAATCATTCGGAAGACGGAGGCCCACAGAGTCTTCTCCAAAATATCCGCTACCTAAACAATGCGGGCATTCAAACAGTCGGAGCAGGCACCACCGTCAAAGAAGCCCTTTCGCCCGCCATCGTTCGCATCGGGGAACGCACGATTGCCGTCTGGGGAGCAGCTCACGACGAAGCTCTGAATCCACCTGTTTCTCCGACTATCCATCTGGCAAGACTTCCGCAAGATCAGGCAGCCTTGCTCGAATCCGTCCTCTCATGGAAAAACCGGACGGATATGAATATCATCATGATCCACTGGGGAAGAGAAAACACAGACAAATACACCCCAGCTCAAACGGAATGCACCCGCCGGCTTGCTGCCGCCGGTTTCGACATCATCGCCGGAAGTCATCCTCACATTCTCCTTTCCCCGGAAACTTTAGGAACAACACTCGTCTTTCCATCCCTCGGCAATGCCAGAATGCCCAATTCCGGCCCCACTCCGGCCTTCAATAAACGCGGCTGGGGATTCATCTCCACGGGCAATACCAACATCAGGAGAGAATTAGGAATCAAAAACCTGAAAAATCTACCTTCAACTGAGCAGAGAAAGAAACACAGTTGCAAAATAGACAAGGAGTCCGTAGATTCTAGAAAATAGCATGTGAACAATTGATTGCCTGCCGAATTATCTTTCAAACAAGCTCAATTGAAAACATCGGACTCACCAGTGCAGTATGCAGATAGTGAACATCTTGACATGTAATTAATGTTCCTGCCAACCCGTAGCTACCAAACAAAAAAGGAGGAATGGATTTCTCCATTACCTCCTGATATAGATGGTTGGATTCAGCAGCAACGCTACTGGTTCATTTTGAATGTCCAGTCGGAATGGCGTTCCTTGTATTTATCAAGGTCGGAAGCTTTGATCGTCAAGTGACCAACACTGGAACCTCCTGTTACTTCAATCTTAATGCAAGGGATTCCAGCCTCGTTCGTCCAAGAAGTCAATGTCGCGGTCATAGAACCTCCGACGATTTCGTCGAGTTCTTCCATCTTAATTTCTTCTTTATTATCGTTCATGGTGTTTGATTGTGTTGGGATTCGCTATCTAGACGTAACTCATGTTCGGTTGGTTACACCTTTTCACGAAAATCTAGTTCATTCGGTGTGATTCCCGAATTTCACCATCCTCTTCTAGTAGAGAGGTTACACAAGATAACATTCCCAGCTTGATCCGTCAAAGCACCAATAACCCATCGGATGAGAAATTTCCCCTTTCCCTGACTACGTGTATCTATTACGTAGGAAATGAAAAAACCTTCTGGAAGCACGTAGCCTTGGTAAGTCTGAAGTCCTTAATAAATATACATGTCAAACATGACATAGTACATCTCTCCATGCCGCCCGGCTCATTTTGACATTGCCTCGGAAAAGAGAAAAGAAAAAATATTAATCCGTTATGGTTAAGTTATTTATGAGCTTTATACCCGGTAGAATTCGAACCTGCGATCAAGGGTTGAGGCGACGCCTAAGTCTTGTCTGTGCATCGAGAGCATCAGACTTCTTTTTAAAATATCTTTTCCCTCCCTTCCCCGATGAAGACATATTTGATGGAATACAGATTGCAAACAGTCCATTCCGAGTTGCCTGAACCTCAAATTTCGGAGCTTTCGCCATGTCAAAAACTATACCCATTATCCAATCAAAAAACTTATTTTTCGGTCGTTTTTGACCGTTATTTAACCGTTTTTCGACATTTCGGAAGCCTCTAAAATTGCCATTCCGAACATAATAAAAACCCCTTGAACCTTAGAGGATCAAGGGGTTTTAAACTTGGTAGGCCCGGTAGGGTTCGAACCTACGACCAAGGGATTATGAGTCCCCTGCTCTAACCGCTGAGCTACGAGCCCGTTGCCTGCGCAACACGAAAAGGTTTATAAAGGATGCAACGCAGGAGGAAAAGAGGAAATTATGTCTTTTCTCTTGATGATTGAGTAAGCGAATGACGATCAAATTGTTGGAGATCAATTGCAGATGGCAGGAAAAGATGCGACTTGAGATTTTCCATGCTCCGCTCTATAATGGAAGAAAATGACAAAAAGACTTCGGAATAATCTTCTTATCTGGGGGATAGCCTGTCTGGCCATTGTAGTTCTCTCCGGAGTATTGATCTGCAATTTGGAGTCTAATACGCCCAATAAATTGGTTTTCAATCCAGTGTGGACGGGAAAGGACCGTCAGCAAATTGAGGAAATTTATGTTTCCATGAAAGCCACCATCATCCCAATGCCGGACGATCCATTCACGTTGGAGGATTTGACCAGCAGTATGTTCCTCTCTAAGTTCATCCAGAAAAAGAACCAGTTCATCAGAAATTACCGAATGAACGGCCTTTTACGTATCATTTTCGATACAGCGTCTTCCGGCAATGCCAGGCATTCGGGGGAATCGCATATGACTCTTCTTCATTATGCCTGCTGTTTTGGAAAAAATGAGCTGGCCCTGCATTTGCTGGAATTGGGGGCAGCCCCCAATCAGTCTGCAGAGATCAAGACAAGCATGGGATCTATTCCCACCGAAAACGGTCCTACTCCATTAAGTTGTGCTCTGAGTTCATGGGGACAAGATAGTCATATTCCAGTTGAAAGACGGCTGGATCTCATACGGATACTTGCCAACCATGGAGCGGATCTTAATAAAAAAGCCAATGGACTCGTTCCCTTCGAGGAAGCATGTCTAGAAAGCCATAACGAACAAATAGCGTGCCTCATCCTTTCCCTGGGGGCAGATCCTGCTCTGGGAGGGAATTATCCATCGTACAAGAAAGCCTCCGGAGTACGGAGGAATCCGCTCTGTATCCCAATTATGCACGGTTGTTCCGAAGTTGTTCGCATGATGCTGGAGAAAGGAATTGATCCCAACGAGACAAGAGACGAAAACCCTCCGTTATTTATCACTACCGGCCATTATTCCGATCTAGTCATTAAGCGTCTCCTTCTAGAACATGGTGCCGATCCCAATGTCAGATGGAAGGATCCTGACGATAATCCTCTTGATCCTTCGCCGGAATACGGACGTACTCCTCTGTGCGACCTTTGCGACCACATCTTCCCGCGACAGAATGATGATAAAAAAGAGGTTTTGATCAAGTCCATCGAATTGCTTTTGGAATATAAAGCTCTCGTCAATAGGGCTTCCCATGATGGAGAAACCCCGCTGATGATGGCGTGCAGGCATTTGATCGATCAGGATGGGAATCTGAATCCTGCAGCAGTCCGTGTTATCCGCCTGCTTTTAAAGCATGATGCCGATGTATCTCTCAAGAACCTGAAAGGAGACTCCGCCGTCACGTATATCCTCCCCGCTTCTGAGGAAACGAGCCGGCAGCTACAGGAGCAACTGCCGGAACTTTTTCAGCCCCGGCAGTAAGAAAAATTCCACGCATCCGCCCCCTTCCCTCCGGTATATTCTCCGGAGACTATGTTCGAGTTTTGGCGGCAGGAACGTGGGCAGCGTTCCTGTTCGGAGGATCTATTCCCTGCAGATGCTTGACAAAGAAATCCCGTCTCTTACGTTCTCCGAATTTTCCACCCATTGTATGTCCCGCACCAGTAATCAGGACAAATTCGAAGTCCTTGCCAGCCTGTTCCAAGGCATGTATGACCTGACGGGTCGAAGCCGGATCGACATTGTCATCGATTTCCCCCAGGATCAACATCAATTTCCCTTGCAATTTACCGGCATTGACAACGTTGGAACACTCTTCATATGACTTGTCTACCGGATACCCCATCCATTGTTCATTCCACCAGATTTTATCCATGCGGTTATCATGGCACCCGCATGAGGAGACACCCACCTTGTACCATTCCGGGTGGAACAACAACGCACTCAAAGCATTCTGACCTCCGGCCGATACGCCATAGATGCCGACGCGGGACAAATCCATAACCGGGTATTTCTTCGCTGCCTGCTTCATCCAGGCAATGCGATCGGGAAAACCGGCATCCTTCAGGTTTTTCCAGCAAACATCGTGAAATTTCTTGGAACGATTGGATGTACCCATACCGTCGATCATCACCATGATGAATCCCAACTCGGTATATCGCACCATCTCGTGTTCCATGTTGAAAGATTTAGGTACATGAGAATCATGCGGGCCGGCATAAATATATTCGATAACGGGATATTTACGACCGGGGACAAGATTTGGAGGAAAAGCAATGATACCCCAAATATCCGTCTGACCGTCCCTTCCTTTGCCACAAAACACGGTCGGAGGTCTCCAGCCCCTTTTCAGAGCCGGTGTAATATCGGATTTCTCCAGCTTCAGGATTTCACGACCTGTTCGGGCATCGCGAAGACTCGTTTCCGGCGGCATGTCCACACGGGAAGCCGTATCGACAAAGCACGAATAATCCGGTGAAAAATCAATTCCGTGCGTAGCATTGGTCGGAGTTAAGCAAATGGGAGTACCCCCATCGAGAGATACTCTGTAAAGTTTCTCCAAGTAAGGATCCTCGCCAGGAGTTTGGCCGCATCCGATAAAAAAGACAGTCCTTTGCCCAGCATCGACATGTAAAACCTTTTTGACAATCCATTCCCCCGACGTCAGTTGCCGCACCACCTTCCCCGTCTCAGCATCCAACAGGTAAAGGTGCTTCCATCCATCCCGTTCGGATATCCACACAATTTCACCCGTATCCTCCAGATCATGGCGGTACAGGCGTGTATAATTAACAAAAGTCGGGAAGGATTCCTCAATCAGAAGGCGGGCCTTGGACGCATTCTCCCTGTCTACCTTATACACGATGTAGGAGCCGTGTCCGCGTTTGTTGTAGTCAAAGGTGAAACCGGAACTGTCACGCAACCACCGGATTCCCCCCAAGGAAAACTGTTGTTCCGGCTCAGGGAAGGATATTTCTATCCCCGTGTCGGCTTCCGTCCCAAACAAAATAGGACGCACCACATCCAAAGGATCGCCGGGTTTGACGTAGGGAATAGACCGTTCGCGGGGTTGCACGGAATCTTTGGGAGAGGATTCGATCAAAGTAATATGCCGCACGGGAGCCGTCACCCGGCGGCAACAGACCAGCCCCTTGGAATCCGGAGCCCAAAACACGGGTAAACAGTACGGATTCTCAGCCGTACCATTGGATGAAAGCCTCACTTCCATACCGTTTTTACTATTCCGCAGGAACAAATCGTTCTCTTTGACAAATGCCTCGTACATTCCATCAGGAGAACAATTGGGATTGTTCGGCTTGTGCTGGATCTCCCTGCTTTCGGGTGCAGGAGAAAGAGTTTTTCCGACTGTATCGTAACAAAATTCCTTGTCTTTCACACGGAAGCGCAAACTTTCAGGAGTTCCCGTGATGACATCAAAGGGTAACCATGCGGGATTTGCCTTTTCTCCGGACAGGCGGTTTAATTCTTCAGCAACATGATCATGATCAAATGCCGGTTCCTTTGTTCCATCCGATGAGTTCACCCTCAAAAACGACTTCCGTCCATCCCGGTAGGAAGTGTACCAAAAATCCCCGGTTCCAGAAATCCATTGAGGAGATACATATCCCCAGCTGCAGCCCTCCTCGTAATACGCCCGGTATCCATCAGCTTTCCGGTAGCACTCTTCCATCGTCGACGCCGAAACAGTCCATGCCGATAGTATCCCCAGAAAAACAAGCACTCCCTTTCCGAGCAGGTAATCAAAAATAGACAACTTCATCAATGTGAAGTACGTCATTGTGTCACTTCTTCTTTCTGTTAATTTGCAAAAGATCTTTTAATCTTCAAAGGGCTGCCGACTCTCATCTTTCCCGAAGCTTCTCATAAAATTCGATATCTCAACACAGTTTTTTCTTGCCAGATGGATCGGATGTAATTATAAACCCCACGTCCTCGCTTACCAGAGCGAATGCGACACAAGCAGATGTCACGGAGTGGTAGCTCAGTTCGGTTAGAGCGCCAGCCTGTCACGCTGGAGGTCGCGGGTTCGAGCCCCGTCCGCTTCGCCATCTGACTAAAAAGACACCCTGCAATAGCACGGTGTCTTTTTGTTTCTGCAGAATACCGAACTTCTATCTCCGGATTAGATTGTCCCCCTCTTCTTTCTCTCCAAATTCATAAGGGTAACAACGAATGCGAGGCCCTACCGATACATAAGTACCAATAGGACCCCGACATTATTACCTATGCAACCAGATCGGTCTCCTTATGAAGTCTTCCTCCGAAATTTTGAAAATCTAATATTGTTACGTTATTCTTTTTAATCAATTGTTCAACAACAAAAAAGACATAGCGCAACTTTGTCGAATTCACGGCAACACCCATCGCTAAAATCTGTAAGGCCAGAGTTGAGAGGCAATGTCCTCCACTTTTCCTATCTTCTCCGAAACAGCAAACGGAAAAGAAAGAATTCCTCTCCATCTCCGTAAATAATAACAGATGAAATCCACACACCATCGTTTGTGCCGTTCCTTGTCTCTTGTGCTCTTCGCTTTCTTTGCTGTTTTTCCAACTACCAGTCAGACAATCATGCCCTCAGCCCAGTCCCAGCAGTCCGCGCCAAGAATACCGGATACTGGAACAGGAGAGAAACTTCTCCCGGAACATCTGTCATTCCGTAAAATCTGGAGTCACCGCAATCTCTTCACCTCCAAAATCGACATTGCTACACTCGATCTTAAGCAAATAGCCTCGGACACAGCCGGACCTATTCCCTCCCCTATCCGCAAAACGCACACACAGGACGGCCTGCAGCTCCACAACATCGGCAACTCCGATGTTTCCTTTCGACTCCCTCTCGGACAGCATATTCCATGCGGAATCTACGAATTGGGAATTTCGGATTGGACAAGCGGCAGTTCTGCCGGAATCGACATACGAAAGGACGATAACAACCGCATTGTCCTTACGTGCGTCAATCATGCAAACGGCCAGACAAAAGCCCCTGAACTTCGACTTGAAGTGTATGTCCAAGGAGTTCGGGTAATCGATAAAGTTCTTTCCAAAGCCCGACTCCATCCCCCATTCACAATTAAGGCGGATTTCATCCCGGAATCCATCGGGAATAATATACGTCGCTGCTTTTTGAGTGTCTGGGAAGAGACAAAAGAAAAACATACTCTGCTTGATTACAAAATCGACATCCAGACCGATTTTTCCAATCCTTCCGTTGTCGAAACTTATCGAGGGAGTCTCGTCGCAGGACTAGCCTCCGATTCTCGCCTCACACTCTCAGGATTCGACAATGCCATCACAGGAGGAGCCGCTCAAGCCGACCCCAAGCCCCTGCATGACGAAACAGGAACCATCCTGCAGGAAGGAGACTCCATCTGGCTTGCCATGAGCGTCCGAGGCTACGACATCCACAGTAGTTACCAAGGCATTTACCGCCTCAACCTCAAAACGGGAGAACTGAATATCACGGGCATTCTCCTCTTCAATCCCGACAACCGCAATCACTACGCCACCTTCCATGCTGCGGATATCATCTACAATTCCATAACCCAGGAGTGGATCGCCATGCCTACCGCCCACAATGAACGTCCGCACGCCATCAAATCGGGACTCATCCCGAAGGATCCACGGCATACTCCCTTCCAATGCGTCCCCGTTACCTCCGTCCAATACCCCGATCAGTCCAATGAGGAAGACGCCTCGTTGATTTATGACAGATCCGTGGGCAAATGGCGACTTGTTATGTGCGACTCCAGCCGGGGCGGCTACCAAATTCCCCTTCTCGAATCCGATACGTGGAACGGTTCCTACCGGGAAATCGCCCGTTACACACAAGCGCCATGTACTGGCATTCAGTTCCAGAAATTAGACGGAAACTACTATGTCTTCTTCGGACGTAACGTGGACAACTGCGAAGTACTCCGTTATCCATCCATGAATCACCCCGTCCGGCTGAATATACAGAGTTCACCGCGTTCCTACAATGTCTGGCCCGTCATCATTCCCTTCCGCAATGCCGATACGAACCGACAAGAATACTACATGCTCTCATTCGATCGCGAAACCCATGGAGGAGCCCACTCATACGGCAATCTCTACCTGTATCGGGCCGACGTGAATCCTTGCAAACCTACCTCGGAAGGCCCCATGGGAACGCTCCCCCCTCCTCCCATCGTCAACGGAGAAATACGCACAGCCTCCCAGCTCATGCAAATTCGCAATAATCCATCCGGTCACTATACCCTCAAAAACAATATTGACTTAGCTTCCATTTCCGACTGGATACCTATCGGCGATATACACACGCCCTTCTCCGGTACATTTGACGGAGCAGGATTCACAATCTCCAATCTCAATGTCAAACGCCCCGGCAATCATCATAACGGGCTATTCGGATATATTGGAAAGGGGGGGCTTATCAAGAATCTCCATCTCTCTGAAGCCACCATCGAAGGCTATCTTTACACAGGAGCCCTGGCCGGAACTAACGACGGAACTATTGACACGTGTTCCGCCAAGGCAAACATCCATGCCTTTTCCGTAGCAGGAGGGCTTGTCGGACAAAACAACGGTATCATCACACATTCCTCCACATCCGGGGACGTTGCCTCATGCCATGGCGACAGCATTGGCGGACTCGTCGGAGTCAACTGTGCCAACACCGCTCCGTCCAACGCCATCGACCTTGCCACCCAAGGTGTCCTCTCAGATTGCTCCAGTAACGCCCGGGTAACAGGTATTCTCAATGTTGGAGGACTTGTCGGTCACAACGACTGCGGTTCCATATCACACTGCCAATCTCAAGGGAATATCCGTGCCAATGCCAATGCCGGAGGACTCGTCGGAACAGTCAGTAGAAACTACGGAAATCCATCCACCAGCCCTATCGCTTTCAGCCATGCCTCCGGCGACGTAACCGGCACATACAACACAGGGGGACTCATCGGCATGAACGACGGTTCAATCAGCCAGTGTTCTTCCTCCGGTTCCGTCACGGGCAACAGCAATACATCCCCCTTCATCGGCACAAACCACAACAACTCCACCGGCAAGCTAGAAGAGTGACTCTTCGACAAAATGAGTGAAGATGAAGCCAACTTTCCGTTCTTCCCCGAGCAAAAGAAAAGCCCGCAAGCGATTAACTTGCGGGCTTTATTTGGTGGAGCATAGCGGGTTCGAACCGCTGACCTCTTCAATGCCATTGAAGAGATTTTCACCAAATAATTATTTATAATAAATTAGTTATGAAAACATTGTCTTTTATTTGTCTATTATTTTTCTCTTGCATTTTTCATCTCTTTCCTTATTTGCGCCTTCAGTTCTTTTCTATCCTTAGCATCATCCTGTATCCCGAGATTGTCCAACAACCCAACAGTAAATTTCGATAGATTAGCAAATGTTGATCCCATAAGTCCAGTTGCGTAAATCTTCCCGCCCAACTTTGTCGATCCCATTAGAACCTTTGATGTCGCGGCGCCAGCAATACCGCCGCTTTTCACAACGTTGGCCCCAGCCTTGGCATAGTCAATCCATGAGTCTTCCTTATCGTCATTTGCCATTTTCCATATTTTTGTCAATGCTCTCGCAGATCCGACCGGATTAAACAAGGCGTTTCCTGTTCCTCCAAATCGTTGTTCGACCCCAGCCCCCCAATTTAATGCTTCACTGATACCACCAAAAAACGGAAGAGCGTTTGCTGGACCAAAAAAAATACCGAGCATATAATCTTCCCATTCCGGCATACCAGGTTCATCATCATTAAACCAGTCGATAGCAAAGGCGAGCATCTGATTCAACAAACCCGATATAATCCACGAAGCTCCAGCTCTTCCCATCTGCTTCCAGGCATCGATCTTCTTGCCTTGCCTCATAAGCATCCTTCCCTCTTCTAGGTACATAATTGAACGGGCCGCTGATTTTATGGCATCATTCCCCATGAACGTAAATACTTGAGACCATGTCCCGGACAATAATGATCTGGTCCAAGGATCAATCGGTGCGGCGCTAACAGCAAGACCGTATTCCACATCATTGCGTGCTGCTTCATTCGCCTGATCTTCAATCTGACTCTCGCTTAAACGCTCCTTCGCTGGAGCACTTTTATTTTCTTCTTCAATCCTCTTCTTGTATTCCAACACCTTGGAATCATATACAGCCGCAAAGGAAAGAACATTTGCCCCTGCGTCCACATATTCCATTGGAACCAACCCCATTTGCACTTGCCGCAGTAATTCGGGATAATGCATTCCTGATGGCGTAGACATTGCATCGGTAGCCATCTTGATATCAAACCGTCCATCCCTGGCGCCATTTACACGACGCTTGAATATATCGCTCTTCCAGAGCCTTGCAACGGTATTATTGGAACGCCCTGTTAAAACACGAGCCATAGACCCAATCCATGCGGCCGGAGAAACACCAGGAGCCACAGCTCCATTAGCTATTGCCTCCAACTGACGGATAACTGTATTCACATTGCCTGACAAAAGACCTAATGCTTGAGGTCCCATACATGCCCGCATCATTGCAAAATCAGATTTTAAGCGTCCGGAATCTTTCATTCCTGCGTTCTCAAGCATTTTGATTCTGTCAATAAGTGCACTATAAAAAGATTCGCCAGCATTTAACTTGATAGCATCAGATACCTCTTTCCTTCGCAGAAGCGTCTTGGCGTTATTGAGAGTTTCCGCAGTACATACCCATGTATTTGTTTCCGCCATGTGCCTCAAATAAACCTCTGTGGCACTCATTGTTAGATCAGGTTTGGCATTATGTTGAATTCGAGACATCAGGAAACGATTGAATCCTCCAAACATGCCCGATGGTGTTCCACCAGTAGCCTTATCATCTTTGTCGCTCTTTAGTGTTTCAGCTACATCAAACTGCCCCGGCCAGTAATTTTCCTCGGATGCAAATGGAACACCAAACATTTTTTCATACACAGGAGCTATTCCCTTGTCGCGGTTCCAATCCATTTCCCTCCTCATATATTCACCAAGCTCAAGTACTTCCTTGCCACAAAATTTCTCGATCTTTGTAACTACATCATCAGAGAACCCGGCAAGAGCATAATTGAGCCTGTATCTTCTTTGTCTCAACCCAAGCAAATCGTTCAATGCAGACATTTTACTAGCTACATATTTCTGGCGCTCACCATACGTCACATATTCATATTGCAGTTTTTTATGCTGATCTTTATCAATCTCTTCCTGGCTCCTATCGTTGTATTTTTCCAAAGCATCCCTGATTGCCGCACGTTCTGCTGGGACAAAATCACTTCCCGAAAAATCAGTTTCAATAAAATTCTTTGCATCATCTATTGAAATGCTTTTCTTGTGCGCCTCTGCCGGCTTTATCCATATTCCTGTATCTCGTACCTTTAATGCATCATTCTGCCATCTGTAAAACTCGCGTCCCTTCTTGCCCGTTATTTTCTTCGTGGCCTTGACAAGCCGATCTCTGATTCCATCCATCCTTGTATCTACTTGCGTTGATACTGATCCAAGTTCACGGCCAAACTCATCAGCGTATCGGCTAACTCCTGGTATTGTTTTCAATACTTCAAATAACTGTGGACCATTAAATACCGCAGCAAGCATTTTACCCATTGGTGTAGGAGTGCCTCCTTTATGCAATTTACCATCACTATCCTCCCACTCAGCCACCTTCTGTTTTGTCAATGTGTTGCCGCTCTCAGCCTTAATAGTGGATTCCGTAATGATCTCATCAGCGATTTTGTCAATACGTTCCTTACGATCATCAAGAACCTTTTTCCATCGTTCCTTCCCGGATGAAACAAAATCAAGAAGCATATCAACCGCAGTACTCAGTTCATCAATGGAAGCTTCTTCAATATTTCCAAATGTCTTGAGTCGCAGTATTTCCATGTCTATCTCATTCATTTGACGGTTTCTATCCGATGCTCCCAGCCTGGAATCAGCGGCAATATTATTCTGCTGCTCCATCAAGTCGGCAATAGCTCCCTGCATCTGGCTCCCATCAAGATCCATGTACTTTTTTATTCTCATCAGGATAGCCTGATCTTCGGCCCCCATTTTTCGAGATACGCCATATTTTCCGGTCTTTTTATTGACTACACTCAGATTTCCGTCCGCAATTCGCCTTAATGATTCTCTATATTTATCGGCTGCATACTCCTCAATCTTTTCATCCACTCTGTCCAGGAATCGACGAAAAAGCACATCGGCCTTCTCTTCCGCCCAGGATTCAACTCCATGCGCCGCCTCAAGTTCATCAATTTTCTTTGCCATTGGTTCTGAAATGAAATCGGGAACATCATCCAACTTCATTTTTCCCGTAGTAGCAGCTTCGGCATACTTTGTCATCCAGGCAACATACGGATCTATGCCAAATTTGTAGCCACGCGGAAGCATGTTGGCTGCCGTATTAATTACAGATGATGAACGAATGACAGCCTTTAAGAAATCGACTCTTTTCGCCTTTGATGTTTTCAATAGCTCGTTTACCCGGTCGATTTCCTTGCGAGTCCGTTTTGCTGTAGCATCCCAGAACTTCGCCTTCGCGGCATGCCCCGAGTTATCCAGTTTACGCATGAAATTATCGAATGACTCACGGGAAGCAACGGAGAAATCTACACCCGGTTTCCCATTGACATTGGAATCATTTTCATTCTTAATCTCTCTGGAAGTACGGGGAGTATAAACCTCCATTGTGTTGGGCATTGATCCAATGGTACTCCTAACCCAGGCCGTTTTAAACGACAGCCTGGGCTTTTTACTTCTTCTCATGGTTGTTTCTATGACATTCTCTACCGTGTGAATTTCTCCATGCGGGTATTGTTTAACGTAAATCACTGACGAAGAATTCCCATCCCCTTTCTTGAAATGCATGGCATCATAATTATCAATCACATCCAGAATAAGCTTTATATCTTCTTTCGTCAGATCAAGCTGGCCTCTGTTTAATGAACTGTCGTTCCCGTGCCTATTGATAGCGTGCGCAATTGCCTCCGCCCTGAATTCGTGCATCATGCCGGAAACATCTATTCCCAAACCGCTTTTAATGTCTTCAATCTCTCTGAGTGAGACCTCTCTATACGAAATCGCGCCAAGTTTCGTCTTGTCTTTTTCCTTGCTCTCAAAAATACGATCCACAAAATCAAAGACATTCTTCTTATTGGGATCTCCCTCAAGAGACCTTATTGTTTCCGAAACGGAAAAACCAGCTGCATGCCGGGATGATTCCCGAATCATATCAGAGGCAGCCTTATTGCCTTCCAGCCTATAGCTTTCACTGGAAACTCCGGCCATCTCATAGACAAACCTGTGCCAATCCCCCTCAATCTTTCCAGATTTTGCGGCACTATCCACAGCCGCCCCCAATCTGGCGAGATTACGAATAGCCGCCCATACTCTTTTAAGCCAATTGATAAACCTGCGGCTTTGTTCCGGAAGCTTCGTTTCATCAATCCTGTTAGTCATGACGGATTTGCCGACTCTGGACAAAGCCTCAACAACACGGGATTCTTCCACATTTCCCTCTGCGGGAACAAGTTCTCCCAAGTCCAGCTTCTTGTAATACTCAGTCATCTGCAATGCCCGCAAATTATCGATATGCCATTGGGTTCCTCCTCGTCTGGCAAAGTCTCTCCTGGCAAAAATTTCCATTCCTTCTTCAAGAATTTCATTCATGGAAGCACGTTCTTCAACCCATCTAATCAAGGCTTTCCCGTCATCCAGAATAAAATTGTAGGCATTCGTCGATGCATTCTGTTCAGTAATGACTTCGCGGCCTGCCATTTCATTTTCTATACGTATGCGCTCGCGGAGTCCGCCAGGAAGATCACGGATGGCGCCAAGAGGCATATAATTGGACAAAGACGGCTCAACAAGTGATTCGGCGTTCCTTGCTCCCTCAAGGTTGAGTTTGGCGATAGCATCGCTCGCAATCCTGGCTTGTGCCTCCAGGCGTGCAATAGTTTGGACTCCATTCATTCTCTCAAAAACAAGTCCGAGGTCCTTATGCTGAAGATACTCGACGGCTCCACGTGCGGACGCCCTGTTTTCTTCGACAAAAATATTTTGCCTCTGCGCCGCGGTTAATTGAGCGTTCATATAATGGATTGCCTGGTTTTCATCCATAGATAGTTTTTCGCCAGTATCCCGTCTGGTCGCAATCCACAACCCGTCATCACCCCGCTCAAATAAATCAATCTCTCCCGCCTTCATGAGATCCCGCACGGATGGAAAATCAATGGGAACAGCCACAACGTCCGTTTCTGATAACTCTTCCGTCTGGCTGGATTGTGATTCTTCCGGTGCTGATGACTTGTCGATATCATTGCCGCCCAATTGTTTTTCTTCATCTGTCTGAATTTGCCGTCTGAGATTCCAGGCTGCCTTCATATCAAGAAAACGGCCAATCTGTTTATCCGGGTTGGCAGTATTGGAAATCCTTGCAATTTCCTGCTCTGTAGCTCCCAGCTCGCGCAGCAAATCGGGAGATTCGCAAACCTTTAAGATGCCATTTCTTTGAACAGCCCCCATTTCTCGCACGGCATCACGGATTTCCCTGACACGATCAATCTTTCCATAACCGGCAGTAACTCCCCCCATCAATGCAGACACCAAAAATGTCTCAACGTTTGTTTTCCAATCAGCGGCCGCATGAAATTCATTCATCGCTTCCTCCCACTTCATTAATTTCCCAGCCCCCAGCATATAGGAAAGACTATTATCAAGGCCATATTCCACAAGGGGTGTAGCAAAGTTTTCCCCTATTTCACCCAATGTGTTTACGGCTGTCCCTTTAGCATACCTTTTGAATAAGCCACCCTTGTTTATCCAATTGTCCACAGCTCCGTTCATTTTACCGAACGGGGTACGAATACCGAACCTTCGAAGTTGCCCGAATGATCCAAGAGTTACTCTTTCGGCAGCATAGTTTGCAACAGCATTACTAGCACCAGCAATAAAAGATTGATAGACTGAATTGCCCTCTGCCCGCTTCTGACGAAACTTTTCTTCCCCTCCAACAATAACGCTTCCGCCTTTAGTAGCTATGAAAGCTAAAGTTTGTGCAATTGCCGTCCCTGCTCCATCAACAATATCTCTTGCAATCCCGGATCCCTCTGGAGCCTGCCATGACAAGTCGGCCACACTTCTCAAATCAATTAGAACCTGGCTTTCCTCTGGAGTTAAGCTCTTGGTAACAATCCCAAGGACAGTAGACCGAAGTCCTCTGATTGTGCGAAACAATTCACCTGCCCCAGCCGACAGGAAAGGAATATTATTGTCCTGTTCGCCCTTCATCTCGGATGTAAAAGCATCCATGACAAGATAATAAGCCTCCTGATCATCTATCCTCAATGCTGCCAGCGACTTGACAAGTCCGTTCTGGCTCAGGCTCCCGCCATATTTCTGCTGCATGAACTCCTTTGTCCATTTGGCGGCCCAATCCCGTGCATGATATGTGCTCCATCGGATACGCTCCCATTCTTGCAAGCTTTCGGCGCTATCAAAGACAGGTTCACCTCCGATATTGTCATCCCTTCCAGATCGGCCAAGAACATACATCACTGCAGCTTGACGAGCCTTGGAAACCTCATTCTTAACTCGCAAGAATTCATTTCGCCTTTTGTCTCCTATCGTACGCAAGGTCTCAAAAATAGAATCAGTTCCGGAATCCTTTGCCTTCAATCTTTCCGCAAGAAGACTCCGGTTCATCATTGTATCCGTTCCATAATATGCTTCGGTCGCCGCTCCAACCGCCCAATCCTTCCGTGATTCCAGCGGCATCGATTTCAAAATATCCGCCTCATCTCCGAGAGCGTCTTTTGCCTCTTGAAACACCTCCGGGCTTTCCAAATCAAGGGAAGCATATGTAGCGAAATCGGTTTTCCTGACAGCCCTTGAAGTTCTCATTTCCTGTAATGGATTTTTCCCGACAGCTTTCATGCGGTCCTCATAATCCATCATGGAAAAAACAAGTCTCTTCTGCATCTCGCTTTCATGATTCAAAACAGGCAGGTAATCCCACGCATTTTCAAAATCTTCCTGAGAATCAACTATAAAAGGATTATTTAATCCCAATTTTGAAAAAATATCATTGCCGCCAGTTAGTTGGCCCGGCATAGAAAAAGTTTGTGCATTCATGGCATTATCGAAAATCGGACATTTGTTGTGCAAGCTCTACTTCTTCCTCTAGCGGTGGAAGTAGAGAAGGATCATCAGGATCCATGGTTCCTCCATACGGCATTCCAGTTTGATCAATAGGCACAAGCCCGGCG
Source organism: Akkermansia sp. N21169 (assembly GCF_029854675.1). Classification (NCBI taxonomy): domain Bacteria; kingdom Pseudomonadati; phylum Verrucomicrobiota; class Verrucomicrobiia; order Verrucomicrobiales; family Akkermansiaceae; genus Akkermansia; species Akkermansia sp. N21169. The sequence continues at coordinate 67,336 of NZ_JARWNC010000038.1, read as the reverse complement.
TCTGCGCCCTTTAAGCGATCATCCTCGCTATTAATGATCCCAACCTTCTTGTATCCGGGCGGCATGCTCCTATCCTTCGGTATTGTAATGACGGCTCCATTCAAAGAAGGCTTGGAGCCATTAGTATAGCATCTCTCATTGGCTTCAAGTGTTCCAAAGGAAATCTGTCCATTCACAAGACTTTTATCCACGCCAACAATACGGGTTTTAATCCTGTACCCATCTGATGTAGTCATTGTAATTTCCGCTCCTGATACAGCATCTTCCAATTTCACTTTGCCAGATGCGACATCTCTTCTAACGGACTCCGGCAGGCTCATTGCAATATCAGGAGAAACAAGAACTCCCTTCGATTGAACATTCTCGTTAATTTTCGTGTATTTCATATCAATAGACGCAGTACGTGCGGCATAAGATTTTGCCGCTTCCATCATAGCGTCATTCTCCAAGTCAATAGACGATTTTGCATACTGCCGGCTCCGTTCGCGCCCCCATCGCATATAAGCAAGACTCTTTTGCTGCTCATCCCGGTTCCCGAAATTTTGCACGGTAACATGAGAAAAATATTTTCCTGTTCTGGCACCAATCAATTCCCGGATCTTCTTATCCTGCATGGCAGGAGAAGCCATTCTTCCTTCGGTTGTTTGCCGCCATTCCCTGAATTTTACATCAACCCATTGTTCATTTTCGTATGCCTCTTGTTCAGAAAGCATATATCTGTTGGAAAGAACAGGATTCCCTGCAGCATCCTTCCGTTTCTCTCCTTTTTCATCCATCAGAGGTACTTTTTCCCCATCCTTGTATCTCATTAAAAGAGTTCCGCCATTATCCTTATATGGAGAATAGTTCTTGTTGAGATTTCCTGATTCTCTCGCTATCCGAAGAAGCCCGGTAACGTCAATATCAGGATGTTCAGGATCCACATCCTTCATTCCATTAATAATATTTCCAATATCCTTTTCACTCAAATTCAGACCCTTCCATCTAGTTGTAAACTGCCCCGCCCAATCTTCAAATTCCGGGTTTGGCTTTCCATTTGGGAGAATTGGATCTGGGGCGGCATTGGCTTCATAGCGGGCTTTTCTTTGCATGATAGGATAGGCGAAGTCCATTCTTCCGGATGCCTGGAGCATGAGAATATTTGCATCTCCAATCCTGATAAATCCATTATTAACGCCATCTCTGACCATCTCAGGAGTCAATTTACCACTCTTGTTGTCCTTATAGATCTTCTCTTCATTTGCTTTTCTGTATTGCGCAAGGCTGGATTCTAGAGCATTCCTTTGCTGTAATGTCAAATAAGTCAGATCACTAGGATCATTTAGTCGTTTTGCGGCTTCTTGAGGGGATATATTAATGAGATTTCTCATATCATTAAATTCTTTCATTCCATATATTTCCCAACTTTGAGCCTGAGATTCATCTTCCGTTAGAGTTGGATTTGACTTCGTAGATTCAACAGCAGCATCATAATTTCCCTGCTTGATGTACATATCTGTCAATGCCCTGGCATTTCTCCCTGCAACCTGAATTCTGCCCACCTGCACCCCCTTCGCCGTATTGATAAGCAACACCTGCGCGTCCTCTTCCTGCTGGTTGCCTCCATACCGCGCAGCAAGTTCCGGGTTGTTGAACGTCGGTTTCAGCTCCCTGATCTTGGCGGCCGCATCGTCAGCCCACTTCAGATGTTTATCGAACGCGAAAGGATCTGCCGCAATCTTAGCCTGGAGCTGGGCGTTAATGTCATTGACCTTGATCTTGTATCCAGACGCAGCTCCATCGTCTTCAATCTTGTTGATCTTCTCAATTTGGTTGCCCGCTTTCTCCTGAATGAAAGCCATAGCCTGCGATGCGGTACGAAGAGAATTCGCCGCCGCTCCCGCGGCCATGCCTCCGTATCCTGGGTTAGCCTGGTTGCCAAGTCGCCCGTCCGCTGGTTTGTAATATGGTATATATGCCATTGTTTTATCTTTGTGTGAATTGTTGCGCCGCAGTACCGGCAATCTGTCCTCCAATGGGACCAGCCACAAGAGTTCCGCCAACCTGAGCCGCCGTCTTCACGGCAGACCCAAGTACACCCCACTTGGCAGCCTTCCTCGTCTGCTTCGCCTCCCATCGTTTAAGATTGGCTTGGTAATTGATCACCTGAGCCTCTTGTACAGCCTTACCCGCCGCATCATTGATGGCCACCTCCGCCTGCTGAGCGATAGAGAGACTCTGCTTGCCGCCTGATCCATCCGCAGTCATCCCGCGTGCGCCAAGAGCCGCATTAGCCTGACTAACAGCCTCCGCCTGGTTAAGTCGTCCACGACGACCATTGATGCCGCTATCAATCAGCGTCTGCCGTGCCGACTGATCCAGACTGGCCGCATTCTGATCAAGCACTCGTGCCTGACCCATGGCAGACTGATAGCCCATAATCCCCTCTAGTGCTGACGATCCGACCGACAGAACGCCAGCCGTGTTCCCAATCGCATTCAGGGTTCCCTTGTCGGTAATACCTCCTAACCCGAAGTTTTCTTTACTGAAGCTCATAGTTTGATTCCGTATAGTTCAAATTTGCCATTACCCGAAACGCGGATGCCCGCCCGGTGCGAGTAATCCCACTTCGGCATACCCCAGTACGCAGTCCAGCCGTCCATCTCCGAAGCGTCGATACCAGGAGCGTACCAATCCACGCCGTCATTACTGACCGTCACCACATTGTCGCCATCCCTCTTCACATAAGCCATCAGCTTGCTATCCTGCTTCTTGGCGCCCATGGACTGTACGAATTCGAGATCATTCGTGATCATTTCAGACGTATAGTCAGAGACACCATCCACAAAAGGATTGTCCGGCTTGATCGCCTCCAGCCTCCATGAACCGCTACGCTCGACGAGCATCCAGACCTCATCGGCCAAACCATCCGCCCGCGGCAGGATAGCAATGCTCTTGATGGAGCCGTCTGTATCGACTCTCCCCCATGCCTTGACCTGCTGAAGCATGTTATACGTCAAACAAGCACACGTCCCATCAGCCAGCAAACACCACAGGACAGGGTAAGGGCTGCGCTGGTACGCCACCTCAACAACACCCGCCTGCAGGATATGATCCGCCAGCAAAGTAAGATCCTCGGCCATGTAGCCGTCAGCCTCTAAACTATACGCATACTGCCTGACGTGCCGCTTGTCCCTCTGCACATACACAAGGCCGTTTTCAATACCTGCAGCATCAACATCAGCCGCAGAACCAACATGGCTTTGAACCGAAAAGAAAGACCCCTCGGCATCAATAATCCCCTTGTCACCCGTCAACGTCCATTCCGCGTCAGTCGTCCCAACAGCAAGCCCTCGCTGAGGAGAAATCCAGCAAATCATGTTCTGGCCACTGGCGGCCATCGTGAAGCGAAGAGAGGCATCAGCCCCATCCTCGTCAGCGTCAAAATTGTAGTAGTCACCAACCGCGCTCGCCCAAACAGTCTGCGGCTGCTTGGCCGTACCGCCAAACCAGATGCGGTCCTGGTGGAAGCCAATGGCGCGGGGGTAACCGTTCTTGTGGCCGAATGCCTCCAAAGACCAGTCATGAGTTTCCCACGAGCCGGAAAGCCCGATGTAATTAGAGACGACGAACCCGGCAAATCCAGGCCTCTTTGAAGTGATTTTGCAGTATTGCTTTAAGTCGAAGCCGTCCACGTCAAGTTGTGGATTTCCCACATTGTTCCCGCTCGACCAGCAAATCACAAGGCCAATCAAGCATAGATCATCCTCCAGGCCGGAAAGCGAATAATTACGCATATTTCCATCTGAGGATTCCATGTATTTCATCGTTTCCCAATCCCAATCGAAATACCCATTGAGAACCCCGGCACCCTCTTTTTGCCGGACGATATACCAGCCTGCTTTCCACTCGCCCGCCGTTGTTACAGACCATGCGGTTTTGCAAGGCAAAGGCTGTTTTCCGGTGACAAACGCCCCCCAGCGGAAATAATTACCATACGATCCCGGATCATTAGACTCTCCCTTATAACTCGGATCCCAGTCCTGGATGCATGTATAATAATTGATTGTCGATCCGCTGCTGTACTGGACAGACATGCCTCTCAAAACAATCTGGTTAAGAGGAGTTGAGCTGGACTGGTCATAAGGCTTGGGATGAATCAGAGACGTCCCCGGAAGCCTGCGTGTAACTCGGACAATGTCGCCAACCAGGACGTCATCCACGCCAGACCACGACAATTCCCCATTGATAGCCTTCATGAGGTCGTCTTGATAGAGAGACGTTTCCTCCGGGATATTATCCCAAGCAATTTTCTCAAGCTGCCAGTTGCTATCCGCATACCGCGTCAGCATATAAGGCGGCATGTCGGGACTCACCAGGTACACTACGTCATTGATCTGCTGATACCGGATCCGGCGCAAGGCGGCCTGACTCCAACCGCTGAACAGACTGGTAGCCGTCGTGTTGGCTAATGAGCCATTCTTGAACACCCGTACATGAGTGTTAGACAATTCAATGATTGCCGTATCGCCCGAATTGTACACAAACGGAATAATCCTGCTGCCGGACTTCGCATCGGCCATGTGCTTCAGGCCGCGGCGACGCTGAAGACCTCCCATCTGATCAATATCGAAATTGACGAGAGATGAACACGCCTGATGGAACTTGTCAAAGTCTGCACGAAGAACAGCCGAAGGGGAAATCTCCCCGTAAAAAGCATTGCGAATCATATCGACCAGTTCCCCCTCCTATTCCTCAAAGACCTGTTCCGGATCCCTCTTTCGGGGTGTTGGTCGTTACTCCACGATTGCACCATCTCAGCATGAAGGGCAGCCGGAAGAGCAACAGAATGATACTCCTGCCTGAGAGCCTGAGTGAGGTTGAAGTCACCCGTCACACCCGGCGCAATCTTGGCAGCCAGCAGACACACAAGAGCATCGATAAACAAAGGCGCATGATCCGGCAGCTCATCCAAATCACGCGTCAAATACGTAATCCTCAACCGCTCCGGCCCGTCTCCCTCTACGACCAACTCACGCCCCAGAAGCTCCCAATGCGGCTCACGACACTCCAAAAGACGAATACAATCATCCGGCAAAGCGTAATGCGTGCCAGTCTCCCGCGGACACCCGCAAAGCATCTCCACACGGGTTGCGAAACTCCACCGCCCGGCACAGAGCAATTCATTCAGTGCGCCGGCATATTCCCGCACGCAATGCGACCCCTGCGGCGATCCCTCCGCATACCTTGCTGCACCCACGCGACCCAGGGCCAAATTATACACGTCTTCCTTTTTCATAAGCCTGTAAAAGAAAACTGGGGACGGAGCCTCTCAACCCCGCCCCCAGGAACATACAACAATAATACCAACAGAGAATTATCGAACCGAGTAGGCAATCAGCACATTCGTGACCGCGCCAGCCGTAGGCGTCGTAGCAGCCGTCACCGTAGCCGTCACCCAGTACCCGCCGTCATGCTTCACAGGAGCCTTAACACCCCCGGTAAACGCCACGTCGTGAGCAGCCTTGATATCCAACGCCGTCGAGTAGGCGTCATCGTCAACACCGTCGCCGATTTTGACACTCAGGGCGGCACCCAGAGCGGCACCCTGCACGCGGCAGAGATGCGGCAGGACAACAGCATTACCGGGCAGATAGACCAGCTTGATCGTATCATTCACGGCTTCCGTGCCCTTCATCTCGACAACAGCCGTAGCCATGCAGACCACAGGAGACACATCCGTACTGTTCGCCGTCAGCGGCCCCGTACAGGTCATGCTCTGGTTCTGCAACTTCGCGACCTTTGAAAAATGTTCAGCCATTTTATTAATTCCTTTCTATTCGTTTGAGTTATGCGCCTTCCTTGCAAAGAACCTTCACAAAGCCTTCTTCTTGCAAGCGAGTAGCCCCGCAAGCAAACTTCGCGCGAATCTGAAGAGCTTCGTCCATGTCGTCACGGATGGAAAGCTTGACCTTGAAATCACTCCAGAAGCCGAATTGAGCCTTACTCTTCACCCACGCAAGGCAGGTGCGTACTCCGTTCACAAGCGGAAGACGCTGTGTACGGAGGAACTCAATACCCATGAAGCTACTAACCTTGCCATCCACAAGAGCCTTGACGCTATTATAGTCATAGCTGCTGACTTCGGTTTCGCGCAACAGACTCATGATCTGTGAACTCGTCACAGCCATCACAAGCTTGTCGCCGTAGTTCTCCGAATCCTGTCCCCAGGCTTCATTCTCCTGGAACTTCTGCACAATGGCACGAAGCTTGGCAACAGTGAGATTGGAATCCTTGGCAGTTCCGGTTTCAACATAGTTGCCTGGAACAGTTTGAGACTCCGGGATTTCAACAGGAGTAACCCCTTCTTCTCCGACATAGTTGGTGCCGAGGAAGGAAGCAATCATCACGTCGTCCATGCGGCGTCCGGCAGCAGAACGAAGCCCCTCGATCGTCTTGGAAACAGGAACGTCCAGGGAGCCGAGTTGATTACCGTCGAATTCATCATAGCCAATGGCCTTGGTGAAGACGCGCGGACGCATGGAACGGCGCATGGTGGGAGCCTCGTCGAGGACAGTCTTGCCCATGCGTTCAGTTTTTTCATCGAAGTCGAGAAGCCCGAACTGATCGAAGAAAACAACCTTGCCGTCAAGCCCACGCTCGACAGTCGTGTATTTTTCAAGTCTGGAAGTCTGCTGCTGAAGAAGACCTCCCCACTTGCCGGTATATTTTACCTGATAATGGTCTGGAATTTGTAACATAATATTTTACCTTTCGCTGTGTCTGTATTTTGCGGAATCCGGTTAAAATAAAAACAACACCTTTGTCCGTTATTGCGTGAAGCCCTGAATACCCATCAAACGATCATACTGGCTATTGGCGTAAGCATGGTTTGGATGACTGTAATTCATATAGGCTTCATGAAGCGGATGTGTCGGATCGGATTCAATCCGTCTTGCTTCCTCCATGCCGCTTCGGAACTGTTCATTGCCAAGACCCTTCATGGCACCTTCTCCGAGCAATTCCGAAACCTTGTAGAACACCTTCACCAGAGCGGCATTGTCATCAATCCCGCGCTGGGAAAGAACGGAAGGATCCACGCCCGCCATCTGGCAAAGCTTCTTGGCCGCCACGGCAGCACTGTCGCAATGAGCCTTGAAATCCTGTCCCCACTCGGACTGAAGATCCTTGAACTGCTTGCCCACATCCTGCTGATAAGACTGCTCGGCAGCCGCATCAGCCATAGCCTGGGCGGCCGTGAAATCCTTCACCAGACCAGCCATGGCACCCGGCGCAATGCCGTAATCCACGCCAGCCTTCGCCAGCAAAGCCTTCATGGAATCATCCAAACCTTCCGGCGCGTCGAACTTGTACGCCTCCGGGGCATCCGGGATTCCCATTTGCTTGCGGAATTCGGACAGCTTCTGAGGATCACTCAGATAATCAGCCAAGGATTTACCCTCAGCCGGAGGGGTATCCGAAGAACCAGTATCAGCAGGCGGCTCACCACCAGCAGGAGGAGCATCATTGCCACCACTGAACAGCTTGGGAACCTCAGTAGCCCCATCACCACCAGCCGGAGGAGTTGCCGGAGGCGTGCCACCAGCCGGAGGAGGAGCAGCAGAGCCGCCACCTTCACCGCCGCCAGTAGGAGCTTCTTCACGGCAGAACATATTACCCATCAATAAGCGTCGTATCATCTTCTTCTATTTCTTTGTTTGTGTTATTCGCCAACAGTTCGATGTAGGCAAAAACTTCCTTGTACGCGTCCCTGCGCATGGCATCCAGAGGATCAAATGCTCCCCGGCTTCCTTGAAAAGCAGGCAAGTTAACCTCAAACTTCTTCGCCAGATCCTTCAGGACATACCGACCATCACTAGAGCCAAAAACGCGCCGATAGACACGCTTCTTCTGGACAAAATATCTTTCCAGCTTTCCTAGTTTGTCTTTGATGTTCATAAGTCAATTCCAGCTTCCTTTGCACGTGCTGCCGCATCAACGCCATCTCTGGCCGCCTTCGCCCCAGCACCCGCAGTTTCCATCTCTTGTTGCGCAGCGGCAGCCTGTGCTTGCTGCTGTTTCGCTGCCTGTACCTCTTCTTCATCATTCAAAAGATCCTCCGGCGCGTGATTCATTCGCCACTTCATTCTCGTCAACTTGTCCAGGTCGATATTCATCAGTACTCCCGGATCAAATTGAGCCAACCCGCCCACAAACTGCATCGCCTTGTCAATCCCGTCGCCCTGAAGGAGATCCAAAGCCAGAGCCATCTTGCCGCTGTAGGTCACAACCGGATCAAGTACTCTCCGCTCATCGCCGGGCAACACCTCAATAGCATCTTTGGGCGGGGCACCAAATTGATCAAATTCACCCGCACGCATTAGAATGGCGAACAAGCGTTCATGCCACGGGCGAAAATCGGACACCATCAGCGTAAACGCCGGAGCAAAAGAAAGCACCATCTCGCTTTGTCGAGCCACAACTTCCGTTGCCGTCATCTCTCGATCGACATTCGACACGATGCGGAACACATCCGCATAAAAAGCCTTTCGGATCTTCTCCTCCGTCTTCTCCAGGCGATCAGTTCCGATATCATACCGCGCTTGCGTTCCCAGTTCGCGCGGCATATTGAGCCTTGCCGCTTCTTCGGAAATAACAGTCATGCCGCCCGCCCGCATATCAACTTCACCCGACTGCTGAGCCAGGATAGCAAAACGCGGATTAGCGGACAATTCACCGAGAGTATCCAAGGTGTCGTCAAGAAACAACTCTCGACGGATATCCGGGAACGCGAACAAACCGGGAGGCAACCCATACGGACCGGATCCCCACTTCAGGAAGCGCGTCACCAGGAAGGGAAATTCATAGTACCCCGACTCCTCAATAACAATAGCATCCTCCACCGACACATAGATACTCTCAAACTTCCGATCCTTGCCAGCCACCTTGCCCGGCATCCACTTCTTTCTAGGTCGTACAAGATGAATGAACTCAAAGCAGACATCATACTTCTTCTTCTCGTCATTCAGAGCTTCACGGACTTTCTTCCCAAGATTGTCTTCACCCCATTCATCGGCAGCTTGCTTCGCGCTAAACCTGAACCGGCGTCCCAGAGTATCAATAGTCCCGGACGAATTCTCCGCCACCGCATAGGTCTTGCATGGAATGTATTTGAAAGAGATCGTCCTGGCCGTCTCACCTCCCATATACAAACAGCCAATGCCATAGAGGCACCTGTCAATATACATCTCGTGTGCCTCGGAATAGAAATTACTCCTACCCAGCACAGACCAGGTATGCTCAGAACATAGAGTGTACCACTTGTCAGACGCGTCAGACTTAACCAAGCCATTATACTTGAACCATACCTGGTTAAACGGCGTGATATGCGTCAGATGACCAGCGGCTAGAGTGTTAAGGGACTCGCAGGCCACCGAAGAGAACTCATAAATATCATCATCAGGAATCTGTGATTGCGTCTCATCCGTCCCGCGTCTGGGCATGATGCGCCGTCGCAACTTGTCCCAGATACCCTCCCACGGACGGCGGAGATCCTCCAGACCCTCCATCGACTTGATGACTTCCTTTGCACGCGGATCGTCCATTACCCAAGAGTCTTACGAAGTTGATTGCCATTGCCGTCAGTCGTGCCGCCGCCAGAAAGATAACTTGCTGCCGGCTTCTTGATTGTGGATGCCAGACCGCGCTTCTTCTTGAGTTTGTCCTGAAGATTATCTTTTGCATCCAACTTGGAATCACCGGCATCCGTAATCGGCGTTGGAGTAGGGGCGGGAGGTGGTGCGGATTGCTTGAAACTCATGAGCGAATCATGAGCGCCGACCGCAAAAATAAAAAATACACCTTTGTCCGTCCACCTTGTGCAACCTGCCATCACCCCTAAAACACCGCTGGAAAGTCACCCATCGGAACATCCTGGACAGCATCAAAACATCCGACACTCCCGACAAATCGCCAGCCGCATAATGAATGTGCCAGGCATCGCACTTGTCCACTGGGAACCCGTGTGCCGGATCCGTCACATAACGAAGAGGCGCACCCGAATCAACCGGGCGCGCCATCAAAACCATCTCAGGAGACCAGACGCATACCCCGGAACGCTCATGCAAATACCTGTCAACATCAGGATGCCGCCCCGAATCCGAGTAATACGCCAGTGTCTCCTCAATCGCGTTCATCATGGCGCATAGACTGCTCCGCCAGCAACAGCACGCAAGGCTCCAGCCCCAATCTTCGGACTCGACAGCGCAATTATGCCACCTGCATTGTTTCCATTAAGGGTGATTCCGGATCCGGACCCCTGATCCCCAGAAGAAACCGCCGCATAATCGGCATTCAGGACAAGCAGGGATTTCCCGTTTGTGGATTTCAGGGTGAAATCTTCCTGGTGACCGTTAAGCCAATAAGTCAACGCACCATTGGACACAGACATGCCATTACCCGGACGAGACACGCCCAATGTGGAATTTGTCGCAACTGGCACCGATATCTTGCCCGTGGTATCAACAGTCAAATTGTCGCCAATCTGCACAATGCCCGCCTTCGTCTTCGTCGCCTTGTCAGTCCACTTCACGCAGTTGTCCGCCACATTCGTATTCGTCGCATTAAGGGCGGTCTGTAACTCCGAATCCGCCGCCTGGAACTCACTACGAAGATTCGCCTCCGATGTTGTCATTTCGCCCCGAAGAGTCTGCGCCGTCTGAGAAACAAGTTCATTCGCCGATGATTGAAAATCGCCGTACTTGCTCAGAATCAATGCCGCCGCTTCCGCTGCCGTCTTGGCTGATGCGGCCGCCGCCGCTGCGGCATCCGCTGCCGCTTGATCAAACGTTGCCATTGTCTTCCTCCTTTTTATTGTTTCCTTGTGATTCTTCTTCCCGCCTGGCTCGCTCCAGCATCAACCGTTGCACTTCAAGCACCTGATCCTTGCCAATGCCGGGATTCCCCAATGTCATCATCCAGATTTTCCCATCTTTTTTGAACAGGCGATCAATATACTTTACGCGTTCATCACCCTCATGCTTGTAGGCAAACCCTCCCGTTCTCCCACCGAGACGGCCATCATATAAAATTTGGCAGTGGTAATTCAGCATGAGCGAACACGTATAGGCAAGGGAGCCAATAGTGACATCCTCATGCGCCCCCTGCAAAATCGCAGACGGAGACGGAAGCCACCTTCGAACAAATGACAGGACATCAGCGCGGATCAAATAAAAATACCCTCCGAAAAGGTAATCCGCAACCTGTGCGGCCATAAATCCAAACCCCGCGCCAACTGCCTTCTGGAGAAAATCACGGTCAATGAACAAACTGTCCGCATCCGTCTTGATGAGGACTTCATCCGTTTTCAGGTGCTTCGCATATACATCCAGCATCCCAATGATGCACCCCGGACCATTCAAATTTCCGTAACGCGGAAAATCCGACTGCTCATACAATACCCCCATTTCCTGCAACTCCCTGGCGCATTTCGGAGATATGGGGTTCTCCTTGTCGTCAATCAAATGAATCGGAGCACCCGGGAACACCCAGCGGATGTTCTCAATACGCCCGGGAAGCAACTTCGCGTCCCCCCGGTAACAAAAAACAAAAAAACGTGGCTTCATCATCATAAAAAATTAGATATCAAGAGGCGTTGCATACGGATTGATTGGAGTATCATTATAAAAAAGACCATTCGCAACCATCCTGATCTCTGAATTGTTATCAATTTCAAACACTCCCGATCCCATACTCAGAGACACATGATCCTGAGTCTGTACCTCAAAATCAAAAGACTCCACATGTACTTTCCTGCTCGAAAAACCAATCGTGATCGTGTCCGAATCAGAATCATATTTCAAAATATTATATCCGCTGTGGTCGGCAATACTCACATTCCCTCTGTAGTTCGAAAGATCAACGCTTCCGCTTCCTCCACCGCCAGAGGCATTCAGCGTATTACCCGAAAAACTCAAATTCGTGCCAATTCCGAGTGTACCACGTCTCCCGCCCAACTCAGTTACAGCATAATTCGCAATGTTGCCAGTTGTAATAATTTCACTCGGTAACTCAAGTTGACCGTACCATAATCCGGGTAGTCCGGGGTCTTCCTCCCAATTGAAAGCTCCGCTCAATAGCAAATCTCCATGATGCTCGTCGATGCTCGTTACAGCATGTTCGGCAATATTATCCGTCGTGATCACATTTTCCGGCACCGAACCACCGCTTCCGGCCTGGGCAACCGTGGCCGCATCCGTGGGAGCTGTGCCTGAAGCGACATTGAGAATTTTATGAGACCTCATGTCCAATCCTCCTGCGTACAGGACCGCAGTCCTATCGGTAAACGCCAAGACTGGATCAGGTGATACTCCTGTAGTAGTCATAGCTTTTGCTGACAATTGAGCTCCATTAACTTCCCCGTTATTCATCACTAACCAGCCATGGTAAACCCCATCTGCGGCTGTTGTCACTGCGCCTATTTGCACAGGCGTTCCTGTTGGTGTGTAGTAAATGCCGGAATTATTGATGATGCCATTATTGAATGTCGCCTGATGAGTCACGGTGAGATTGCCTCCTAGATTGATTCCGCCGCCTCCATAAATGTTCCATCTCCCATTAGCCCCATAATACAACGGGGACTGTCCTAAATTCTGGAAGTCCTGATAAGGAGCCAAGATCAAGCCGAATGATCCTGTTGTACCTAAAAAGCCCAACCCGTAAACAGAACTATTGTCGCTGTTTTTGATATTGATACCTGGGAACTGGTTAATGCCGGTGAAGATATTGTCTCCATCCAGCAAGGGGACATTCTTCAAAAGCCCCTGCATTTGAGCCAGAATACCCTCACAAGCCGTCTTGCTGTCCGCCGCCGCCTTCGCACTGTTAGCCGCATTTGTTTCCGACGTTTTAGCGTTTGATGCTGACGTTGCCGCCGCTTTTTTGGAACTGTCCGCCGCCGTCGCACTGTTATCTGCAGCCGTCGCGCTATTGGCCGCCTCCGTTGCTTTAGAGGCCGCAGTCGCCGCCGCATTTTGTGCCGCCTCCACCTGATCACCAACCCCGGCCACGCCAGCCACCAAATCAGCCGCAATCTCAGCCTGAGCAGCACTCACAACCGCACTATCAGCAGATGCCTGCGCCTGCTGATAGGCAAAATTCTTGAACAACTCACAATCCGCTCTACTGCTTGCCGCCGAAGTCGCCGCATCACTGGCCGTCTGAGCGTACTGTTGTGCATAGGTTGCCCAGTGAGAGGATGAATATTTAGCCGTCGCACCTGATCCAGTCACGGGTAAATCACGCGGGTTAATCGCCCATTTCTGAGCCAGTGATTCACTGTTTGCCGCATTCGTGGCCGATGTAGCAGCATTGTTTTTAGACTGTTCGGCGGCTTCCGCACTTGCCGCCGCATCGTTTGCCATGCCAGCCATTTCGTCCATCTTGTCCGACATGATGCCATCCACCTGAGACTTGACCTCCTGTCCGAGTTCATCCTTGGTGACGTATGACGGCGCAGGCACAGGTACACCCTCATCACCCTTAATGATGTCATTGGAGACAACCAGCTTCAACAGCTTGGTCTTGTACACGGTATCCTTGCCTGAAAATTCAAACTGGGCATCCAGCGTCACAGACTTCTCATCGCCAATCAGGTTCAGGAGGTTTGTTGTGTTGAGCTGCAGGACACCCTTGTAACAGCCGGATTCATCAAGAGTGAAAGTATCGCAGTACACCATAATCGGCTCACTACTCGAATATTTCCCGGCTTCTTTCGCGCCAAACTTGATAGCAAGCCCCGGATCATACACCTTGTCCCAGTTCGGGCCATGGAACCACACTTCAAGCTGGAGCTTCTCCCCGCGCTGAAGTTGCAGCCTGGATGGCTGTACATCCTCTAAATCATAGCATACGTCAATCTTCATCGTATCGTTTCGAGTTTTTGAATCCTCAGATCCATTGTACGTAAAATCTCCGTCTGTTGGGCTTGTACCTCAACCTGACGGCGTTGAAACTCCGAGAACTCACCGATCAAATTCTTGAAGTCCGAATAGACCCATGCGGCAAAAATAAATCCCACCACGGCGATCCCGTAGCGTTTAATGAGTTCCGAACCCCATGTTTTGAATGGTTCACACATGACAATAATCTTGAATGCCCAACGCGATTTGCTGGGCGATTGTGTTGGGTGCCGTGCGCATCATCTCCGCATCATCCGCATTGCTGATGAACCCGCATTCGACGAGCACCCAAACGGGTTTGGTTTTCTTCAGGACGGCGAGATTGTCACGCTTGACGGTCTCCTCTGCGCGTCCCGGAAGGATTTTGCAAAGCCTATCGGCGATGGATTTTGCCACTTTTTGACCGGATGCCGAGTAGTAACAGACGTGGGCACCATGTGCATTCGGATTGTCGGAGCAATCGCAATGGATGCTGATACCCAACTCATAACATCCCTCATTGGCGGCTTTGATTGTCTTATTCAGGTCGTCGGAATTCGAGAGTTCAGGAAAGTCGATGACATCCGTCTTATGCCCCATTTCTTCCAGCATCACAGCTAAGTGGGTGCCGATCTTTGTTGCCACAGCATGTTCTTCCATCCCGTTTCCACGTGATCCCGTTCCGTTCGCATGTCCTATATCAATCGCAATCTTCATGATCTTCTCCGATAAAATGTTTAGCATCAGGGACAACAGTAATTTCGCGCTCGCTTGGTGCTCTGAGTGTTATTGATTTACCTTTGGGGACAGACACGATATATCCAAAACCCTTGGCATCGACATCTATCGATCCTACTGGGTTATATTTGTCTTTTGCGGTAGAATAACCAAACACCATAGACGCAAACGCGACACAGATGTAAACCATCAACTCAGTGATTATTTTCATAAATTGAACTTGTAAGTATTCTTTTATAGTTGGATTGCCCCGGCCTGAACGCGTTTTTGTGCAGTCTGGCCGACCACACTACAGGCCGGGGCTTTCTCTCTCTTTTGCACTATTCCGAGAAAATCACTTGCCCTTTTGAACAATCACGGGGGGATCAATGATGCTTGGCGTCGGCTGGCTGAAACTGAAGAACCCCTTGCGAATCACCATGGCGGAACCATCTTTAGTGATAACAGTGGCGTCAGGTGTAACGTGTACATCATGCCCACACCCGGAAAGCCCCAGTGTTGCAAGCCCTCCGACAGCGGCGGCCGCAAGCCAGAGCAGGATCTTTTTCAAGCCCGATTCGCCAGCGGCTTTGTCTCCAAGGTAGTCTTTAATGTCACCCAGGGCATGCTTGCCGATGATCGGAAGTGCCTTTTGAGCAAGCACTTTGATTGCATTGCGTTGGGTGTCAGTAAGTTCATTCCAAGGCTTCCACGGCTTGTCAACAGCATTTTCATCGGCAAGGATGGCGTAAAACTCCTTGGCAATGGCCTCCGTATGATCGCATTTCGTTGTCATGCCCACATCATGGCCATATTTCTGGGAATAAAAAATACACCTTTGTCCGTTATCTCCACTTCAGCCGCAAAGCACCGGGGCCAGTCTTCGGCGTCTTATGCTTCGTGTTGACCATCCCAGATTGGTATGAGTCCACAAAGCCATTTGCAAATGCCTCGGCAAAAGTCCTGAACGCATCCGCAGAATGAGAACAAATATCATGCAAGGGCATTTCCCGCATCACCCCATTAGTTCCCGGAGGCTGAGATCTGTAATTCATCAGAGCATTCAGCCCTGAAATATACTCAACACCATTAGCAACAACAGGTTCACCACATCGTTCATGAAATACGCAATCCTTCAACAAGTCTCTTGTCGAGCTAATGCCCTGCCAAATATCCGGAGTCCGCGGAACAACCTTTGTTATGAATCCCGCTTCCTGCAGGCGTTGTTCAAAGCTTGTCTTTTCCCAATCTCTCTTAACAGCATCATGAGGGAGGAAAACCCGTCGGATCATTCCGTACTTGCGCTCCCACTCACGCAGAAGCTGGACATAAAATCCTAAACCTTCGTTACTTGCCTGAAAGTGATCAAGCACTCGATGTTCCGTCCTCATCTCCTGAAAAGCCCAGATAGACATGGAGTCACTCATCCCGATATCAAACGACACGTAAAAGGGAGCCATTTTGTCAAACTCAAACCGGCAATTAAGCCGTCCCTGCTCGCTCAATTGGCTGAAAATCGCTCCATAAATCGCGCCTTCGGCTTGACGATCAAAAGCTTCTTGCGGGGTACTCGGATACTCCTGACGCATCGAATACCCCTGTGTCCTCTCCATCGACACATACCAGGCAATCTGCTCCATCGACAACTCAATCCCAGCCTCCTTCAGGCTCGCAAAATATCTCCTCTGATCCTCCGTCATCCTTACCTCTCCATTGACAGGCAATTGATATTCAGGACTTCTCCACCACGGGAAAAAGAAAAACTTGAAATCCAACTGCGACAAATCCCGCCCCGACATTTCCATCGCCTTTTTCGTCATCTCGTAGTTGAGACCAAATCTTCCCCCTTCGTGCGTCGATTCGCGAATGACAATCCCATCAACAGGCACAGAATTAATGGCTCCAGTCAGAATTTCCCTTGCTCTCATCGGGTCATGGATTGAAACATAGCCCATTTCCGACACATGAAGAAGCTGGAGAGTTCTTCCACGCATCGACATTCCGACTTTAACAGACGACCCATTTTTGAAGCACATCTCGGTTTTGCTTTTCGATTCAACCGGGCACCACTTTTTTATCTCCGCTCCAACATGAGCCAAAGCAATATCCTCATCAGTTGG
Organism: Akkermansia sp. N21169; assembly: GCF_029854675.1. Taxonomy (NCBI): domain Bacteria; kingdom Pseudomonadati; phylum Verrucomicrobiota; class Verrucomicrobiia; order Verrucomicrobiales; family Akkermansiaceae; genus Akkermansia; species Akkermansia sp. N21169. Next base: position 50,583 of record NZ_JARWNC010000038.1, on the reverse strand, counting down.
ATCCATAGGGAGATAGTCAAGCATGTCGTATGCCAGATTAATCTTCCCAAGCTTCTGCTGCGCATCCGGAATTGTCCTGTCAATAATTCCTGCTGAAAAATTGGAATTATAAATCATAGCATCAAGAATCAGCAACGCGATCAAGGTCGAAAACCCAAGCTGACGAGCCTTCAAGATATCATTCCTGTACCAGATGCTGTCATAAAAACTCTCCTGTTCATCCTTCATCCGGAAGCGAATCAACTGCCCGTTCTTGTCAGTGATCCAATAAAGATGGTTCAGTCTCCATTTCCTGTCTTCCAGGAGTTCTTTAAGTTGCTCAGACTCGCTCATGGTTCTTTTTGATGATAGGACTCGATAAAATTCCAGCCAGCACGGAGCCGACCACACTCACAGTTGTCTCCACCTTCTCCGGCTCATAAGCACCGTCCATACGATTTAGCTCTTGTATGGCCTGAATTTTTGAAGGCATTTTGTACTTCGTGGACGAAAATGTGTCCCCTTGTGTCTCTGTGTACTCCTGACACAGATCCGACTCACCATCAACGGCATTCATAGGAGTTCGCACCACGCGAGACAGCCATTCCATGCGTTCCTGTTTACTCATAATGGCTTTTTTGTCCAATTCGGCGTTTAATTCATCAATATAGCGACAAATTTCATCATCCTTGGACAACCTGCTTGCCGCCTTAGATGCCGCTGGATTACTTAAATCCTTGCGTTTGAAAGCCTTACGATATGCGTCCGGTTTGGACAATCTGTCCTCGACCAAGAGCCTGCAAAACTCCCTCTGCTTATCCGTCAATCCTGCCATCGGACAACCTCCTTACAAAGCCATCGCCCTGCTCACTGAGCCTCCACACACGGGCCATCTTCGTTGCAGTCGTCGCCACACCAGACGGAACCACATCTCCGATTTCGCTGAGCCTCTTGACCGTCTTAACCACACCTTCGGCGCTTAGCCCCGTCAATCCCCCGATCTCCTGCACCGTAGAGGGTGCAATCGCCAGCACAGACAGCACCTGCACCTGGCTAAGCGTCAGACCACCGGCACGCGCTCGGCGCAATAACTCACAAAAATCAGAACTCCCGAATATCATAACAAAATGATACCCGGGAGTCCTTCAAGTTCAATTCACCAATATACGGCGGTATTCATGCCACATATACATATAATAAGAATGAACGCGTGATTTATTACTACACTGGTTTTATTGCATATTAATATTTAAACTTTTTAGCACCTTGTCATAAAATCCTTCTTCCGGTGGGTCTTTTCTTTCAACAGTGGCCCATATTATATAGATACCGTTTTTCGAATCGATAACTTTTGATTTAATTCCCTTGTAAATTATATTTCGTTTTCCATATATAGATAATCCTACTGTTCTTGATATCCATTTTTTCCAATTGTTATATATTTCAGATGAACCAGATGATCCAATAACAAATGTAGCCTTTTTGATGTTTTCATCATTATTTACAATTTCAATCAAAGTAAAAATATATTTAGTTATGCGTTCCTCTGTATCAGAACAACCTATATATTCATTTTCAGGGTCTTTTGCATCTCCGAATAGCAAATGCCAACCTCCAAGTGGAAATTCTTTTTCTGCGACAATATCCGGTTTTATAGGGTCATCAACAATAAACTGAATTTCATAGCATTCCTCTACTCTGAATCCAGCATTTTTGAAATACTGAGCCATCAGACTCTGTATGTTTTTATGTGTAGTGTTCTCATTCAACATAATCACAGAATACCCCCATCATGTTCATTCATGCAACATAAAAAATGCCCCACCCAGAAAACCCAGGTGAGGCATAACACTTTTACAACTCAGATACTTACTTCGCCTCGGAATACGTCGTTAACCGGGCTTGTCTCTCATGATGTAAACGTTCTAACTCTATGATAGAATATCCGCTGACCTCCCTGATCCCGCGCCTGCCCCTCACGCGAAACTTACGCTCCGTCAACCTACCGTGAGTCACAAGATAGTAGAGCCGCGCCCTGATTACTCCGAGCATCACCTCCGCCTCACGGGTTGATACCCACCCATTCGGCAGCCCCTCGACAAGATCAGGTCTGGAGTTGGCGAGAGAATTAACCTTGTGCCTGTTCCAATACAGGACGCCCTTAACACTCACGCAACGCACCTTGTGCCTGGCAAGATACGCGCGTACCCCGCTCATGCTTATCCCAAGCAATCGCGCCGCATCCCTCGTCGTCATGCCCCAGTCTGGCGGTTCGCTCATTGATTCACTCACCTTCACCTTGCGCCGCGGAGGGTCGGGGAAGATAATACCTGGATGATTAATCCGTTCAGTCATTGCTTTTCTCCTCTCTGTTTTTGTACTTATTCACCTTGCACCTCCTTTTCGGTAGCTTCCCCAGTCTAGCGAAACAAAGCTTCCAGTGCCCTCGACTCTGGACGCCACAGACCTCGGCAATGTCGCCACGGCATCATTGCCTACTTTGTTGGTCAGTATCAGCACCGGCATCATGTCGGCATACCGATGATCAATCAGCGTGTTCAGGATCATGTTTTCCCAGTCTCCAGCCGATCTATCCTGGATCTCATCAACAATCAGCAACGACACTTCCCGGAACTCTTCGAGATAGTCTTTCTCGCCAACTTCTGACTGCTTCGCCCAGGTCGCTTTTAACCCGCAGAAAAAATCAGCTGCCCGAACATATCGGACATCTCGCTTTCGTTCCTGCCAGACCTTGCCAATGGCAGCGGCCATCACCGTTTTCCCGGTTCCGCAGTCGCCAGCCAACACGGCAATACCCTTACCGTCCATGATCTCCAGGACTCGCTTCAGCTTCGCATGCCACCCGTCGCCCTTCAGGTTTCCATGGCAGACAGCCTCCGCCTCACGTCGTCCAAAGCCAGCCCTGACAAGACGCCTGACATCTGGAGTGCCGTTCTCAGCTTCGTATCGCGCATTTTCTTCTGCTTCAACACGTCGGTTCAGCTCCTCAATGCGAGCAGCTTCATCGTCTGATATGGCATGCTCCATGAGCTTTTTCATCCGCTCTTCAAACCTTTGTTCTTCGAGTATTTTCTTTAGATCATTCATTCCCATTTGATTCCTAAGTCGTTAGTGTCCATGCGGACGTTTCCTTGTTTCTTGGGCTGCCTGAGCCCATTTGCCATATCCTGCCCCTCATTGCGCATCCAATTGGCTGCATACTGCCGGGCAAGAGGCATCCAGTTCGCAAGGGGGATTCCCTTCTTGTTCTTCCAGCCCACGGCCTCCATTTCGTCGTAAAACTTCTGGGCGCAGATTGGTAGCTGTCCATCGCTGGGCTTCATAACCTGGGCTGCCATGTAGCGTTCGACTTCATCGACGCTAGACGGCCATGGATCAACATCGCTCCGTGCGGGGGTAGTGGTAGTAGTAGTTATATTATTCCTTTCTTCCCTTCCTTCCTTCCTTACGGTTTTTCCATAGGTTGCAATATCGGTTTCTATGTTGGTTCCTATTTCGGTTTCGACGTTGGTTCCAACATCGGTTTTTTTAGAAACCGACATAGGTTTTTCGTCGGTTTCAACATTGGTTTCGATATCGGTTCCAACGTTGGTTTTCCGAGGACGCCCTCCAAGCTTCCCGTTTTCCCGAGCAATCGTGCGTTTAACTTCAAGATTTGCCTGAATGTGTTTGGGATAACCGAAAACCATCAGATTATTCCCATCCCAGGAATAAAGCTCACAGCCTTCGCCGATTTCTTCCTGTGTAACGCCGCATGTCTGCATCCACCGACGCATTCCCCATGACCGGCATTCATGGATTATTCCTCCATTCTCTTGTTCGCAGCACCACGCCAGCAAGGCAATCCACGTTGCACGTTGAACGGGTTCCGCACCGATGAACTCAGCGGAAGAGAACAAGGCAGTTGGTATGTTAAGATATTCCATCTTCACGGATTTCGTATTTCGCGCCCCGAAGCTTGTATTTATAAGACTTGTAGAACTCGATAAACTTTTTTGCTGTATTCTTTGTATTGAGTCCTTCAGCGATCAAAATCGGCTTAGGCTCAACATTGATTCCATTTTCCCTGTTTACGACAAGTCGCCACACGTAAACGCTATATCCTTTTTTCATCGTTCGCCTCCTTCCAATATAGCCGCCTGTTCGTCAGTAAGGTACTGCCAACTCTGAGGCGGACGGCTTAGGCCAATGGCGGAGAGCGGCACGGCGGCGGGCAGCCTCACGGGGTCCTGAACTCCCCAGGCGTAGCAAGGGAGATAGGAGTAGATGCGAACAGCCGTTACGCATGCTTCACGCATCAGTAAATCCAGGGCATCCCCAAATGGCATATGACGCAGAGCCACATAGGACACCATCCGGCACTTGCCGATGATAGCCCTCGCCCCATCTTTTCCGGACTCGTAAAGCCAAAGCGTTACGGAGTCGCCTTTTTTGAGACGCGGTACGTTTTTCCGCAGTTCCCATGTCTTTTCTCCGGACAAGATTTTCCCGGAAAAAGGCTGCTTGATGGATAGAAGGATATGAATCATTGGTCACCTCCTTTCTCCATCAGCACACGTTCATAAAATCGGATCACAACATGCCCGCGTCTTACCCGGTCATAAACACGCTCAACGCCGACGATTTCCAAATCCCGGTCATCCATTCCAATCGCTTGGCAAATTCCATCCATGTACGCCTTGCACGAAGCAACCGTATTGTCGGCATCGCGCTTCTGACCGATGTAATACCAATAGATCTTGTACGCATTTGGTTTCGCCGTTAACTCCTTTGCACCAGCTTCAATCGCTTTGAGCTTCGCCAGTTCACGCGCCTTCTTCTTCGATGTCACGGCCATCTTGTTCGCAATCATGGCGCCCTTTTTCGTCATCGGCTTGTGACCATTCGGGCTAAGTTCCCGCCCCGGATGGGGCAGGATCACAGTCAACAACGGAAGATTCTTAAAAGTCTTCATAATCTTCTTCTTCCTCGTCTTCTTCGCTGAAATCAAATTCAGGCTGGTCAAAATCGGGAATCGTCGCCATCCCCTCACCTTTCACGGAAATGCGGCCAGTAGAACTTGCCGTAACCGTATGCCTCGAAAATTCAACCTTTACGGAAAAACTCATAGCCAATGGGATATTCGAATTCATCGCATCCTGGCGAATCTTCTCATACTTGCGAATCCCAATACTATCCCTCACCGCATCACAAATAGCATCAATCTCCGAATTCATCTTCTCCGTGTGCGGATCCAACGCCTCGGATTCACAAACTCGCAATTCCTTTTGCGGAACAAGCACCGGTGCAAACCGGGCAATCGGCTTCCCCTTGTGGTCACAAATCATGCAATCAGGGTGCTCGCAAACATAATTCCAAGCCTTTGTAAAATCCGTAAAAGCAAGAATCGTATCTTTGAAAGTAGGTATGAGATAAACTTTTTTAATCTTTTTCATAATTGTATAAATGGTTAGTAGTTAAATAATATCTTCAATTGGCGAGAACTCGCGAAGTTCGTCCCAAACAACACGCGGAGACTTGTCCGAAATAGACACAAAATCCTCATCGGAGCGTAATACATTACGGATTTCAACAACGTGTTCCCCCAAATAATTCTGGTAGAACATCACATCAAAACATCCGTCGCTCGCAATCCTCTCGCAAATCGAATTGATTGCTCTCTTATAGGCTTCATTCACCAGTCTCATGACTCCCCCCTTCCCAACAGAACTGGCATCGTCTTCTGCCGGAAATCCGCGTAATAAATCACGAACCGCTCCAGGGCATCCTCCAGCTTCGCCGTATAATCATCCCGGCACACCTTCTTGATAAACGGTGCCAAACCCGGGCAATACGACATAAAATACCAGCACGGAAACCCCGTCACCGCCATCGCCCCATGCACCTGCCCCTTATACTCATCAGGCAACTCCCCCTTCAGAAGATACCGGGCATGGTTCTTCGACAGTGGCGCCTTCACCTCCAGGCCGGACACAAACGCACCATTCACCCGAATCAGTCGATCCGGAGAACAACCAATCAAATTGTTATCTTGCGTCACAAACCCAACCTCCTCCACCTCCAGCCCCATCAGCCGCGAAAACTCCTCGCAAGCCTCCGGTTCCAAAGCCTCCCCCCGGTCCGTATGGAAATTCCCCTCCCACTGCACCTCATCCGGACGGATACACGCACAGCACAACTCAATAGCCAGACTCTCCCACTGCGAAGAATCCCGCCCCGTCGGCGTCAGCAACCTTCCAAAATTACTCGCCGTCAACCGCCCCGCCCTCGCCCGAAACCACTCCTCAGAGCGTTGCTCCATATTCGGCCACACCTTCATTGAGCGCTTCCTCCCTTCTTCAGCTTGGCAAATGCTTCATTCACCGATGAAGCAAACTCATTCACCAGTTCAATATTTCCGGGATGCTTCAAGGCTTCACGGGCTGCACGCAATCCGCCGAACACAGAAACCACACGGGCACAGAACCCCGCAAGCTCTTGTTCTTCTGTCTCCTGAACTGTTTTCTTTTTGGAAACAGTTCCCACAAAAGACACATTCGGCGGTGGTTCGGGCAACGTCGGCAACGCAGGGGGTAAATCCCTCGCCGCCGCTTCCTCTCTCGCCGCCTTCTCGGCCTCGCGGGCAATCCTCGCCTCCTCCTCAAGACGCTTCTTTTCCTCCGCTGCCCGCTTGACCTCCAGACGACGCCTGAGCTCAACGCCCACAACATCAGCCCGCTTGATCTCCAACTCCTCGCGATCCATCACCATGTCTTCTCCGTACTCCGCCACAAACTCATCAATCACCTTCTTCGTCTCAGCAATCGACTTGTTCGCGCAAGCCACAGCCACATCCAACCCCTCTTGGATAGACCTGATCGTCCGCTTTCCCTTAATAGAGCTTTCAATCAAATCATCGTAGCGACTCCGTAAATGCGATGCGCAATCAAGACGATCCTTCGCCTTGTCAACAAGGTTCGCCCGGATCTCCTTCTTGCGCTTATCAATCACCTTCTCCAACCCCAGACGAGCCGCGCTGATTTCGCCCTTCGACTCATCGAGAGCTGCGAAAAGCTTTTGCAGGTCCTCCGCCTGAGCAAGAGCTTCCTTTTTTGCCTGCTCCACAACAGACTCCGCATTCTTCAGGGCCTTCACGTCGAGTTCAGCCTTCCCGAAATCCTCATCCGTCTCTGGCTTCTGATTGATAGACGACAAAGCCATTTTAACAGACTCACGGAATTCCTTCAGGTTCGAGTACAACACCTCGCCGCGCGTTTCAATTTTAAGAGTAACAAGTTCCATTGTTCAAAGCAGGGTTTGGGGTTCTTCAGCAGCAGAAGATGCAGCGGCAACCTCATTCACAAACGGGATATCATCCGTCACAGTCGGGTCCAGAGGCTCGGCTGGAATATCAGGCTTCTTCGCAACAGGCGGGAAAACCTCCTTCACGTAAACCATCCCCTCCTTAATGGAGTTGTAAATCTTCCCAAGCCGGACAACATCCTGCCGGGTAATCTCCTCAATAGAGTGACCCAGATTGGCAACCAACTGATCGCGCGTCACGCCAAGCTCAAGAAACTTCGCCTCCATACTCCGGGCAACATCAGCCAGAGGGCGAGTATCACCCTCCTTAATCGCCTTTGCCGTTACCTCAAGAGCCTCATCAACAAGCCACCCCGGCAACACCTGTAAAATACAAGCACGGATGCGGCGACTCGCCATATTGGCACACAGTTCATACACATCCCGCTCGCTATCAAGCGGCACGCGCAACATCTTTCCTGTTTTTCGCCCACGCGAATCAACCTCGCTCTTATCGCGAGTATGGTTCACCGTAAAAGCAATCTCACGGCGAACATTCGTTTCCTTGTCGAAGCAGAACGCCACACACTCCGAAACATTGCAACCCAGCCCATCAGCCCCTTGAGGATCCCAATGCCGGGCAACCTCGCGCCAGCCCGCTTCCGCATTCCCCCAGGCAGAAATCAAAGCCTCTGCAAGTCGAATACTCGGCCCCTCCACCGTCGTTCCGCCGCGAGGGAAAGCATACGTAGCCGACTGCGCCAAAGACAGCCTGGAACACGCCTGACTCATCCTCGCCGTTACCTCCGCCAAATTGCGCGGAAACTGCTTCGCCACCCAGATGGACGCAAGAACTGACGTTGCCGCCGCATTGCCGGTAATAGCAGCCAACGCACCGCCGCCCGAAGAAAAAGAAGGAATCAAACCCTCCTGTGAATTATTGCCCGTGTTTTCAACTTGATCCGGGCGTACTGTTCTAGTAGTCATATGTCTGTAGATATTTTGATAGAAATCATTGTTTACAGGCGGTCGTCCGTTGCCGCGGACTTCCGCCATTTTTTAGGCTTCCTGCTTGAAGTCTCCCGAATGGCGTTTTGCGGTTTTGATTAAAAACTCAATGGCATCCATGTAATCGCAATCCTTCCCGTACTTTCCTTCTACCGCCTTCCGCAAATCTTTTTCATTTCCGCGGAAACACCCAGCAAACCAAACCCAATCATTGCGTAATCCTTTGGCGTTCAAGGTTAAAGTACGACGGGATAGACCAACTCCGCACACTTGGTAAATCGGCTGACCTTTTACACGTGCAAAACAACAATCAAATCCTAAATTGGCACCGCTCAGGTTGGCATCGCGCAGGTCGGCACCGCGCAGGTCGGCATAGCGCAGGTCGGCACCGCTCAGGTTGGCATCGCGCAGGTCGGCACCGCGCAGGTCGGCATAGCGCAGGTCGGCACCGCTCAGGTTGGCACCGCTCAGGTTGGCATCGCGCAGGTCGGCATCGCGCAGGTTGGCATTGATCAGGTTGGCACCGCTCAGGTAGGCACGCTTGCCGCCATCTTCGCCGTTAATCCATTTCCGGTGCTTTTCAAGGATTTCTTTCAGTTCTTCAGTATTCATTATTGTTGTATTGGTTCGTTTCCCGGATGCCGTCCGGGGCGGTTTCTTTTTGGAAAAATCAAAACAGGGCATCCATCAGGTAGAAGCAGCCGAGCAACCCGGCCACACACAGCGCAAACGCGATGCCTTCGATCACATCCTTCATGCCGACTTCCTCCTCTTCATCAGATAGGTTCATTTCACAATCTTCAGCTTTGACTCAGCCTTAAAAGGAGAACTTCCAGAGTGATATTGAGCCCACAACCATTCAGTCACTTCCTTGCGGGAAAACCTGTACGTCCTAGGCTTCAACCCCCAATGGGGCAGTCCATAATTCCGCGCATAATTCACAACAGACGGCTGGGAAGTGAAAAACTTCGGGAACTCCTTCACAAGTTCAGCACTCGTCAAGACATCATCCATGTCTATTTCTCTGATTTCATCAGTTGGGTTCTTTTTCATAATTCGTACCATCCAAGTTTCTTGAGTTCTTCAATCACGGGTTCTTCGTTCATAGAGCTTCAATACGGGCTTTGTAGGCGTCCATGGGATCGGGACCATAGGAGTAATCAAGAGTCTGTAGACAATCCTCCAGCTCGCTAATGCGATCCGTGTATTCTTTGATAAGAGCTCGCGCTTCACGTTCGTTGAGCGCGTTGTCCGTTTCGTCTTCGTAGATTCGTTTTTCTACGGTATTGACCGTGTAATAGATCATTGTTTTGTTCCTTTCAAAATGGGTGGAACTGCCTCAGTCTCGTCTCGGCCTTGCTCGCACACGCTATGAGGAAATGATTGTGCGCCCTGTTCCTTTTGTTTACATTAAAGCCCTATGAGTGAATCTCAGATTATTGATGAAATAAAACACCAAGCTAATCCTGTAATGTATGGGACGCTTGCTCACCAAATTGCTGATTTGAAGGTTGTTCTCGATCGATTGGAAGCAAAGATTCGGGATATCGAGCGGAAAGTTGACGACATACATCGAAAACTACGCTAGGCAAGATAACGGCAGTGGCTCCATCCTTCGAGTAGCCTACAACCCTGTATCTTTCCCTTGATCCCCAGAACTCATCTGCGGGTTCTGTCGGGTAGATTGTGCTCATTGGGAATCCGGTCAGAAGGACTTCTCCCTTTTGGAGAAGTTCGACATAGCATTCCATTGTTATTTCGGTGCAATTCGAGTAGTTCAGTTTTTCTTTCATGATGATTTCCTGAGGTTTGTGTTTCAGTTTTATGATTGATTAATCAGATAGTTATGAGTTTCGGTTCCGTATCTTGAGACAAATCCAAACGATATTGAACAGCCAGCAGAGAATCCCTAAGACATTGAGCCAGTTGTGAATCAGGAATGACTTCATACGGCCTTCTATCGGTTTTCCGTTACGCCTATCACTTTTCCGGTTTCGTCTCCGTATAGCTCACACGCGGAGTAATCGGATGATACTTCGGCAGCGTCCTCAACTTCTTGAGCAGCTCCCGGCTTCCCGTGCGTTGCCCCTTGAGCACCAAACGCAAATGCGTCGTACTCACATCGACGGCCCGCGCCGCGCGTGAAATCGTATAGCCGCGCCCAGCTAAATATTCTGGTGTTAGCGTCATGATTTTCTTCCCTTTCTCATTCGTTTTATGTAGTTTCTCAGATTGCGTGACGGTCACACCGTGCCAATGGAGAACCGTTACGAGAAAACAACTATAGAATTTTCTATGAACGAGCAAGGAAAAACTACAGATATTTCTATATATCTAGCTCGACTCAACTCTCTTATTCGTGAGAAGTCGTTAAGTCAAAGTGAATTGGAACGAATTACAGGCATTCGTCAAGCGACGATCTCAGACTATACTAAAGGAAAATCTATACCGTCAGCTGAACGTTTTTTCCTAATTTCATCTGCTCTTGGTGTCTCCATGGACTACCTCTGGGGTGTCTCTGATATCCCCATCCAAGCTACCGACACAGCAAACATTCAGGAATCCGAATGGCAGCAGAGAGCTCAAACAGCAGAACAGAAGCTCAAACACCTCAAAAGCCTTCTCTCCGACGTTGGCTCTGACATCGAAGCCCTCGGCGGAACCATAGGGAAATTACTCAAATTCATCTCCGAATAATCATGACCATAAAAGAAGCTATTGCACTTGTATTCAAATTGAAGAACCAATCGTCTCTTCATGTGAATGAAATTACAGAATACATTAAATCAAATATTGATGAGTATAAAGACCAGGAATCTACGGATATCCAAAAAAGGGTGAATGCATTTCTTGCTGCCAGCGTCAAAAGCAAAACAAACAAAATCTACAAAAAAACGATCAACCCCAAAACTGGACGTCCCAAAAAAGGAGTCTATTCTATTGCTCCTCCTAAAAAGATAAAATCCTCAATCCGCCCAGACAAAAACTCACAAACTGCTCTCCCTCTATTTCCTGCACAGCAACAGCCTCAAGCATCATCCTTCAATGAAACAGGGATAACGGCAAATACCGGAAAACTATATTTCGGCAAAGCAGGAGAATTTGCAGTAGTCAGCGAATTATTATTCAGAGGCTACAGTGCCAGCATCATGTCCGTTGATGAAGGAATTGACATCACAGCTTCAAAAAATGACAAATTCTTTTTCATCCAAGTAAAGACAACCCTGTTTGCTGACAACAAAATATCCGTCATAATAAAGCCAAACAACTTTGTCAATAACACAAATACAAATATTTTTTACACCATTGTTTTCAGATACCTGACAAACAGCGCCTACATCAATCGCTACATAATTTTAAGTTCCATTGATTTAGAACGACTCATCAGAAAAGGTGCCATCAGTTATCCAAACGGTAATGCATCCATTAAAATCAGAATGAATAACGGGAAACTCGAATTCTACAACGGAAACATCACCGAAGAAGTTGATTACTATTATTTAGACAACTTCGACATGATCAAATAACGATATAATTTTTCTGAAAAATTCAAAAATATAAAGCAATGAAAAACAGCGTAAAAATAATTCAGTGGAGTAAAGACGAACGAGGTATAATTGATGGCGTCAAAATAGAACGTGATGAAGAGTCCGCGGGGATCCCATTCAGTTCAATTACATTCTCAAATGAATTAAACAATGTATTTGAAATCAATATTCCAGGAATTTCAGGGGTAAGAAGATTCATAATTCCATTCCCTGAAGGCAAAGAAATTATGAATGCCTATATACGCTACATGGATGCGAAAGGAAAACAATAATCGTCAAATGGAAAGATAATAATTTCGTGCTGCCATGGAGACAACTTACTTTAAAAGAAAAGCCAATTACCGGGAATGTACTGTAGAATCCAGAGACGACCTTTTTTCTCAATGGGAGTCCAGGAAAACACTTGAGGAGTTGTTTGATGCGGCCTTACTGGCATCTGCAAACAAAGGAGTGACCGTCATCAGTAGAAAATGCAGGGCTAATTCCAATGCACTTGAAGAACTCATGGCTCCAAACATGGAATTGGCCAAATTCGGAGCATGCAAATGTGGCTGCATCATTATTGCAGAAGAGGGGAAAAACGTTCCTGCAAAAGGTAAATCCAAAGAAGGCGTCTTTATCACCTCCGCAGAACCAGTCACAAAAGCAGGCGTAGCTCCGCCTGTAGAAAGCACCATTGTCTTCGCAATCACCGGCAACCACATCGCCTATATTTCCAATTCAAATAATGGAGATGCCCGCCTCCAGTCATTCCTCTCTTGGTTGTTCCTCGATTCAAGGGTGCTTTCCTCCGCAGTTATTAATTTGAAAAATAAAATTTGCATTGATGTAAAAAAACAAATCTCAAAATACGGAGTTAGTTCCATCGATTTATCCTATGCTTCCGGGAGCGAGAGAAGCGACTATGCCCAATCGCTTACCTCGGCATTGATCGACTCATTGGAAGATCCCATCGTCAAAACAGACGGCAAAAATCCATTGGATGAATGTAGCATCAAAGTGACCATTTCACCAGGAGGCAGACGCCATTCAAATCTGGAAACAATCACCTTGCTCGCATCGCGTATATCTGAGACCGACCTGGATAACCTGAAAATCAAACTCAAAAATGGAATAACCATCACCAAAGACAAACTTGTCCCACACGCCACCCTCGACATCCCCTTTGATGCCGGAGTCATCAACTCACCTGCTGCTATGAGGAAACTATCGGAATGGTTGACATCACTTGTTGAAGAAAATACAATTTAGCCACATGGCAACCATCCGTACACGGCTCAGAAACGGATTCCTCCGTACCCAGCTTGGAGTATGGTTGCCCGCCGTATTAGGCATAGGTATATGGGCCTGCCTCTCTTATTCCGGCTTCTCCGTCATCGCTTACTGGCCAGGCATACCGGATTTCTTCAAACTCACTGCGGCCATTGCCGCCATCCTATCCGCATCTTCATACAACCTTCGGATCAAGGCATTTGATTATTCCCTCAAATTGGTAGACCAAGGCTGCCCTCAGGAATACGCAAAGCGGAACATGGAAGAAACCAGCTGCTGCCTGACAAACCTCGTCCTGTTGAGCTTCCTCACATCCCTTATACTATTTTTCTCCACAAAAACAGTACTTGGTACTCCGATTATAGGCAATCTCATCATCAGCCTTGGAGCCAGCCTCCTGCTTTCTTGTTGCATACAATACATATACGTCCTCTTCGCATTCGAAAAACTAGAGGACAAAATCATGACCGACATGTGCGACAAGAAGCAATACGAAATGCGCAAAAAACACCTGGCTCACATGCAAGAAATGGCCCAAAAGCCAGATACGAAGATGCCAGACGGTTGGTAAATCCATTCCTCCCCCAACACCTTGAACTGGGCAACCGTGAATCGCGCAGAATGCGTGACTGCGTAAACAGAAACAGGTCAGCCCTCCCTCCGAGAGACCACTTGACAAGAGTACAGAAAACTTGTACGTTTTATTCATGACCCCATTATCCCTTTCATACAGTGAAGCCCGGCAGCATCTGGCCGATACCATCAAGACCTGCGTCGACGATTCCGTGCCCGTCATCATCAAATCGCGGCAGCGAGAAGTAGTCATGATCCCTCGTGAAGAATACGACTCGTGGATGGAAACCATCCACCAGCTAGACACCCCGTCCAACATACGCCACCTGGACCAGTCCCTCGAAGAAAAACGCCGTGGGGAAACCATCATCATGACAGCGGATGACCTCATGAACTTCATGAACACCCCTGGAGCATGAAACTTGAATTCTCAAAAACAGCCCTGTCAGATCTCGCCTTTTGGAAAAAGGCAGATCGCAAGGCTGCGCAGAAAGTAACTGCCCTATTGCTGGAAATACTTGAAACTCCCTATGCTGGCAAAGGCAAACCCGAGCAGCTTGTCGGCAACCTCTCCGGTTACTGGTCCCGTCGCATCAACACCAAAGACCGCATCATCTATTCCGTAGACGAAGAAACGGCAACCATCTTCATCCGCTCCCTCCGCAAACACTACGAATAGCCCTCCCTCCGAGAACTGCACCCGCTTGGCAGATTCCAGACTTTAATCCAAGAAGTCCTACCATTTTGTGACATCCAACAAAATGGACTCACATCTCCTCCAACCCAATTTGCCAATACTCCTCGGCAGCCTGCTTTGAGACAGCAGCCCTGTAATGCTTGAACAGCATATCCGAGCCCTTGGCATGCCCCATATCTTCACGGAGACGGTCAATATTCGGATCAATTGCCAGAGAATACGACGCAAACGAATGGCGCGCCGCATCGGACCTGTTCTGAAGGCCGGCCGCCTTTCGCACAATCTTCGCCTTCCTTACCCAATTCGTCGGCCTCAAAAGCCCTTTCCGATCTGATTCCGGAACAGCCTCAAAAAACCTTCTCAAATTATCCTTGATCGCCACATGCCTCACCTCGCGAGTCTTCGCGATCGATGGGGGAACATTAATAAACCCCTCATCCAACAGCACGTGATCCCACGTCAACTTCTGGAACTCCTCCGGGCGAATCCCTGCGAACAACAACACAGCAAACGGAAGCAAAGCATCCGTACAATCCAGCTTGTAAATCGCTTCAACATGGCCATCCTCAGCAGCCATCGGGTGCCCCTCCTCATCCTTGTAAGACCTGCACGAAGCCAGAAGACGTTTGACTTCCTCCACCGTAAACACATCCACGCCATCTGAAGAAACAATCTTTCTCTTCTCAATCTGACTCCACGGAGACTTGGAAATGATCCCCTGCTTCACCGCCCAGGTAAACGCCGGACTCAACACCCCCAGAGCAGAATTGAAATACGTCGCACTCTTAAAAGAATCGGCCAGCCACACCCTGATATCATGCGCCTCAAGATCGGCCACATTCCTACCGCCAAACACCTCAACAAAACGTGAAGAATAATGGCGCCAATTTCCCTCATACTTCACCGACCACCCCCTGTCAGCAGACACCACATCCCTATACTTCGTCATCAGTTCATTTACAGACAGGCCGACCATCCTAGCCTTCTGCTGCTCAATACCAATCTTTACCGCATCAAGAAGAGACAAACCCAACCCAGAATCTTTTAGTAACCCATATGCATCCTTGGCTTCACGTATTTGAGTAGGAGCCAGCACATTATTATCCGATAGCTCGCCTTGTGAAAAGCGATCGCGTAGCATCATCTGATCGCGCGCTGCTTCATCACGAGTCTCATAATAGAGAGCCGTAATTTTGCCACTTGCGGAAAACCTTGCCGGCAGCCAGATCCTATACAGAGTCTTTTTACCGCGCTTCGTTTTGTGGATTGCAAACTTGAGAGACCGTCCCATAGGCGAATTCTTTGTCTTTTATGTCTATTATTTTCAGAAATTCAACGGAAAAAGCCTCAAATCATGAAAATGACACACCTTTTTGAAAATCGCCGCAAACTCCTCATAAAGCCTTATTTCTCTTCATAACTCATTGAAAATAAGCAAAAGAAAAGCCCGCAAGCGATTAACTTGCGGGCTTTATTTGGTGGAGCATAGCGGGTTCGAACCGCTGACCTCTTCAATGCCATTGAAGCGCTCTACCAACTGAGCTAATGCCCCTCGACTTTCGTCTCGGTATCCCGTGAGGACGGGGAAAATTATAGTGAAGAAAAAGCCCGATGGCAAGTATTTTTTGATATCAGGTTTATTTTTTCTTGAGAAGGACAAATGGCGAAAGAAGAATATTTCCTAAGAAATTGATTCCAAATTACTTGGAAGGTTTGGAAGACGGGACAAAAACCTTGAGGCTCCCGGGGTGTTTTTCAATTTTGAGGGCACCATGCCCACCGAAATCGCCATCCAGTTCATAAGACGCAGGCGTGTCAACAGGATCTATAGAACAACCTTCCACTTTAAGGTAGGAAAAGTCTCCCTTCATGACCGGACTGAATCCCCCGCGAAGGAAAGCATGAAGACAGTCTTTGATGATGGTTCCCATGTGGCGTCTGAATACCAGGACATCCAGCAAACCATCCGCATTGTCTGCATCTCCGAACATAGTCCAAGAACCGCCGTATCGGGCGCCGTTGCCCATGATCACGGCTATGCCTTCTTCAATTCTTCCATCACTGAGGGTTATACGAAGACGAGGCTGAGGTTCGCAGGCAGCCTTGAGACCAGCTATACCATAAGCAATAGGACCCCATTTTTTCTTGGCCTGGCTGGTAGTCAGCTCCACGGCACGTCCATCAATACCGATTCCGGCCATTTGCAGGAAGGGTTCGCCATTCACCGCAAAAACGTCCACTTCCTTGATGCAGCCTTGATTGTAAGCCTGGAGGGCACGATCAAAATTACCGGAACCAATGCCTATTTCACGAGCGAAGACGTTGACAGTACCGGAGGGTATAACGACTAATTTGGTCTCCGTTCCCGCCAAGGCTCCGGCAGCCAGACGCAAGGTACCGTCTCCACCGGCAACAGCCACTGTTTCCAAACCTTTACGAGCACATTCCCTAAGGCTTTCCTGCATGTGTTCCGGCGATGTCGGCTCCACAATATCAAAAAGGCCTTTCCTGTCCGCCAACCAACGTCTCAAATGGATGGATCTGGCACTACGGGCTTCAGGGTTCAAGAAAAAGGGGACATGATTCATTAACGGAATCAATATAGTTTAAGGAGTATCCTTTTCCAAATTCATTTTACGATAAGACTTCCCCACCTCCCTCTCTCACGGGAAATAATGGAATTCGCGAAGGCAGACAAAAGCCGCATTCAAATTATTTTATGCTTTGCTCCAAAGCGTATCCGGCCGAGATCAAAGTCTCTTCCCTGAAGTGAGGAGCGAGAAACTGGAGACCAACCGGAAGGAGATCGTCGCCATCCGCAGCCGTACCACAGGGTACCGAAATTCCGGGAAGTCCGACAAGATTGGCAGGAATGGTATAGATGTCCGCCAGATAGGTCTGGAGATGGTCCGAAGCCGCCACACCAAGCAGGGGAGCCGGAGCCGGGGCAGTGGGACCGGCAATCAGATCTACTTTCTCAAAGGCGCGGGCAAAGTCTCCGGCAACAAGGGAGCGAACTTTCTGCGCTCTGGTGTAGTAGGCATCGTAGAAGCCGGAACTCAAAACGTAAGTGCCCAAAATAATACGGCGTTTAACCTCGGGACCAAAGCCTTCCTCACGAGAAAGTTCGAAAAGGTTGGAAAGATCCGATACGTCCGGCGAACGACGCCCATAACGCACTCCGTCGAAGCGGGACAGATTGGACGAAGCTTCCGCACAAGCAATAATGTAGTAGGCAGCCACAACGGCTTCGGCATGCGGAAGAGAAATTTCCACCAATTCAGCCCCCAAGGATTCCAACCGGGCAAGAGCACCGGATATGGCCTCGGACACACCGGGATGGTTGCCAGAAGTCATATATTCCCTGGGGATTCCGATCCTAAGCCCTTTGATGTCTTTGCCAACGGCATCTTCGAAATGCTCCACCGGATGATTCTGCGAGGTAGAATCCTTAGGATCATGACCACAGATAGCTTCCAGCAGAATCGAGGCATCGCGTACGTCTCGCGTAATCGGTCCTATCTGATCCAGGGACGAAGCGAACGCAACAAGTCCATACCGGGAAACCCGGCCATAGGTAGGTTTCAATCCTACGACTCCGCAATGGGAAGCCGGCTGGCGGATGGAACCGCCGGTATCGGAGCCCAATGCGGCAATAGCGGTACCGGCCGCAACCGAGGCAGCGGAACCACTGGATGATCCTCCCGTCGCCCGATGGGGAGCACATGGATTGTAAGTCGGTCCGAAAGCTGAATTTTCCCCGGTGGATCCCATGGCGAATTCATCCATGTTCATGCGTCCCAGAGGGATGCCTCCCGCCGCAATCATTCTGTCGACGGACGAAGCATTGTAAGGAGCAACATAAGGTTCGAGAAAGCGCGATGCGCAACGCGTCGGCTGCCCCTTGACACTAATATTGTCCTTAACGCCAATGGGAATCCCGGCCAGGAGGGAATCCTGAGAAACATTCCGGGCTATCTTCAGGGCAGCGTCCCGGTCATAGGAAAGATAGGCGTGAGTTGCGCCGTCTTCTTTATCGATAGCATCAGCCACCATGTTGACGAGTTCGACAGAAGAAACGGAGCCGTCGCGTAGACAATCTCTCCACTCGGCAAGGGATTTTAGAGGCAGGGACATGTATCTAGGAAAAGTATGAGGCAAAAGGAAAAATAGTGGGGAAAAGGATCCGAAGGGAAATCAAGCGGATTCAACAACCTTGGGCACGCGAATCTGCTCCGAGGCCTGCTGAGGAGCATTGACCAGAGCTTCCTCTGTCGAAAGACCGGAAAGAACTACATCATCGCGCATAACATCCATTACCGGCAAGGGATGGTACATGGGCTCTACTCCGGTGACGTCGTAACTCTGTAACTGATCAACATAGTTGAGAACTTTAGTCAGATCCTCGGAAAAGCGGTCAACTTCCTCTTCCGTGAGGTGCAAACTCGCCAATCGGGCAATATAGGCAACGTCAATATGCGGCTGATTCATGGGCAGACTCAGTCTAGCAAGGCATCTCCTGGGAAGACACAGCAAATAAGGTCATGCTGGGAGATATTTTTCAACCCTGGTCCAGCAGACGAATGATCCAGAATGTGGAAGCGGCAATGGAGCAAATGAGAACCAGCAGAAGAGCCGTACTCTCATGAAGTTCACGCCTGGCATTACGGACATTACCCCGTGCGACGGCTACTTTCAGCGTGTTCTGCTGGCGTGTTTGCCGCACTCTGTCCGGAGGTGGAAGAGTATTGCGCTGGGGCTGCATGGAAACGGGAGATCCCTGACCGACCATTTCTTCCAGTTCGCTGATTTTCTGCATCAACTCACGGGAAGCACGATCCAAATCGCTGAATTCAGAATCTCTCTGTTTTCTTTTTCTCAGAAACATGGTATTAGAAATTGTTGGAGTGACCGCAACTGACGATTGCGTATAAGATGACTAACAAGATAAACAACGGCAGGTGAAAGGAAAAACCCTGGATGAACTGCGTCACAAATTCACGCGAAGAGATCAGCAGGCGACGGGAAGATTTGCGGGAACGGGTCAATACTTTGGTATGGCGCATATGGGAGCAGTGATCGACCGCATCATTATAATCGGCTTCACAATGATCCATGATTTCAGCAGCATCGGTTAATTGCTGTTCCAGATTATCCTGTCCCCAGTCATCGGGGCGGATCGCCCCCAGAACCTTCAGATCCTTGGTAAAGCACAGGCGGATCTGTTCCAGCTCCTTGATTTCATTAGCAAGGCTTTCCAGTTCCTGCTCAATCCTTTCCACAGCGGAGAACATCCGGTCGCCCAACTCGTTTTGATCAGCAATAAAGCGGGCTTTCTTCTGCGCAATTTCCTCCATGCGCCGCTTGTAATCATCAATCTCCGCCTTTTTACGACGGAGTTCTTCCAGCTTGCGCTGAGCCTCCTCCATATCATCCTGAACGACAGGGACAGGCACACCTCCGGCAACTGGCGACGGAGGGCCATCCAGACTCATTTTCCTGTACTGTTGTTCCTGTTCTTTCATGGGTAGAATCAAAACGCCATTCCGACTAATCGGACTGAAGAAATATTTAACCTTTCTTATCCATCAAGGAAAGTGAAAAGTGCGGAAAACTTTCCTTTTTTTTCACGATTCCGAGCGTCCGTCACTGTTTTGCTCTTAAAAATTGATTATTCAAGTGTTTTTTACGATTGTCCGTCACGAATCAACTCACGGATATTGCGTGCTTCAATAGCCTCGTTTCTGGTACGTTCGTTCACCCTTGCCCTGTAGAAGGCCTTTTCCGTATCCGACCAGATATTGGATTCATCGTACTCCCCGGCAAATGGAATATTCAAGTCGATCCATGCACAGATCTTGTCCCATTCTTCCTGAGTCAATTTGACATTTTTGTGCCCTTTTTCGAGCAGTTTGACCAATCCGCTGCGGACGGCCCCAGCCCTGTAGGGAGGATACTGGTGCATCAGTTCAAACCGGGTGTACCACGATACATACTTGTTCGGTTCGTCCGGCAGGCGCTTGCCCAATGGACGAGGCCCCCAAACCTTGTCTGTTTCCCAAAAGGCGAATTCTTCAGGTTTGTGACCATTTTCCGGACGTGCCTTCGTCAGTTCGAAATAGGAACGGTAATACCGACGCATTGCCGCCGGATCATCCACATAAGGCTTGGACGTCAATAAAAGCTTTTTCCCTTCCCCTCCCTCGCGGTGACAGGCTATGCAATGCTTGTCGAACACGGGCTGTACCTCATGAATATAACTGAAGGCGCGAGGTGGACCATAAAAAGGCTCAAGTTCCTCCGCCGGCTTCATCGACGCAATCGTACGACGCAGCGGGTTGAGCGGCGTCTTGTTTTTGTCCTCATGGCAGCCGACGCATGAAAACTTCTCTGCCGGCATCAGCGTCGCCCACGAGCGCATCGTCTGAATGACCCGGTTTTTACAATCCAGAAGCTGGAAGTATACAGGCTTGCGAGCAGGTGCCTTGAACATCGCCGAACCGTCTTCATAGACCGTTGCATCGCCGATAATCTTCTTCGAGTCGAAGGAGGCAAGGCCATGTCCCGTCGGCATCACAGTATCCCAGCAACCTCCGGGACCTTTACCCATTGCCGAGCCAATCGTTGCATTTTTGTACAGCATTTCAATCACGCGGATCTTCTTGACGCTTCCCGGTTCAATCCCTTGGGCCGCTTCGCCATAGTATACATTCTGTACATAAAAAATACCCTCATCCTTCGTGTAATCAACCTCGGAGGGACGCACTCCCGGACGCTTGCGCGGAGCATCCGGAATCACCTGCAGGCAGGAAGTGCCCGGGTCTGACGCCAGAAGTTCCCGTTCTCCTTTGTCATTCAAGTAATACAGGGAATAATCGGCTCCGTTGTACGGGGCTATCGACACGAGGTAATCGCGTTCCGTCAATGCATAGGGATTGGAAAACTGTTCCCCCTGTTTGCCATACCGGTCATCATAACCATTACCGCTTTTCGGCGTCCTGTATCCGGGCATTTCCACGATTCCCTGATCCAATTCCACACCCTTGGAAACATCCATCAGAGCCAGCTTGCCTCCCTGCGTCGTGTGGTATCCGCCGATAATGCAAATCACCTTGTTGGAGTTCGGGATAGCCCGCGCATGATGGAAGCTGTTGGGCAACCCCGTCTGGTTGCCGTAGAACTCCGTCTGCGCCGTCCCGTCGGGATTCATCTGGAAGAGGGCATGGGCCGAGGACTGGCCGCGATCATTGTAGTCGCGCCTCGTGAAAATCACGCGACCGTCATTGAGCAAGCTCGGAAAAGCCGTATTCGTTTGATCGAATCCGACACGGCGGGCATACTTGCCGTCTTTGTTCATGATAAACAGATTGCTCAGGTCTCCCCACCCGCAGGTAATGTGCTGGACGATGCGGGAGGAACTGAACATGATGTCACCATTGGGCAAATAACAGGGTTCCATGCTGGAGCCATAAGTTTCAGGAGTCGTCAATGGGCGAATCCTGCCAGTCGTACGATCCAGTTCGTAAATCTGATAATTTGATTCGGGACATCCGTAGGCATTCTCCAAATAATGATCCCGTTCCGGCGCTGGACAATAGATCGCGTAGTGCGAATACGTCAAACAGGAATTGAAATGTTTCCTGGACGCACGCATGGCAAACAGGAGCTTCGTTCCATCAAACGAGAGTTCAGGGTCACGGACACTTCCTTTGCCAGGATCCACCAGCATGTTTTCGCAGGCAAAGGCCCCATCCTTGTCCTGAGTCAAATCCAGCGAGCAAAGGGCCGATTTCTTGTTGGAGCCCTCTGTCTCCGTAATCAGATAAATGCCGGAGATACTGCCAAAAACATGGTGCTTTGCAAAAATCAATTTCGGAGCCAAAGCCCGTACTCGATCCAAACGCATTTGCCGGCGGGCATATGCCACCCGGTCATACAGGGTTACCCACTCCTTAACCGAAGCAGAGGAATCGTTCCGTTCCAATCGGGCCGCCTCTGCAGCAAAGTTCTCCGGATCCGGCACGGTTTTCAGCGCCACACCCACGGCATCAGCAAGCAATGCCCTCATATCCGGCACGGAGAAAAGTTCTTCAACCGTTTTACTCGCATCCTGTTTCAACCAGTCCATCTGGTGAGGGAAGGCTTTTTCCATAAGGCGCCCCGCCGTTTCTACATTCTTCTTCGACAACGGACACCGCAATACATCACAAACAGCAGCAAAAGTTTCCGACCATTTTCCGGGTTTCAGAATCCTATCTTCCACTGCTTTTTTTTCCTTTGCAAGGGCTTGTTCCCAAGCTTCCGGAACCGGACTGGACGACAACACAGCATATTTTACATCCATCAGAAACCTGCCTTTCAATTCCCGGGCCTTCACGAGAACTTCATGTTCCCCTTTTTCTAACTCTCCCGACCACATGCATACCAGTTGGAAATCATTGAAATTTCCAGTTGAAGGAATCGTCCATACAGACTTTTCCCGTCCATCCATAAACAAGGCAGCCGTTCCCCCTTGATCCTCCGGAGATGCCATCATGAGCCAGAAATAATACGTACCCGTCGCAGGAACCTCCAATTTCCATTCCGGACCGCTGTCTGTTCCTGTCCAGTCACGGACAAAACCGCCGCGCTTCGTCACACCGCGCCCGGTCAACCGGGCTTCGCTTCCATCCAGAAAAATGAAAGGCAAAGACACTCCGCTATCCGCAACTACGGAGACAGGTTCCGGAGAAGAAGAGGAGGCTGCAATGGCAGTACCCAGACACCCCCAAGCCAGAAAAGAGAAGAGAAGGAGCTTCATAATCATCAAAGTATACGAGTCTCCATCCTTCTGCCTTTCACTCACGACACCGGATATCTACCGTTTTCCCATTCACTCATGGGAAAGAAGAAAAACGATAGGTCTCTCCAGCCCGGGTTTCCGGCAACGACAAAGTTCGCTCATTCCATTCCGGTTCGGAGGATTCGATAATGGGAAGCTTTTTCCCGGAAGAATCCAGGGCAACCACAGTTCCATATTCCCACGGACAAGCCATCGTCAACCGGCCTCCCAGCAAGCTTGTTATTTCCAGTTTCACGACCGTTTCCCGACAACCATCATAGGCAGCCGAGACCAGGAACCCGCCCGGAACCCTCAACCGTGAAAAAGCGGCGTTTCGATCCTTAGGCCAATTGGGAAACACCTTGATCACACCTTTGTGTTTCAGCACCAGCATACTGTTGATGGCAGCCGTCGCCCCGACTTTTTCCAGACCGTGATAGCCATCCCGAACGGCAAGATTATTTCCCATTTGTTTTTTCAGAACGCCCGCCATGTGTTTCAAAATCTTTTCCGCCGGATAACGAAGTTGGACGGCATCATAGAAAATACGTGGAAAATTATTGATTTGCCCCCATGCTCCATCCCCAAACGCATCAATCGTATTCCTACCTACTTGCTGCTGTTCCGCCGGGGAATAATACCCGAGTTCTCCGGCCGGAAGAATCACATCCAACGGAAGGATATTTCCATCCCATGGGATCGGATTGTCCAACTGCTTCCATGTGTTCTTTTTCCATTCCCTCTCTGCCAGAGAGAAAACAGGTTTACCCTTCCATTCGGAAACCGGCTGTTCCGGCAGACGAGTCAAAAGATCTTTCCAGAAGCTACGTTTTCCGGCGTCCATATCCAATTCCTCCGATGCCTTGATCAAAAACGCCAGCAACATCTTCACCGTCGCCAGCTCAACAGCGGGATTATGCGCCCACGAACCCTCATTGTACCCGGCTACAAGAAGACACCTTCCATCCTCATCCCTTTCCAGCCAGACTTCATACAACCGTGCACATTTTTTCAAGAACCCGTATGTCCTTGCCAAAAAATCACGGTCAAGCGTATAGTTGTAATACTGGATAATCGGCCATGAACTGTATGAAACATTGAGGAGTTCACGATGGTAGGAATCATCTGTAACAGTCCCCCACGGGCCAATCCCAACGGGGTAAAGAATAGCATCCGCAATACCCTTCCGAAGAGCGGAACGGGAATTCACATATTCCCTGTTAATCCGTTGCAGTTCAATCTGATTCGCAGCACGCTCCATTCCTTCCCTCTCCATCGCAAGCATGGCTTCTGCGGCAGGCATCAGCAAATCACACCGATTGCTGGATGCCGTCCCGTAAAACGAAGCAATAAAATTATAATTCAGATGATAATCAGAAGACCAATTCGGCGTGTCCGTCGTATGCCAGACTCCGAAAAGTCCCGGAGCAAGTTTTCCATTCCGGATACCCGACCCCATCAAATACTGGGCTCCGTAATAATAACGCTCCGCCAGAGCCGTTTCTTCATCGGACGGAGACAGGTCGATAGAAGAAACAGTCCAATACTCCCTCCACCAATCGGCATGGGACTTGAGAAGAGAGGCAACACCAGCCTCATTCCGAACCAAGCCCAGCAATTCCCGGGCTTTCACCCAAGGGTCCCAGCCCTTCAGCCTGCCATCGTGTCCGTAGGTCTGCCCTCCCCCTCCGATAGCAACTACCAGCCAGGAGGATTGTCCCGGCTGTAAACGAACTATCCTCGAAACAGTTGCTTCCGATTTATTCTTCCAATGGTCGGGCAAGCCGGCATGGACAACGGATGGAGCCAGCACTGCCTGGGAACGCCATGAAGCGGGGTTTTCAGGAGCTCCATTGAAGGTCCACCTCGAAACCGCCCCGGCATTCTCGTCCGTACCCACATCCGCAGGGAAACATTCCTGATCAGCCTTGCACCACACATCGATTTCCAGATCCATAGCCTCCGGAGACTTCAACTCGACGATTAACACGTTCTCCGTTGCCGCCATCCATGCCTTCATGGATACGGACTCGCCGCTCATTCCCGTCAGTTCTGTTTCCAGACATGCCTTCCAAATATCCAATTTCTCATGGAAAGATTTTGTTTCCGCCAATGCCGAGGACTCGGCAACCGGTCTGATCGTCACACCGCCAATAGGCAAAGGTTGCGTTTTATAACGTTTATCCGCACTGAATTTACCTTTTAAATTTCCGCAGGACCAAAAATCAGATTTGGAAATCAAATACGTTTTTTCCATTCCGCTCCCTCCCGACACAATCCCGACATCACCGTTGCCAAGCAATGCCGTCCGAGGCAAGTCATTGGAAAAACTGTCCTGCGGATTCCACGAATTCCACACCCCGGAACAAGCTGAAACAATCTGTTCCGTCCGCGCGCGATCCGGAATATCGATAGAAGAATCCGCCGCACCGGACAAACCGGCAGCCACACCTCCAAACATCACACAGGTGATCCCTCTCCATTGTTTATGGAAAAAACTCATGTTCAAAACAGTTGGTTATTTGTGGCCGAATTGAATCATTTCACGGATATGGCGAGCTTCGATGGCCTCGTTTCTGGCACGTTCGTTCACCCTTGCCCTGTAGAAGGCCTTTTCTGTATCCGACCAGATATTGGATTCATCGTACTCCCCGGCAAATGGAATATTCAAGTCGATCCATGCACAGATCTTATCCCATTCTTCCTGAGTCAATTTGATATTTTTGTGCCCTTTTTCGAGCAGTTTGACCAATCCGCTGCGGACGGCCCCAGCCCTGTAGGGAGGATACTGGTGCATCAGTTCAAACCGGGTGTACCACGATACATACTTGTTCGGTTCGTCCGGCAGACGCTGCCCCAGAATACGCGGTCCCCATACCTTATCCGAGGGATAGAATCCGAATTCCTCAGGTTTGTGACCATTTTCCGGACGTGCCTTCGTCAGTTCGAAATAGGAACGGTAATACCGACGTTTAGCCGCCGGATCATCCACATAAGGCTTGGACGTCAATAAAAGCTTCTTCCCTTCCCCTCCCTCGCGGTGACAGGCTATGCAATGCTTGTCGAACACGGGCTGTACCTCATGAATATAACTGAAGGCGCGAGGTGGACCATAAAAAGGCTCAAGCTCCTCCGCCGGCTTCATCGACGCAATCGTACGACGCAGCGGGTTGAGCGGCGTCTTGTTTTTGTCCTCATGGCAGCCGACGCATGAAAACTTCTCTGCCGGCATCAGCGTCGCCCACGAGCGCATCGTCTGAATGACCCGGTTTTTACAATCCAGAAGCTGGAAGTATACAGGCTTGCGAGCAGGTGCCTTGAACATCGCCGAACCGTCTTCATAGACCGTTGCATCGCCGATAATCTTCTTCGAATCGAAGGAGGCAAGGCCATGTCCCGTCGGCATCACCGTATCCCAGCAACCTCCAGGGCCTACGCCACGCCCTGTCCCGATCGTTGCATTTTTGTACAGCATTTCAATCACGCGGATCTTCTTGACGCTTCCCGGTTCAATCCCTTGGGCCGCTTCGCCATAGTATACATTCTGTACATAAAAAATACCCTCATCCTTCGTGTAATCAACCTCGGAGGGACGTACTCCCGGACGCTTGCGCGGAGCATCCGGAATCACCTGCAGGCAGGAGGTGCCCGGGTCTGACGCCAGAAGTTCCCGTTCTCCTTTGTCATTCAAGTAATACAGGGAATAATCGGCTCCGTTGTGCGGGGCTATCGACACGAGGTAGTCGCGTTCCGTCAATGCATAGGGATTGGAAAACTGTTCCCCCTGTTTGCCATACCGGTCATCATAACCATTGCCGCTTTTCGGCGTCCTGTATCCGGGCATTTCCACGATTCCCTGATCCAATTCCACACCCTTGGAAACATCCATCAGAGCCAGCTTGCCTCCCTGCGTCGTGTGGTATCCGCCGATAATGCAAATCACCTTGTTGGAGTTCGGGATAGCCCGCGCATGATGGAAGCTGTTGGGCAACCCCGTCTGGTTGCCGTAGAACTCCGTCTGCGCCGTCCCGTCGGGATTCATCTGGAAGAGGGCATGGGCCGAGGCCTGGCCGCGATCATTGTAGTCGCGCCTTGTGAAAATCACGCGACCGTCATTGAGCAAGCTCGGAAAAGCCGTATTCGTTTGATCGAATCCGACACGGCGGGCATACTTGCCGTCTTTGTTCATGATAAACAGATTGCTCAGGTCTCCCCACCCGCAGGTAATGTGCTGGACGATGCGGGAGGAACTGAACATGATGTCACCATTGGGCAGATAACAGGGTTCCATGCTGGAGCCATAAGTTTCAGGAGTCGTCAATGGGCGAATCCTGCCAGTCGTACGATCCAGTTCGTAAATCTGATAATTGCTTTCCGGACATCCCGATGAAGCCAGATTGACATCCCCCTGGCTCTTGCCCGGGAAAAAAGTTGAATTGTAATTCTTCCTCGTCGGACGCATCGCAAAAAGAAGCTTCGTTCCATCGAAGGAAAGCTCAGGATCCCGGACACTCCCCTCCCCTGGATCAACCAGCATTTCCTCACGGGCAAAGGCACCATCCTTGTCCTGCGTTAAATCCAGAGTGCAAAGGGCTGATTTCTTGTTGGATCCCTCCGTCTCCGTAATCAAATAAATGCCGGAGACGCTGCCAAAAACATGGTGTTTCGCAAAAATAAACTTCGGAGACTTTGTCCTGATTCGATCCAAACGGACCTGGCGCCTTGCATAGCCCATGCGTTCATACAATCCGCACCACTGGGAGAAAGAGGCATCCGGATGTTGTTTCAGTCTAGTGATCTCATCCGAAAAAATCTTCAGTTCCGGGATATTGACCAGCATTCTCTCCACCGCACCCCGAATCAACACAACGGAATCCTCCGAAAGCAGCAGCTCCATTCCTCCCTTGCCCAGATCCTGACGAAGCCATACTTCCTGGTGAGGAAACCCATTCTCCAGCAAAACACGAAGGCGGTTCTCCGAATCCGGCAACAATCTGCCATTCCTCAACAGTCCGGAAGCTACAACCAAAGACTCGTTCCAGGACGAAACCTTACTCATTGTCTCTTCAATTTTCGCGCATTCTCTCCCGACTGCATCCTCCCAGGCTTTTTCGGACGAATCGGAAGATAAAAAACCGTATTTCACATCCATGAAATACTGTTGGTTTAACTTTCCAGCCACAATCCGAAACGTATGTTCTCCGGCCTCCAGTTGTCCCTGCCAAACGCGAACTGTCTTGAAATCATTGAAATCCTTCGTTGAAGGGACATTCCAATCGCAGACCTTCTTCCCATCCAGGATAATTTCCGCAACTCCGCCCTGGCCAGCCGGAGATGCCATTTTTAAATTCAGATAATACATTCCTTTCTCCGAAATGGCAAATTTCCATTCTGCACCACTGCCGACGCCATCCCAATATCTCAAAAATCCCCCCTGAGTCGATATATGGCTGCCGACAAGAGAAGGCGTTGCTCCATCCAAAAAGACAAATTCAGCTCCGGAACACACCATGCACATCAACAATAATGGGAAAAAGCTTTTCATAACAGGGATGAATACGCACACGAGTACAATTTCCTTTCAGTACCCTACATATTTAATTCGCTTATTTTCATACAACAGCGGATACACCAAATCCACAGAATGAAGTACCGTATGATAAGTTTTTCCTTTCAGTGCTTTCAGGCTATTACCCAGTGTATCTTCAACCACATGAAGCAGAATGGCTTGGAAAGAGCCTCCTTGAAAACAGTCGATCCTCCCGGACAATATCCTATCTCAAAACGAAACATGATATCCCTTCCCCTCCAGATATCTCCGGACATATACGGTCAAAAGAAAAGCCGGAAACCTCAATAAAGTCCCTTGCTCTTCTTCCTCAGGCCGGATAAGCTCGGCAACTCTTATTTTTTGTTTCACAGAGCGGGACAGGAAGAGTAGATTAAACAGAGCAGCCCAACGAGTTTCATGCAGCAGACCGAGATGCCTCATCCCCCAAAATCAACAAAGGCCTTGCGCCGCGTATACATTGTGCTTGGCTGCCTTGCCTTCATTCAGTTGATGGCAGTAGGCATCGCACTGACACTCAAGCTTTCGTCCCCTCCACCGCCCGTTATACAACAGCCGGTTCCTGACAAGAAAGATCCCGTGCCCGACAAGCCACAGCCCCCCCTACCCGACGAACTCATCACATCTATCAGGCCGCGAACCGTTGAGGAAATGCTACGGGATGCCGATCAAAAAGCCTCAGGTCCCCAGCCTTCTGTCATTGCTCCGCCCGTTATCCGTCAACCGAACAATGTACAGGATTACGCCGAAAACAAGACCCGCAAAGAACCGGATATCCCCCTTCCCCCACAGCTTGCCCAGCTTCTCAAGGAAGCCCGTTATGCCCAAATCGAAGGAGACATGAGAAAATCCGTTCTCAAACTCGAAGAAGCTTCGGCTCTTGAACCGGGCAATCCCGTCCTCCTCTACTATTTCGGCCTCGCTTACGAGGCTCTGCGCAATGCCGAAAAGTCCCGTGAATACTTCCTCAAAGTATTCACTATGCGCGACAAAGCCGGCAAATACTGCCAAATGGCCGCCAAACACCTCGAGACCGGTTTCGAGGCTCCGTCCGATAGACGGGGAGACATGGCTTTCGGTACCATTCTGGAGTACAAGGAAGAAAACGCGGGAGACGGACAACGCGTCGTCCTGACCATTCCCATTCTCATGAAAGAAGGGCTCAATATCCGCCCGGAAGACCTCTACATCCCCATCCTCTTCTACGATTCCGTCAATGGACGAAAAATCGAATTGACGCGAGCGGAAGAACCCCAGGTCCGCTGGATGAGCGAACCCGTTGACTGGGCTGACGGGGAGGAAACCCTTGAAGTCCGCTACCACATGCCTCCTCTGACCGAAGAGGCAATCGCTGCCTACGGCGATCTCAAATATTTCGGATTCACCGCCAAACTCTATTACAAAGGAGAGCCCATGGACTGCTACGCCTCTCCGCGCGTTCTGTTCCTCATCGAGCAAATGCAGATGAAAAAACCGGATGTACCCTACCAGGACGACAATTACGGAGAAGGGCTCCTTCCCCCCAAAGAAGGAGGTTCTTCTATTCTTGACGCTCAACAAATGTCCGACTTCCTTCCCGCAGCTCAATAACCCTGCATTTCCTCCCTCATGACACTTTCCTTCCCCTGTACTCTAGGCGACTACACGCTTCTTTCCCTGATCAAAGAAAAGGAT
The DNA here is from genome assembly GCF_029854675.1 of Akkermansia sp. N21169. Taxonomy (NCBI): domain Bacteria; kingdom Pseudomonadati; phylum Verrucomicrobiota; class Verrucomicrobiia; order Verrucomicrobiales; family Akkermansiaceae; genus Akkermansia; species Akkermansia sp. N21169. The sequence continues at coordinate 20,140 of NZ_JARWNC010000038.1, read as the reverse complement.
GGCCGGTTGTATTTTGACGCCATCCAAATTAGCACAAGCCGCAAAGTCATCCTGGAAATGCCCGATCCGGAAACGAGTACCGAGGAATCCATCCAGGAGTTCCTTCATGAGGTTCGTGTCAAAGCATCAGTCGATTCTCCCCTTTTCACCACCGTTTACGAAGCCAGCAAGACCGACGGGAAATGGTACTTCAGCTATGAAAAACCGGATGGGGCCAGACTGGACAATGCCATCAGCATCGGGAAAACCTTTAGCACCCATCAACTTCTGGAGCTACTGAAAACCGTCAGCAAGGCAGAAGAATTCTTCGATTCCCACAATCTCGCCACTTCTCCCATTTCTCCCGATTCCTTTTTTGAAGACTCGAGCGGAGGATTCCGCATGATCAACCCGGTCATTCCCGGGACAAGAAAGCCGGACACATCTGCCCTGGACATGATCTCCCTCGGCAACATTCTTCCCTCCCTTATCACCCCCAACGTGCCCGGAGCCACCCGCATAGGTACTATTGCCACCTGGATGCGGGACGGGCAGGAAGGAAAAACGCTCACCTGGCAGCACGTAGCCGAAATGGTGGATACCGTCGAAGACCAGTTGGGGATCGGGCAAAACGCCACCACTGGACTTCTTGAACAATCTCCTGTTTCTCCTTTATCCCGTTACAAGATCCTTCTGGTCGCCATTGTCGCCATCCTTGCCGCCGGAGCGGTTTTCCTTCTCATCGGCAACAATGATCCGGATCATCATTCCACCGCTACAAAACCTAAACTGACACATCCCGTTTTCGATGGGCGCGACCATATGGGAATCCCCATCAATCCGGGAAACGGAGCCCCCATCCTTATCTGCGACGCATACGAAGTCACCATCGGCGCCTACAAAAACTTTCTCGACTCCATCAAGAACATGCCGGAACAGGGACGCAAGTCATACGACCATCCCAATCAGCCTCCAGGAAAAACCGGTCACACCCCTCTCGACTGGGAGGCCATGCTCGATGCCGCCCAACATGGCAAGGTCTGGGAAGACTATGCCATGAGTATGCGGACGCCTGTCTTCAACGTCGATTTCTGGGATGCCTATGCCTATGCCAAATGGAAAGGATACCGCCTTCCTACCTTGGAAGAATGGAAAACGATTGCCGACCGGGTTTCTACGCACGGGCAAGATCCTATGGGTCCTGTTGACAACTATCTCCGGGACGTGGGAGAACACAACCTGTGCGGTTTTAATTCCGGAGTATCGGAATGGACATCCAGTGAAGGAAAAGATCCCTCCATGCCTATGGAAGCGGAACGCCCCATTGTCTGCGGAGGACATAGCGGACTCCCCGGAAAACAACGAGTCATCTACGTTCCATCCCAGGACATCAGATCCAAAACAATTGGTTTCCGTACCGTTCACGAACAATAATTCCCTTGATTTATCCCCCTCACCGGTCATACATACATAAATAACATCGGAAGTCGTCGTACCTGCGAATCTTCCAGTAAAACAATCTGCCATCGATTCTCGTACACCATCCCCTTCTATCATGCAACGTATCCTATCATTCATTCTTCTTCTAGGAGCTCTCTGCCTCCCGGCGTTTTCCCAGTTGATCGTCAGAATGGAACCAATCAAAAAACAATTCCTCAGCGGAGAACCTGTCACCGTTCGCCTAACCATCAGCAACAACACCGGAGCTCCCATCCATCTGAGCAGCAGCGACCAAATCTCCTGGCTCGACATCAACGTCGAAAGCAACGACGGCGGCATGCCCCTGCCCCAATCGCGCTTCGCCAACTTTCCTCCACTCTCCATCCCCACCGGTAAAAGCGTTTCCCGCCGAATCAACCTGCGCCACTTCTACGACTTTTCCCGTGACGGCAACTACAAGGCGACAGCCCTTGTCCGCGGCCCGGACATGCGCACCATGTTTTCCTCGGGCAAAAAAATGTTCACCATCATGTCCGGCATGCCCGTCTGGTCCCAGATCGCAACTCCTCCGGGAGGCCGCCGATGCAAGTACGTCGTCTGCAGCATGAAAAATAACCAAAAATCCCACCTGTACGTTCAAGTCAAGGACGGAGAGGTGGGTACTCCCATCAATGCCACGGGACTCGGGGAATGGTTGAGCTTCTTCGACCCGGCATGCCGCATTGATTCCAAGGCTAACCTTCATGTTCTTTTTTTGACGACACCAACCATCTACGCCGGGGCAATCATCGCTCCGGACGGAACCAGGAAATCCCTGCAATACTACAAGCGAATCAATGGTTACCAGCCTTCTCTCGTCTATCTTCCCGATGGAAGCCTCCGTATTACCGGAGCCATCCCGTTCGATCCATTCAAGCAGGGAGTAAAAGGCCCCAAAGACGCAACCGTCGTCCCAGGAGAATAATCCCGCCAATCTATTCGTTCTTCCCCCCTTTCAGGGAGGAACACTATTTTCCCGCCTCCACCGTCCCGGACGATGGAGGCGCTTCTCTTATTACGCCTCCCGTTTATTTACCGACGGGCAGAATACCCAGGTCGCGCAGCTGTTCCATGGGACGCTGAGGCCAAAACTTATTGGCAACCGGACTCGCAGGACTAGGATGCAGAAGAGTACCGATGGTAAACGTACGATCCGGCATGGCAGAGGAGGCATCTTTCAATTTATTCGTCGCGTAAGCTCCTACACCGACAAGGATTTCCGGCTCCATAATCCGTATCATACTCTCAAGATGAGACAGACACAGAGCGTCAATACGCTCCTGAATGTCTGCGGACAGCTTGTCCGGAGTAACGTTGGCTCCGGATTCGGACATCCAGACAAGCGGGCAAAAATTAACGACGAAATGATCCTTGAAAAATGTTTCCGGAGTTCCATAGACATCACGAAAGAGCCCCCACAATCTCCTGCCGCTTACCTCGGAGCGCTTACATGCAAATCCATCCACAGGCCTTTTCGGATGCATGAGGGAAGGCTTCCCCACGGCAGCTTCAATACCCAGCCAGTTCTTGACAGCATCCACTTCCCCGAACGGAACACCCGTCTGGGCCATCCCGAAAGGACCGGGATTCATCCCCAGAAAAAAAGTCCTCTTCTCCGAATCTCCATACCGGCGTACATATTGTTCATACGGAGCCCACGCATACTTTAGCGGATTATACGTATAAGCGACGGGGAAGGAAAACGACAGGGAATCCATCTCATCCGCCAGAAACGCGGAAGCCTGGAGCAATTGGTCTGCGATTGATACCATGCCGGAATCATGCCTATTCCACCTATATCGTGCCAGCAAAAAACTCGGGACTTGCTTTTCCTCCCACATCATATACGCTAAATTTCGGAACTACTAACGATACCTTCAGCCAATGAGTGGAATAGCCATTATGACATCGGGCGGTGATGCAGCAGGAATGAATCCCGCCATCAAGGCCGCCGTGGACCATGCACGACATCTCTCAATGCGTCCATACGTGGTATACGACGGACTGGAAGGACTCATCGACGGAAAGATTGAAGAACCATCCCGCAACCTTACCAATGAACTGATTTACCGCGGCGGCACGCTTCTGCGTTCCTCACGTTCCAAAAGGTTTTTCCAGTACGAATATCGCAAACAGGCCTACGAACACCTGAAGGCCAAAGGCATTGAAAAACTGATCATCATGGGAGGAGACGGATCCTTCCGAGCCCTCAACGACTTTTACAATGATTTCGAAGTCCCGTTTGCCGGGATTCCCGCCACGATCGACAATGATATTGCGTCGACGGACTACTGCCTCGGTGTAGACACCGCCCAAAACGTCATTCTCAATTGTATTGATTCCATCCGTGACACGGCTCAGTCACATCACCGGGCATTTGTCGTGGAAACGATGGGGCGCGATTGCGGATACCTGGCCATGACCACGGCTCTCTGCAGCAGCGCTGATATCTGTATTGTTCCTGAAATCCCCTACGACCTCGACTCCATCTACCGCCGTCTGAGCCCTCAAATCGAAGAAGGCATCGGCTACATCATCGCCGTCGTCGCCGAAGGAACGCGTGTCGCTCAGTATCTGACTCGCTGGCTCAATGAAAAAACGGGGATGGATACACGCCTCACCGTTCTGGGCCATGTTCAGCGCGGCGGCTCCCCGACTGCGAGAGACCGCCTGATGGCGACACGTTTCGCCACCCGTGCCGTAGAAGCTCTGCACAAGGGTAACAACAACCAGATCATGGTCTACCGCGACGGGAGTTACGCCACAACATCGCTGAATGCCGTTGCCGGCCAAAAATATTCGGTCAATCCCGAAATCATCGACCTCTGCCGCGAATTGAGCTGCTAACCCGGTTTCTTCCTCGTTCATTACAGGATTTTTCTTCTGACAAAAAACCGCTATTCTTTCACGGAATGGCGGTTTTTTGTATTCGCAGGACTTCGATCAAAGGAATCAATCGTAGCGGGCGGCAGCCAAGCGAGCCTTCCTCAAATTCTCGCGGGTTTCATGTGCCATTCGTCCCCAGTAGGAGGCAGGATCCAGATCTCGAGCTTCTTCCAAGACCTCCACAGAACGGTTGAATGTTTTCTCAAGTTCAGGTGAGTTGGAACCTATTTTTCGGAAGAGTTCCCGACACCTATTGACTAACAAAGGATAAACATAGGCTACAAGCACGCATTGCCTTGTCGGTGTTTCCAGATCCTTTTCCTCTAAAAAATGCAAAAAGCCCTTCAAAACATCTTCCCTTTCCTTTTCCCCGACAAGCAAGGAAAACTTATGGACCAGATCCCCCAACGCCTCTTCATGAAGGATACGCTTTGACGCAGCAACAGCTTCTAGATACCTGGCATCGGCACAGGAGGATTTCTCCAGCATGTGCATGCATGCAGCATAATGGAGAGCCCAGGATTCTACCGGAACATGTTCCAGGGCAAGAAGCACCATGGAAGCGGCCTCCTCCGGATCCTGCGCAGCGTAAGCACGGGCCAGCATTTCATCACGCTTGGCTTTCTCCCCGCGCAAGAGAAGAAGCCTGGCCGCCAGGGTATCCGCCTCATCATCATTCCGGGATCCTCCAACTGCCATCGCATACGGCTTGCCCTTCTCATCGCAAAGAATCATCGTCGGCAACATTCTCACGCCATGACGCGCGGCACGCCCCAACACCTCCGATGTAACCGGACTGCCAGGATTAACCCTTCCGGAAGGAAGCTCCAATTTGCAGAATACAAAACTACCGTCCAATCCCGATTCATCAAACCGGGAGGAATCCAACCACTGCATCCATCCTTTCTCCGCCGGCCCCGGCTGTGAAGACACGTAAAGATAAAGTATATCCTTTTTTGCCGAGCGTGCACGTATTTCAGAACCTTCCGGAGAAAGAGACCATTCGACCGCACCATAAACCTGCCATGCCCCCCCCGCTACAAGCACGAGGAACCCATAAATCCATCGCTTCAACAGGAATCGGCAGGAGCCCTTTTCCGTAGATCGAACCATCCTCATCATTCCGGACGAATCGTAATCCGTTTGAACCGGGCATTGCCCTCTTCAGACTCCGTCACAATACCGGGAACTTCTTTCAAGGCATTATGAACAAGCATACGGTGGTACGCATTCAAGGGATACAATTTCATAGGCTTGCCCGTTTCCTTAACTTTTTCCGCAATGGAGAGCGCCTTGTCGAGAAGCTTCTTCTCATGACGCTGGCGGTAAGAATCACAATCCACCTTCACCCTAGGAGCATCCGGGATTTTGTGCTGAATCATCCTGTTGACGAGATACTGCAAATCATCCAGGCGGTCTCCATCTTCTCCAATCAGGAATTTTGCGTCCGGAGAACTAATCTGGAGGCAAATGATATTGTCCATCTCTTCAGGAGTTACAGTCCCTTCGAAACCAAGCGATTGGAGGAGAGTTTCAAGCGATTGAACGGCTAATTGTTTCAGGTCTTCTTCCATGGGTGTCAAAATAAGCTTATCGGGTTCCAAAAGTCCGCCTCCGGCTCATAGCAGAAGACGCGGAATATCCTTTACTCCTTATTGTACACATATTCTCCAATTGCCAAGTCAAAAACCCGCAATTCCTCATATTCCGGCAATCGCCTTCCCGGCGATCATCCTTCCGGCTCAATCGGGGAAATCCTCTTCACGGATTCGGGGAACTTCCTCCCCTCTCTCCTGGCCTCATTCACCTCCTGTCGTATAGTCGGATCAATCCAGTAAAGATGTGACTCCAATGGGTTGAAAATAATAGGATAACAAAAACGCGTCGTCTCCGAATCCGGCCACTGAATCCATCTCCAATAAGCCATCCTTGCAGAATCGTCCTTCCAGCCGGGCACCCAAATGGCCAAATCGCGAACTCGTGTTTGAATCCTCTTGAGAGCCCTCCGTAGATCATCCCTGCCGGAAGCTTCCGCGGCTTCCGCCAACGCACTGTCCAATTCCGCATCGGCTATGGAAAACACATTCTCCGTATTGGAGACAAGCCTCCCCGCAGCATCCCTGCCCTGGGATGAATGGAGCATCGGAAAGAGATTCGGGACGGGGTAATCGAACATCGTCGCCCAAAACACAGCCATATGCCTTTTTTCATTCACCTTGCGGGCACACACAGAACCGTCCAACGGATCCAGCCGCAAGTCAACCCCGCAAGCCCTGGCTCCCTCCTTCAGTTTGCGGCAAACATTGCCGATCAATGGCGAAAGTTCGGCATATGCCAATTCAATAGAAAGACGGTCTCCACGCCCATTGACAAGAATACCGTCCGGTCCCACCCGGCTATATCCGGCACGGGCAAAATACGCTCGCGCCTTCGTGGGCGAATAATCCGGCCATGCCAGATCAGCCGTCATACTGCCATATCCGTCCGTTAGAGAACACAACCGGGAAAAGTACCCCCGGAACAAGCTATCGAGTATTTCCTGCATCGGCATGGCATATAACAGCCCCGTCCGGACATCAATATTGTCAAGTGGCGGAGCTCCCGTATTCAGGTAAATGCCATAGGGAGGCTCCGGAAACCGACGGGTAAAGGAAACCATCTCAACATACCCGTCGAGGACGGGAGGAATCTGAAGAAGAGCTTCCCACAATTCTGGCTTATACACCGTCAAATAATCCAACTGCCCGAGACGAAACATCTCATACGCCTTTGTATCCGACCGGAAAAAGTGATGCGTAATCGCATCCACGTTGCACGAATAACGATAGTATTTCCTGTCGGCTGCCCACCAGTTTTTCACACGCTTCAACGTCAGCGCCCTACCCCGGACAATTCGGTTCGCATCCAGAATATATCCTCCCGTTCCGGGAGGAATGCGCCACTGGTATCTATCCACGTATCCGGCATTGAAATCCGCGTAAAATCCCGGATGAGCCGGGGCTAGAAGACCGGCAGCCTTGAAAGGAGCCCACGGAACGGCACGGGGCAATTCCATCTCCAAAATGTCATCCCCGTACACGCGGATACCGGCCAATTGTTTCTTGACCTCATTGGAATAGAGGGAATCCTTGACAGCCGGACTCGTCCTCAGGCAAAGGTACAGGATAAAGTCCATCGCCTTGATCGGAGAACCGTCCGAATAGGCAGCCTCAGGAGCCAGATGAAAGTAGATCTTCCTGCCATCGCCGGACACGGCCCAACGATCCGCCAGACCTGGAATAATCTCTTCGGTCTGGGGATGGATGGCAACCAGTTTCATATCTACCTGACCGTACATCGAATAGCCGAAGAAACTAGTACTCTCCGGGCCAAAAGGGCGAAACGTGGAAGGGAACATCACTCCTCCCCAAATATCGATTTCACCGCCTTTCATGGCTCTCGGATCACCAATATCCGGCTGGTCCATACCATCCTGCCAAACGAGTCCTCCCGGCAGTGACGAAGAGGGGAGTATCTGTAAAAAATCACCCGACAGGGTCCGCTTTTTCAACAAATCAAGTTCCCCCGGATCCCCTCCTTCCCTCTTCAATCGTTCAACTTCCGAAGCAAGCCAATGGGCAACCTCCCGATTCCAACGCCCGACAAATCCTTCAAAATACGCGGGCATGCCATCGCGTCCCGAAGCCATGCTCATCTTCCCCGTATCCAGTCCTTCCCTTACATCGCGCGACAACCACCATACTCCTGCCAGGAATACGGCGGCAAATGCCGCAGCCATGATTGACAACCACTTGAGCATCGGGAGATATCATGCGGGAAAAACCGCCGTTCATCCATCAGAAAAAAGAATCCATCCCCGCAGAAGAATCTTCCGTCCGGTCTTCGCCTACCGAACATGAGGATTCCCGACAGGGATGGACCTTTTCAGCAATTCAACAACAATATGAAGAAACGATCTTTAGAACTCAAGGGTAACACCGCCGAACACCCCGATTCCACGGGCCTGCAAGGCACCGAAGTTGTAGTCGTTCGTCACGATGTATTTCTCGTTGAGAAGGTTTTCCACACGGAAATGCAGAGTCATGTTGTCCGTCACTTTATAACGGACAAACCAACGTAGCGTTACATAATCATCCAGATACTTGCCGCCCGATGTCGATGTATCGCAACGGTTGCTGGCGGACAAAATACCAAGACCGGTAGTCAGGCGTTCCAGAGGTGAAACATGGATTTCACCGCTGACCGTATTGCGAGCCGTCCCGAGAAGCTGTTTGCCATCATTATCCTTGGGCATCACGTAGGTGTAGCCAAGGGTGTAGCCGGGTTTCCAGGCGCAGCTGAATTCCCCGCGCAGGGAAGTTTCCACCCCAGTCATCGTGCCATGACTTGTATTTTCCCATGTGGAGAAGCCGGTAGAATAGTCGCCGGGAGTCGTATAACCCGTTTTGGAATTGATCATGTCATTAATACGCGTCCAGAAACCGGTAACCGTCAGGTAATGGTTCTTGACGAGACGCTGTTCAATGCCCAGATCGCCGCCAAGGGAACGGGAAATTTTCAAATCAGGGTTGCCGATATACGGCCAGCCTCCTATATTGCAATTCGCGTAGCGTTCCCATTCGGAAGGAGCGCGGAAACCGGAACCAACGGAACCGAAAATTCGAGTCGGAGAATCTTCACGGCCGTTTACTTTCCATGATCCGGCAAAACGCCATGTAGCATTGTTGTTCCAGATGGTGCTGTGTTCCAAACGGCCGACGGCACTGAAATCCAGATAACGGGTCGGAGACCACATCTGTTCGGCAAACCAGGCGAGATTGCTCTCCATTTCGTCGATATCGACGTAATTATTCAAACAGCTGTAATCCGTACGATCCCAGGCCATGCCAAGGATTGTTTTCCATTCCCTATTCCACGTCAATGCATTACGCCATTCCATCTGAAACTTGCTGTGATCCGTCCAGGAGTTTCCGTCGATCAGGTTATCCTTAAAATGACGGTCATAGTACCCCATCATGAAGGTAGTCGACCAGATCTTGTTGATGTTGGAATCCAACGTTGCAGTCAACAAGTTGCTGCGCATATCGAAACGGTCGCGCTCAACAGTCGAACCTGTTGCTCCATAGACTAAACTCGGATTGTCCAATTGCGAATCCATCCGGCGGTAGGTCAAGCTCAACTTGTTGTCCTTGTTAATATCATAGGTCAGGCGCAGAGCTTCCTGCCATTGGCGAAAATCACCGTAATTATTGGCTTGTCCCGGATTGGGGTAGGCATAAGGACCGGAAGCCCCCAAATAATGAAGATCGTTTTCGGTCGTTTCAAAACCGACTCCTACAAAATAGCCCAGTTTTTTGATTTTGCCCTGAGACGTCACCGTTCCCGTATAGGAACCAAAAGAACCAGCCTCGTTGAAAATGGAAAGGGAGGGTTTGCCCGATCCTTCCGGTGTAGAAAGAGCCAAAACGCCGGCATACGAGTTGTTGCCGTAGACGGCCCCTTGAGGTCCTTTGACAAGTTCCGCGCCACCCAAGTCAAAGAGGCTACCCTGGCCATAAAGTTGTCCCGGGCCGGAACCAAGACTGTCGTACGACATGGCATTACGCACATCGGATACGCGCATGCCGTCGATCATCAAAGATGTACCGCCAGCCAAATTAACGCCGCGAACAGTCATGTATCCCATGGAGCCGCGCTGGCCGATACTACCGTCTTCCAGCATATACACGCCAGGAGTACGGGCAAGGGCGCCGGAAAGAGTTTCAATCCCGCGTTCTTCGAAAGCCTTCGGATCAATAATACTCACAGAGACGCCGGAAGACGTGTATGGCACTCCTACATAATGGGAGGAAACAGTCATTTCCGGTAAGACAGCGACAGTCTGGGCAGGTACAGTTTTCTGCTCCTGAGCACCGGCTGGCTGGGTTGCCGACTGATTGTCAGCATTCGCTCCGAGAGAGACTTGGCCTGAAGCCACAAGGGCCAGACCGACAGCAATAGCACCCATTTCGAGTGCTTTTCTATAGCATATCATAGTTGTAACGCCTTAAAACCGGTACTTCGCCGGTCAAATAGGACAACTCCCATGGCTGGTTTTCTGGCTTACGGAAGCATGCTTCCGTTTACAGTTGCGGTACAGCTCCGGATTTTCACCGGTATTCCCCATCTATTGCCTGCCCGTGCCACGGGCTTCCATAGAAGTCTGTGATCCGCTCTATGGCGAATCCATGCCCGCAATCAACACAATTTTATTCCTAAGGTCAACACCAAATTGAAAATTGAACATAGAAGTCTGTGATCCGCTCTATGGCGAATCCATGCCCGCAATCAACACAATTTTATTCCTAAGGTCAACACCAAATTGAAAATTGAAGAGAGTGTTACTTTACAACATTTGCCGGCACATAATGAGACTTGGGTTCCGACACACCGAATTGCCACCGGACACTCTGCGGCTGGGAAGAAGAGAAGGTTTTCCAGGATACGAACACGGTCACGGTATCGACACGGAACGGACGGTTCGCTTTCCAGGAATACATTTTCCGGACGGGATCATAGGAAGCGGGAACTTTACCCAATCCATTGATCATCATCACAATAGAGTCCGGATTTACATCCCGTTCATTACTCAAATCAATCGATATGACGGGAGCTAGATCCGCAATCACGGCATTGGCAGTAGGCTGAACAGTTTGCATAGGAGGAGGAAGCAATGAGGAAGACATGGAGGCAACCGATATGCTTCCTGCCCCGGAATCGGATACCCCCGAAGCCCCCGATTCTCCCAAAGGATGGAACGTCACGGCATTGGCAAAAATCCTCGGATTGTTGCCAAATACGACGTAACGGGGAATCTGCCAATTGTCCGTTTCATGCAAGGTCTTCCTCTGGACGACTGTCACAGCGCCCACGTAACCGTATGTCGGCAGTTTTTCGATCATTTCCGGCGTATGATACCCTCCGGGATAACAGTAGAATTCAATCGGTACATTAAAATTGGCCTGCAGCCACTCCCGAGACTTGCCGATTTCCCGGTCGATCAGAGTGGAATAGGCTTCCTGCCCCTTACGCTGGACTCGCTTCCATGCCGAGGGGTAGAGATGGCTTGTGGAATGGCTTCCGAGAGTAGCCCCGGCACGCACCATTTCCTTAACCTGTTCAATACTCAACGACGCCCCCCGGCCAGTCAAATAATTGGTATAGGGAAACACCGTGAACGGAAATTCCATTTCCTTCAACACCGGAAAGGCGTCCGTATAGAGGCTTTTCCAGCCATCGTCGACCGTGATCATCACACAATACTCCGGAAGGCGACGGTCGCCATTCTTCCATTCCCTGAATTCTTTCAGGGTAATAACGGGCATGCCTGCATCCTTCAATGCCTGCATCTGACGACGGAAAACAGAGGTACGAATACGCATCTCCGTCACAGGTTTTTCCTCGCTAAAATCATGATAGCACAGGATGGCAACCTGAGTCTTGTTCTGATCCACCGGGATTTGGGATGCCTTGGGTATAACGGGCACTTGGACGGCCTGAGTATTGGCTGGAGCCAGCTCCTCGGGGGATACCGGCACCGCAGTCGGGATATTCTCCTCCGCTACGGGTTCCGCAGTCGGAATATTTTCCGAGGCCGGCACAACGGCTGCCCCTCTACCCTCGCCCCGGGACGGAGCAAGAGACGGAACACCGATGAAAACCCCGGGATCCAGAGGAGGTGGTTCAGAAACAGCTCCCGGACATGAATCGACCGCCAGGACAGTACAAACCATACCCAGTGACAACAACCATCCGCGAACGCTTCGTATCATACGGATGAACTACTATGCCTCCTGTCCGCGATCAATGCTTAATTGCGTGCATGCCAACCGTTGCCAATGGCATTCGGACACCGGCATCACTTGCTGTCGAATTTCAGGATTACGCGGTGAGGACGCCATGCGTCGACTATCTCATTTTCCAATTCCTCCCATGTTCTGCCATCGAGAAGCAACTCAACCGGATTCCCCTTTCCATCGCGCTGGATCTGCTGGAGGTAACGACGCAGATTTTTCATTTCTCCTCCGCCACGATCCATGCGAATAAAGAACACGGTAACCAACAAAACACCGGCTTTCATCCTCATCAAGTCCCGTTCGGAACCTTGAGGGGCACCTTCCTGAGTCAAAATCTTCTCCAAGGAAGGAAGGGACAGACTGCTTTTGCGGATTGTACGCGGAACGGAACGGGCCGACAAAGCGATGTCATGTTCGTAATCGAACATGCCTTCCTTTTCCGGCATCACCTCCATGTAGGAAGCCAGTCCCTCGTTCAGCCAATAGATTTTGCCCAAGAACTGCATGACCCAATGGGTCATGATATGGATGGGCTTCAAGTAGGAAAAATCCGGAATCGTCGCTCTCTTTCTCAATTCAATACTAACAGGAAAATCCGGATCCGTCCTATTTAAGCGGACGATAAAATGTGTACCGGAAACCCCGATCATTTCACCGTCGCCTCCCCCGGATTCTTTCCAGCCGGCATCGTCGAAAGAAACTCGTATCACATACCGCACCGGAGGAGCCATTGCCAAGCGAAGGTTAAACGGCAGCGCGGCCAAAGCGGCCAAAGCCGATTCAAACCGGATGAACAAGGCATCCAGCTCCGTACGATCCAAAGGTTTGGGAGATTCTATCCGGAAATGATCGGACTCATAGACGCTGTACCCGTCCAGCTGCTGAAGGACCTTGAACATAATGACGCCATCATATCCCGACTTTTTCGGCCACGGATCCATCCAATTGGTCGGCACAACCTTCTTGTCAGTACTCGTATCCGTTACTTGCTGCGGCTGAGGGAACTGGTCCTCCGGAGGAGGTCCTTCCCCATCGCGAGAACGGCGCAGCCATTCATCGGCATAGGCATTGTCCACTCCGGACAAAATCTTACGGGGAATCGTTACCCGCCTCCCGTCGGCCAGCAGGATATCCAATTCAGCATCGCGTACCTCGACCAGGTTTCCCGCAATCGTCGCTCCGTTTCCATTAGTCCACACCCTGGCTTCAAGCACGGAGCTTGCAGCCACAATGCCGGTCAACGTCAGGAGCAGGAATCGATTTTTCATAGGGAAACAACCGTTCTTTTGGCATATGAGTCCCTTGCTGACAATCCAATTCGCCCTTACAACAAACTTTTTCAGAAGAAATCAAAGGCTGGTTTCTCTCCGTTCATAAGGATCAAATCTCCGGTTTGTTCAGGATTCAGGCTCGTTCTCCCCGGCCATTTTACGAATATCCTGGGACAAACGCATGGCACAGAAATTGGGGCCGCACATGGAACAAAAATGAGCGTTCTTTGCATTGGCATGCGGCAGCGTCAGGTCGTGGTATTCACGAGCTCTCTGCGGATCCAGCGAAAGGTTGAACTGATCTTCCCAACGGAATTCGAAACGAGCCTTGGAGAGAGCGTTGTCCCTGTATTGCGCAAAAGGATGCCCCTTGGCAAGATCTGCCGCATGGGCAGCCAACTTGTAGGTCACGACTCCCTCGCGGACATCCTCCCTGTCCGGCAATCCCAGGTGTTCCTTCCGCGTGACATAACAGAGCATAGAACATCCGAGCTGACCGATCACAGCGCCCCCCAAAGCTCCGGTGATATGGTCATAACCGGGGGCAATATCGCTAGCCAACGGCCCCAAGGTATAGAACGGCGCCTCCATACACCACTCCAACTGCTTGTTCATGTTTTCGGCAATCAGGTGCATGGGAACATGCCCCGGGCCTTCATTCATCACCTGCACCCCTTTGTCCCAGGCGCGTTTGGTCAACTCTCCCTGCACTTCCAATTCCGCCAGTTGGGCAAAATCATTGGCATCCGCAATGGAACCAGGCCTCAAACCATCCCCGATGGAAACGGCCACATCGTAGGCGGCAAGAATGGAACACACTTCGTCCCAATGATCGTAGAGGAAGTTTTCCCTGCCGTGGAGCATGCTCCACTGAGCCATAATGGAGCCGCCGCGCGACACAATACCGGTCATACGGCGGGCCGTATGGGCAATGAACCGCTGCAAAAGCCCGGCATGCACGGTCACGTAATCGACGCCCTGTTCCGCCTGCTCTACAAGCGTATCTCGGAAGATCTCCCACGTCAGCTGCTCTACTCTTCCATGAACTTTTTCCAAAGCCTGATACACGGGAACCGTGCCAATGGGAACGGGGGAGTTGCGGAGAATACCTTCACGGGTGGCATGGATGTCATTTCCCGTGGACAAGTCCATGACAGTATCCGCCCCCCAATGGATAGCCCAGCGCAATTTCTCCACCTCTTCCTCCAAACTTGAACCGAGAGCAGAATTGCCGATATTAGCATTGATCTTAACCAGAAAATTGCGACCGATAATCATCGGTTCACATTCGGGATGATTGATATTGGCGGGAATCAGAGCACGGCCCGAAGCAATTTCGTCACGGACAAATTCCGGCGTGTAGAAAACCGGCATCCGGCATCCGCAGCGCCGTTCTCCGGGATGCTGGAAATCAAGGCTGTCACGACGGACCAGACTGCCGGGACCGAATCCTTTTTCCGCTTCCAGAGCGGAAGGTCGCGGCATTACGGAAAGACTTTCAAGCATGCGTTCCGCTTCTTCCGGTCTCGTCTTCTCATGGGGAAAGCGGTCATACACCGCCTTGAAGGCTGCTTCCCTTCCCAGATTTTCACGGATGGCGACAAACTCCATTTCCTGAGTCACCATTCCCTGAGATGCATACCACCGCTGAGTTACCGGATGGGAGCCGTCCGAAACAAGACATGAGCCGTGGGAGTTCTCCACCGTTTTCACATCGCCACGGGAAGTAATCCAATCCTTCCTTAACGAGGGAATTCCCTGATCAGCAGATCCACAGAAAGAATCGTCCCCCCAGGGACCGGAACAATCGTACAACCGGACAGGAGCATTGTCTTCCCGGCAACCGTCGGGAAAGATGGTTTCACTCAGGGAAACTTCGCGGAAGGGAACGCGAATCCCGGGGAAAAGTTTCCCGGCGACATACACGCGGGACGATCCGGGGTAGGAAAGGCAAACATTCTTGGTGTTGTCAGTCATGGAAGGAATGTTGATGAAGATAAAACAACCTCCTTCAGAGATCCATGCACGGCAGGACCTAACTCAGCGACTCCCTGCGAAGGTATTAACCTTATCAGGTTCGGAGGGTTTCGGATACGCGGAACGGGTATCCTGTCTCAGCACGGCATGCTCCCCTGTCGAAGGCAGAAAGATTCTACCTCTCCTGCCGAATCAAGGGAAGACATTTCACCGGCACTCCCACCCCAATCGTCAAAAACGGGTCACGGGCACTTTGACTTCCATGCGTTTCTTCACGGCCCATCCGGCAACAACCAGGGGAATCAATCCCATGAGAAACAGGACGACCCCGTCCTTCCACAAGGTTTCCACCGTACCATGATCTGCGCTATAACCGGGATCGTCCGGAAGTTTGCCGTCTCCCATCCAGGGAATGGGCTGAAGATGGGCCAGGAAAATCGTCGGACGATCTACCGTTTCGCGGCTCTGTCGCTGGGCTTCGGCAAATTCGTAAATACCCTGGATACGGTCATTGACGAAATACGACACCATCGTCTGTTTTTTGACCTTCTCCAAATCCTTGATATAGGTATCAAGCCCCTCTTCGGAATCCCCCATGGCATACCGGCGTAGCGCGCGCAAATGGCGCTTTGCCTCGTCCGCGTCGGTAGCTTCCAGGGATGAAATAGCCGTCAATCCTCGTAGCAACATACGCATCTTATCCTTTTCAGCCGAGGTAAGCATGCCGGGCTTGTTCTTCAGGATATCGACGCTTTTCTGAATTTTAGAACGTTCCAATTCCCACAGATTATTGGTTGCCTGATCCACAACGAACATTTCATAGGAGTATCTCAATGGGCACGCTTCGGCCACAAGAGGGACTCGTCCGGGCTTTAACCTACCATTCTCATCCGTCCTGTGAGCCGACCAGGGGATGAACTGATTCATCTCCTCGAACGGAATCATCGCCCCAGCCAGCAATACCTGCGGGATCAGTACGAGGGGCACCATATTCAACGCAACGCGTTCGGTCTTGGCAAAAACAGATACAAGCAGAGAAATACTGACACCGACAAATGCCGTCAGCACCATGATCAACCAATACGACACGAACATCTCATTCACCTGCAAAATGGCGTTGCCTATGACCAAGTACAAAGCGGACTGAATAGCGGCAAGAAAGGTCAACACCAAGGCCTTGGCCGCAATATACCCCGATACGAAAACACGGTAATTGCTTTCGCGTTTGAGCAACGGATTATCCTTCAATATCTCACTCGCCGCTCCGGTCAAACCAAAAAACATCGCCACAACAGACGATAAAAACAAGTATGGAGGAATGTGCAACGCTGTCTTGAAGGTAAACACCGGAGTTGACGATGCCCGCAGGGTCATCGCTATCAGCAGAGCCAGTAAAGGACCTTCCAGCAAAGTTGTGTACAAGCCCATCCGGCTGCGAACCCTCCCGAGAAAGGTACGCACCAGCCACAGGCGGAACAACCTCCAAAACTGAATGACGGAACGTTTGGGAGGCGGAGGAATGATATCGCTGGTTCCCAGCATGGTTTTCGGCAGTGCCGCACCAAAATCGGCTCCCATTGAATTGCGGAACCGGAAGCCTTCAAAGCGTTCCTGCCAGAGACGGGGATGCTGGAGACGCCGTCTGTCGTGCCACTGCAAGGGAGCCTCCAAAACTTCAAAGACATAATCAGCGCCACCAGCCTTGATGCTGTCCGCCGAAACCTGAATCCCCATATCGGTCGCAGCCTTGCGGAAATAGTGCATCATCGCCGCAGGTTCCCCCCAAAAAGCCATCTGCCCGCCATGGTCAAGCACGAGAATCTTATCGAAGCGATTCATCAGGTTGGCACTCGGACGGTGCATCGTGGCAATGACGATTTTGTCGCGCCGCAGACGTTCCAAAGTTTCAACAACCTTGGTAGCATCGCTGGACGATAGCCCGCTGATCGGCTCGTCCATCAGAAAGACGTCGGACCCCCCCGTCAAATCCAACCCCAGATTCAGACGGGTTCTCTCCCCATCGGAAATCATTCGTTCATGAGGCCCCCCAACACGGCGGGAAGCAATATGCGTCAATCCCAAAAATTTCAGAATGGCATTGACGCGTCGCATGCGTTCCGCACGCTGGAGACGCGGGCGCCGGACAATAGTAGCCTGGGCGATGTGTTCAGCCACGGACATGGAAGCATCCAAGATATCCTCGCGGGGAATGAACGCGATATAGGGACGCAGGTTTTCCGGCTGTTCGTAAAGGCGTTGTTCATTGTAGCGGACACGACCGCGAGTCGGGCGCAAGTGCCCCGCCAAAATAGAAAGAAGAGTACTCTTCCCGGATCCGCTCGGACCAAGAATGCACACCATCTCGCCGCGTTTGACTTCAAAGTCAATATTGTCCACAACACGACCGGAACGAGGAAAATCCTTTGTCACGCTCTCGACGCACAGCGAACGGATGGCGTTGTATTCTTCATCCAGAACGCCTGAGGAAAAATTGCACCTCAAACTCTGGAAAGCATTCAGTTTAATGATATCGCCATCCTGCAGCTCCATCCGACCGCGCACGACTCTGTTATTGACGGATATGTGGCTGGCTGCTTCCAAAACGTCCAGTGTCCCGGAACTGGTATCGCTGGAGAACGATACCTCGAACACGACGTCCGAAGCCAATCCGGGAGTCAACAGCAAATCCCCTTTGCGCGCCTTTTCCGGCATATTCGTCACACGTACTTTACGTGCAGCAGGATCGATCTGGAACTGCTTGCCGATATCGGAAGTCACTTCCTTGATATCGTTGAGAAGGAACGGACCAGCTCCCTGCAACATGAAGGGAGTATGGTAGGAAAGTTCGGTAATTTCCCCCGGTTCGACCTTTTTGTTTCCGACTCGGAAATCGACATCGGGACGCAGGATCGTCACATCTCCCTGCAATCCCATCATGATCTTCAACAGACTGTTACGATTACGGACACGCGTGATCTGGAGGCTGTCGTGCTGAACAAAGAAGAAGAAAGCTTCCTTCCTCCCGGTTCGCTTGGCTTCCAGGAAAAAATTAAAGTCTTCGTAACTGATCGGGCCGGAAGGAATGACGACAACCTGCCCCACCGTCAACGGCATGGCCCGCCCGGGAGCCAAAGGACGGCCGCGGACAATCAGGGATTTCTTCCCGTCATTGACGACCATCACCAAGCGAGAACAACGAATCAAGCGAAATTCTACCCCCGCATCCGATTCCGGAAGGGCAACCTCGCCTCTTCCGGATGAAGAAAAACTAACGCTAAAGGCCGGATCTTCCGCTTCAGTCCCTGGAACATTCAACAGATTCATCAGCCCCTCGGCGGCGCCGGGAAGCTCAAGACCGTAAGTGACACGTTCAAACAGATTGCCCAGGGAAGACTGATCTCCCGAATTCTTCAACAAGGACAATACTTCCAAAGCAATGGCTATGCGTTCCGCTTCGTCGCGTCCGGCGGCGGCGGCGGCCAGCACTTCACGTACCGTATAGGAAGCAGACATGGATTGTTCCAGACGGGACGCCAACCAGTAATGTTCAACCTCCGGAAACGTATACCGCAAAATATCCAATGCAGCATCGGCATCCTTGGCATTGATATGCCGGTGCCTCATCAAAATAGTCGCAAACAAATCGACGACCGTCCCGGCATCGCGGCGCATGGAACCGTCATCCCGGCTCAACCAAGGCAAGTGCCCGGCAAGCAAACGCAACATACGCAAGCGCCAATGTCCGATTTTTTTCTGAATGAACTGTAGGGGCCGGATCATGAATTGTGCTGCAACAAACCTATTCCTTTTCTACATGTCGCAGGGGCCCGGGACAATGCCCAACTTGAACGAATATCCAAAATGACAAAAAAACATTCCTCTTAGGCTTGATAGATGGCGAGTTTGGTACTAGCTTGTAAAGAGCTGCCGCACGTTCTTACACGGCGGTTTAACATAAATAATCCAACAAGACACTATGGACTTCCAAGTATCCACTCTTTGCGACTACGCTGCAGACTATCAGGGCAAACTTTGCGTCCAAGGCGCTTTCGACACTCTCTTTGCCCGCCAGACCCCGGTTGTGCATCCCTCCTGCGCTCTTGCTCTCCGCATCACGTTGACCCCCGAAGACGAAGGTGACCATAAACTCGGCATCAGCATCGTTGACGAAGACGGTGAAGCTCTTGACAAGGAACGCATGCCCATTTCCGGCGATCTGCATGTTCAGTTGCCCGAAGGAGCTTCCTTCTTCACCCGCAACCTGATTATGAACTTCCAGGGACTCTCTTTTGCCAACGCCGGTACCTACTCCGTGGACATCACGCTTGATGGCGAAATCATCACTCGCGTTCCTCTTCGTGTTGTTCTTGTTCCGCAGCAGGAAGAAGGCTCCGCCAACTAAATCGTTTTTTCAAAAAACAATTGCTAAGAGGCTGTCTCATGAAGGATTGAAAAATCCGACTGAGACAGCCTCAAATAATAAAAAGAGCTAATATTTGATTACCACGGAGGGTAAAATGCTTCGTGGAATCGGAGCAGGGCTTCGAGGATCGCAACCACGAAGCCCTGGCTTGTATTGAGCACGAGAGACAGCCAGATTCCCGCCCTAGGGCGGAGAATGTCAAAGAGTCAGTGCCGATACAAGCCCCATCCGGGGATCCGATCATTCCAAATCTCGAATAGTTGAAAGGACCGTCTCCCCGAGATGAGTCC
>NZ_JARWNC010000017.1:0-758 GCF_029854675.1 Akkermansia sp. N21169 | reverse complement strand
CGCCCACACCCTCCGCATCGCCGACGATGCGGAAGTAACGGTGGGCTCCATGATCGGCGGCATCGCCGACGAAACCGGCTCCACCGGCTCCACCGGCTACGGCACGGTTTCCATCGGATCCGGAGCAGTCCTCGCTATCGGCACGGCCGGAACGCTCTCCACGGCCCTGGAACTGGGCAGCGGCTCGGGCCTCGTCCTTGCCGACGGAGGCGCAGGTTCCCCCAACACCCTGGCCGGAGCCATCACCCTCTCGACCGAAGGCGACGGACAGGCCCGCATCACCGGCGGAGGCACCGTCCTGCTGGCCGGAACGATCGCCTCGTCCGACATTGCCGGCAACACCTCGGCCCTGACCCTCGAAAACGCCTCCTTCGACGCCTCCGGAGCCTCCTTCGCCGACACGGTCAACCTCACCCTCGGCACCGCCGACGCATCCGGCACCGCCACCCTCTTCGACCTCGGAAGCGACGCCTCCAAGGCCATCGCCCTGGCCGGACTCAACGTCCTCTCCGATGCCGCCGTCAAAGGCATCGCCGGGCAGACCCTCAGCTTCGGCTCCGGCTCGCTGGCAGGCGCCCTCGACGGCGACTTCACCGTCCGTCTCACGGGAGGAGCCGACGGCGCCGGCAGAGTCTCCCTCGACGTGACCGACACCGCCGACCTGGGCGGCGTCCTCTTCTCCGTCGCCGGAGGCACGTTCGGACTCAACGGCCTGGCCGGAACCAACTCCATCGCCATCTCCGGGGGCAGCCTCACCG
>NZ_JARWNC010000013.1:0-765 GCF_029854675.1 Akkermansia sp. N21169 | reverse complement strand
ACGCACCTGGCGGCGGCAGCGGCGCCCCATGGAATCGTAAGCACTGGTGACCACGGTTTTCCCATCGGCGCTCGTCCATGTCACGGGACGGCGTTCCGCGTTCCAGACAAGCGACCATTCCCCTGTTTCCGTCACCACCTTGAGCTGGTTGCCTACGTTATCGTATTCGGGTGTCACCATGCTCTTGTCCGGACGTTCGATGCTCGTGTACTGGTCCAGCCTATTCGGCTGGTAATTTGTCGTACCGGAGGCATCCGTGGAGGTACAGCGGTTCCCGTTGTTGTCGTAGTCGTAGCCATAACTTCCCAGGCTGCCAAGACTTGCCTGCGTCAGTTCACTGCGGGCATTGTAGCCGAAGCTGTCACACCGCGTTTCTTCCCCGGCGCGCCACTGCGTGCGTTCCACGGGGCGTCCTACGGCGTCGTAGCTTTGCGTCCGGGAGACCAGCTCGGTTCCCGACGTCGTTCTATGGGTAATCCCCGTCAACAGGTTGCGACGGGTTTCGTAGCTATACCGGCACTCCAGTCCGAAAGGCAGCGATACGCTCGAGAGCAGGTTGCTTCCCGACAGGTAGCTGTAGGTATAGGTCCGCGTGCCTTCTCCCAGCCGCACCCCCGCCGTTCCCAGACGGCCGTCCGCCCGGTAGGTCCGGTAGACGTCAAGCAAGGTGTCCACGTCGTCGAAACCGGCCGAGGGGTCGCGGGTGAGCTTGTAGCCCGATGAACGGCCGAGTCCGTCACGCGTTTCCTTGAGGATGTAATGACA